>JAYTXC010000001.1:0-17601 GCA_043743145.1 Rhodospirillales bacterium
TACTTTCCGGCAGCCTCCACGAAGGCGATCGCAGTCGCCGGAACGTCGCTTGCCGTGAGTGGAACGACGCTCGCCGAATCGCTCTGGCGCGGTTCGGGATACGGCTGCAGCGCGATCTTTGCCAAACCCTCCTGGCAGGTTGGGTCGTGCCCGCGCCGCTCCGTTGCCGACGTGGCGGCGGTCGCCGATCCGTACACCGGCATTTGGATTTATAACAGTATTGCGGGCGGCTGGAGCGTCATTGGTGGAACCAGTGTCGCCGCGCCGATCGTCGCCGGGCTCGAAGCACTTTCCGGGAATTCGCTCGCGGGCATCGGGGCCTCACGTCTCTACACGAATCACAATCAGTTCTTGCCCGTCGTCAACTTCTCGAATTCGAATGGTGACGTGGCGACGGGTCTCGGCGTTCCTCAGGGTCTTGGCGGATTCTAAGATGGCGCACCCATCGCTCGTTCGCGAGCGCGTCGTGCGGAGCGTCGCCGAGCGCGCGACCTTCCCCGTCGCCGTCATCGCCGCGAAAGCCGGATTCGGCAAGAGCGTGGCGCTGGCGCACTACCTCGACACGCTCGTAACACCGGTCGTTCGTTTCGATGTTCGCAAATCGCACGGGTCGCTCACCCGCTTCGTGCGTGGCTTCGCCGCCGTCCTCGCGCCGACGCTACCGCGCGTCGCGCAGTCGCTCGCGATCGCGCACGAACGTGCCGCGCAATCGAACGCGCCTGCCGAGATTCTCGCGGCGTGGGTCGCCGAACACCTCGAGGGCAGCGAACTCTTGATCGTCATCGACGATTATCATCACGGTGATGGCGACGCGGCCATCGCGAAGTTTCTCGCAATGGCGATTGCGAAGACGCGCGGGAGCACGCGCTGGATCGTCGCGACGCGCTCGAGTGCCGATCTTCCGATCGCAACCTGGCTCGCCCATCGCGATTGCGACGTGCCGATCGACGAAAGCGTCTTGCGGCTCGATGAAGCGGAAGCACGCGCGATCGCGGCGACCATCGCACCCAATCTCGATATCGCGTGCGTGGCCGAACTTGCCGAACTCACCGGCGGTGCACCTTCGGCGTTTGCCTTTGGTCTGCACACGCTTGGTGCGCGACCGATTGCGGCGGAACGCATGCTCGCTCGCGGGGGCGATGCCTTCGAAGCGTTCGCCGATGAGACGATGCTCGGTCTCGCACCGGACGAACGCGACCTCGTCATCGAAACGTCGGTCTTTCCCGAGGTCGACGCGGCGCTTTTCGAAGCGGCGGGCTACACCGATGCCGCGCTCTTGCTCGAGCGCATCGTCGCGACGGCACCGCAACTCGTGGTCGAGCGCGATGGTAGCGTACGCTATCACCACCTCTTCATCGAGACGTCGCTTCGTCGGCTCGGCGAACGCGGCACCGCGGCGGTTCGAGCCGCAAACCTCCGCGCGGCATCCGCGCTCGAGCATGCCAATCGCATGAGCGAGGCACTCGTTTATCGGATGCGCGAACGCGATTTTGCCGGCGTCGTGCATATCATCGAATCGCACGGCTTCGCGTTTTTGGAATCGGGCTACGGCGAGTCGATGCACGAAGCGATCGCGTCGCTCGATCCTTTCATGCAGATGGGCAACTCCGTCGTTCTTGCGATCAAAGCCATCGCCGAGTCTCGGTCGGGTCGCTTCGATACAGCGGAATCGTGGTTTCAGCTCGCGATCGACCGTGCGGCCAATGCGTCGTTACGCGCGCACATCAGCTTCCAATATTGCACGCATCTCCTGCGGTTTTTCCGGCCTGAAGCGATCGCGTGCCTCGAAGCGCTCGTTACCGACGCTGCGACGTCGGCGGATCTGCGCGCCTACGCGCGTGCGTCGCTCGGGCCAGCTTACGTTTTCCACAAGCGTCTCGACGATGCGAAGGCGAGCGTTGCAGCTGCACTCGATTTCGCGAACGAATCGCCAAACGATCATCTCTACGCGAAGGCCCATCATCAAGCGTCGTACGTCGCACTCTATCTCGGCGATGCGGTGCGTGCGAAGGCGCTCGCGACGAGCGCGCTCGATCGTGCGACCGAACGTGGATTTTTCGATGTCGCTGCGAGCGCACTGAGCGTGCTATACAACGTCGCAGCCGATATCGATGACGATCCGCGGGAAAGCGTTCGTCTGCTCGACGCAATGAGCGACTGCGCGGCGAAATCCGGTAGCCTCGGCGATCACCTCATGGCGGTCGTCGCGATGCTCGAAATCGAAGTCGAGCGCGGAAACGAAAGTGAAGCCGCGCGAATCGACGACAAGATAAAAGCCCTCGATATGCCATGCTCGGGTCGTTTGGTCTACGAAGGGCTCTTGCCGACGCAGGCGATGCGCGCGAGTTGGCGCGGTGACTTCGTCGGCGCCTATCGTTTGCTCGCGTCGAGTGCCGACGAGCAATGGTCTCTCGATCGCAAGGCGCTCCGCCATGCCGAGATCGCATTCTACGCGGCGGCTGCCGGACTCGTCGACGAAGCGGCACGTGCGGTGCGCATTGCGCTCGAAATCCTCGATCGGGTGCCGCTCGTCGACCTGCGCGTGCAGCGCGCGCGCATCTTCGTCGCCCTCGCACTCACGATTTTGGGCCAAAGCGAACTGAGCGCGCAGACCCTCGCCGCAATCGACGCGTCGCCGGAAGCGATTTCGAGCCGGCTCCGCTCGCTCCGCGACCTCGCTTATGCCCTCGGCGAACGCTTCTGTGGGCGCGGAAACGCGACCGCCTTGCTCGCGACGTTGCGCGAACTCGAAGGCTCTGGCTTCGGCGGCGTCGTGCGGACGGTGATGCTCTTGCCACTCGCCGACAATGCGATCCGTCGGCTCCAAAATCTGACGATCGACGAGCGGGTCGCGATCGTTACGTGGGCCGAGACGAGCGTTCCCAACGTCGATCCGCGAATCGGCGAGATCGCGCGGAAACTCGGTTGCGATCGCGCGGCAATGCGACGTGCCGTCGTGCGCCATCGATCGATCTTCGAACGCCCGTCATCCCGATTCCGCGCTCTCGAGGAGGCGATCTAACATGGCCACAAGCATGCTCATTCCGCGAATCCTCGACCAACATCGCGACGAAATCATTTGGCGCATCGTCACGATGGGCGTTCTCGAGGAGCAGCGAACCCTCGCCGTCGACGTCGTCGCCGAAGCATTCTTCGATCGCGTGCTCGATGCGTACGGACGCGGATCGTATCTCGAGGTTCTGTCGTGGGTCGATACGACGTGTGAATTCCATCGCGAGTTACCGCAAATCGGGTCGATGCTCGCGGGTGCGTGTCGTGCGATTGCGACCTCGCTCGAAGAGCGCGGCGACGATCATTCGCCCTTCTCGCTCGATCTCGCGTCACTCGAACAATCGATCGGCGGAATTGCGTTCAAACCGCGTCGTCGGCACGTGCCGAGCGACGCGAACGCCACAGACGATATCGGGCGGCTCATCCATAATCTTCTCGACCGTCTCGAACGTGCCGATCCTCTTACGAGCGAGCATTCGCACGCGGTCTCGGCGTGGTGCGCTCGCGTCGCGAGCCGCCTCTCGCTCTCGGAAAACGAGATCACCTACGTCGCTCGCTGCGGGCTCATCCACGATGTCGGCAAGATGGCGACGCCGCGGGATATTCTCGGCGCGGCGCGAGCGCTCACCGTCGAAGAATGGTCGGTCATGCGCGCCCATACGTCCGCGGGTGAAGAGATCGTCGCGAGTTACAAGCCGCTCCGCCAATTTGCATCGACGGTTCGCTCGCATCACGAACGCCTCGACGGCAAAGGCTATCCCGACAATCTTGCCGGCTCGCAGATCTCGCTTGCCACGCGGATCGTTGCGGTCGCCGATGCGTTCAACGCGATGATCGGACGGCGTCCGTATCGTCTGCCGATGTCGCCTCTCAACGCACTCGATCAGTTGCGCGAACATCGCGGCACGCAGTTCGATCCCATCGTCGTCGAAGCGATGATCGAAGTCGTGGTCCACGCCGATCCGTAGAGCGCTCAAACGTGAGCGAAGAGCGTCTCGATATCGGCGGCGACGAGGCTGACGTCGCAGAGCGTCCGGAGGCGGCCCGCAACGCGCTCCGCACCGTCGGCACGAACGAACGGGGCGATCGCTTCGATGAGCGCGGGCGAGCCGCCGAGGGCTCGCGCGATATCGGCTAGTGCCGAGCTTTCAATTCGACTCGGCGCCGTTCCGACACGTTCGCATAACAGCTCGAGGGAGGCTGCGTCACCGAGCGGCGGCACGACAACGACACGTTCGTACGCGCACCCCAATCGCACGCGCGCCGTTGCGATGATCGCGAGTGACGGACACGATGCGAGCAGCTCTTCGCAGAGCGCGGCAATGCGTCTCTCGAAGCCGTCGACCACAATATTATCGAAAATGACGAGTGCGCTTCGATCGCGCAAGGCCTCGCAGACGGAGGCAAGGACGCTCGCATCGCCGACGACGATCTCGAGCGTTCCGCAGAGCGCGGCGACGGGATCGGCATCGACGGCGAATTGCGCAAGGTCGAGATAGGCAACGCCATCGGGAAAGTGCGCGTGCGCGCGGGTGCTGATATCGGCTGCGAGGCGGCTCTTGCCGATCCCCGACGGTCCGACGAGTGCGAGCAGACGCGATTGGCGTAAGCCCGCGATCGCGCGTGCGAGGTCGGCATCGCGGCCGACCGTCGGTCCCGCGCCGAGGCGTGGTTGCGGTCGCGTCGCCGAACGCGAAACGATCGGTCCGGCGGAGGTGCGCCTGCCCACGCAGATGCGATTTCGTCCGAGAAGCTTCGCACGGTAGAGCGCGCGATCGGCTTCGTCGATGAGATCGCCGCGCGCAGCGCGCGTCCCGGGGACGGTCGTCGCGAGACCGGCACTGAGCGAAATACGGTGCAGGGTGCTCCCGGCATGGGGGATCGGTCGGCGTTCGAGATTTGCGAGAAGCGTATCGAGCGCGCGTACGACGTCGTCGGGTGCGGTGTTTTCGAAGATCACGCCAAATTCTTCACCACCGTAGCGTCCGACGAACGCGCGCTCCGATCGGCTCCACTGCGCGATCATTCCGGCGACGTCGATGAGACATCGATCGCCGAGCGTATGGCCGTACGTATCGTTGTAGGATTTGAAGAAATCGATATCGAGGATCGCGACGCCGAGTGGTGTGGCGTTCTCGCGGCATTGGAACCACGCGCTCTCAAAGCGTTCGTCGAACCCGAGGCGATTGGCGATTCCGGTTAAGGCGTCGGTGCGCGCGACCCGCGTGAGGCGCTCGCGATCGTCGTCGCGTTCGTGCCAGGCAATCGCGAGTGCGAGGGGGAGGGCGAGATCGGCGAGGATCGCTGCCGCTTCTAAGGTGTCGGAACCAAGCTCGGGAATGCAGGCGATCCGACCGACGACGTTGCCATCGAGATGGAGATCGCGTGCGAACGCGCCCGCTGGGACATCGAGATCGCCGTTGCCGACGACGATGCGAACGGCGTGGAGACCGAGCGACGTGCGCAGCGCGCGTTCGAGTGCCACGATCGTTTCCACGAGTGGATGAGGCCGGTCGAGGCTTGCGCCGAGCGCCGCGAGGACGCGTCGAATCGGATCCATGACGTAATGGAGATATCGGCACGTCGCACCTCAAACGTTTGGATTCAGACGTCTTGCTCGGTCGGCCGGATCAGCAGTTCGTTGATCGCGACGTGGCGCGGGCGGGTCACGATGTAGGCGATACCGTTTGCGATATCGTCCGCGTGGAGGCTTTCGATCGAGCCGAAACGCTCGGCGACCATGGCGCGCACCGTGGCATCGTTGTGATCGAGTAATTCGGTTGCGACGAGCCCGGGCTCGACGAGCGCGACGCGCACGTGCGCTTTGGTGACCTCAAGCCGGAGCGATTCCGAGAAGGCGCCAACCGCGAATTTCGTTGCCGAATAGACGCCGGAACCGCTGCGTGAAACGCGTCCCGCAACCGAGCTGATGTTGACGATATCGGCGACGTATCGCGGGCCTTCGGCGGCGGCGGTTTTGAGGTGTGGGAGCGCGGCGTGGGTGAGCTGCATGAGCGCGCCGACATTGAGGTCGAGCATGCGCTTCCAGTTCATCGGGTCCGCGTCGCTGATCGTGCCCAACAGCATGACGCCGGCATTATTGACGAGCGTATCGAGTCGCCCGAATTCCGCGATGGTCCGGGCCACGGCATCGCGTGCTTGCGCGTCATCGGTGATATCGGCTTCGATGACGACGGCCGAACCGTAATGGCCACGGATCGTGGTTGCCAGAGCTTCGAGCCGATCGCGACGCCGTGCGACGAGCGCGACGTGCGCGCCGTGCTCCGCAAAGGCACGAGCCGTCGCCTCGCCGATGCCCGAACTCGCCCCCGTCACGAGAACGACGGTGCCCGTAAGATCGTTTGTTGCACTCATAGCCGCAAGCGTACCCGAATCGCGGGGCGGTTACTGCTTATCGCGCGCGTTCGGCCGCCAGGCTTTCGATGCGCCGCAGGATTGCATCGACGCCGATTGCGAGAGCGGCGGCCGCGATGCTCCCGGTGACGATTCGCGCCGGGTCGTCGTTGTCGAGGCCGGCGAAGAGCATCGCACCGAGGCCGCCGGCATCAATTTTGCCCGCGAGTGTCGCAATCGAGATCGTGGCGACGGCTGCAAGACGAAGGCCCCCGATGACGATCGGAAGCGCCTGCGGGGCGTCGACCCGCCAGAAAATTTGCACGTCGGTCATACCGAGTCCGCGCGCCGCATCGCGCATCGGCGCGGGAACGGCCATGAGCCCCACCACGATATTGCGCACGAGGATCATCTGCGCGTATCCGACGAGCGCGATTTCGGTCGTGACGAGGCCGAGTCCGAAGATCGGAATGAGCAACGCGAAGACGGCGAGGCTCGGCAACGTGTAGATGACGCCGAGGATGCCGAGGACGGGTCCGCGCACGCGCGCGTCGCGCGCCGCCACGATGCCGAGCGGAAGCGCGATCGTAAACGCGATCGCGAGTGCGATTGCGACGATGAGCAGGTGCTGCGCGATGCGCAAACCGAGGTCGCCGAAATGGATCGCGTTCACGATGCCGCAAGCGCCGCGCGAACGGAATCGAAATCGACGCTCGCTCCGTCCCGATCGCGGACGGCGATGCGCGAAGCGCCCGCGAGTAGGAGCGCGAGCGCCTCGCGAAGGGTCGCATCTTCGGCAATTGTGGGAACGCTCGCATCGGACCGCGCGCCGAATGTCAGCGCGTCGCGGACGCGCAGTAAACTCAAGCGGCGCACGGTGTCGCGCGTATCGAGCAGCGCCTCCACGTACGTCGTTGCCGGGTGCGCGAGCATGCGCAGCGGTGTATCGGCCTGGACGATTTTGCCCGCGTTCATGACGACGATGCGATCGGCGATGCGCAAGGCTTCATCGACGTCGTGTGTCACGAAGAAGATCGTCGTCCCGAGCGCGCGGTGGATGCGTTTGGTTTCATCTTGCAACGTCGTTCGGACGAGCGCGTCGACCGCGCCGAATGGTTCGTCCATTAACAAGACGCGCGGCTCGGCCGCGAGTGCTCGCGCGACGCCGATGCGTTGGGCTTCGCCGCCGGAGAGTTCGCGCGGCAATCGCGCGCGATATCGCGCCGGATCGAGTGCGACGAGGGCGAGCAATTCATCGACGCGTGCGTCGATGCGTGCGCGATCCCAGCCCAGGAGTTCGGGGACGATACCAATGTTTTTCGCGACCCGCATGTGCGGAAAAAGACCGACGGCTTGAATCACGTACCCGATGCCGCGGCGAAGCGCCTCGGGAACCGTTTCTCGAACGCTCGTTCCATCGACGAAGACGTCGCCGCGATCGGGAACGACGAGACGATTGATGGTGCGCAAGAGCGTGCTCTTGCCGCAACCGGAAGGCCCGAGCAAGACGACGAGTTCGCCCGCGGCGACTTCGAGCGTTACGTCGTCGACGGCGGCGCGATCGGCGTCGGGATATGCGACGGAGACGCCGCGGATCGCAACGCTCGCCCCCGCCACTACGCGAAGCCGTGCGTTTTTAGGAATTCCGCGGCGACGTCTTTGGGCTCTTTCTTAGCGCCGTCGACCTGCGCGTTGAGACCGCGCATGATCGCATCGGTGAGCAGCGGTTGGAGTTTGTTGAGATGCTTTGCAATCGCGGGGTAGGTCGCGAGAAGCTCGTTCCGCACGACGGGTGCGACTTGATAACTCGGCCAGAAGTGTTTGTCGTCTTCGAAGACGACGAGCTTGTCGACATCGATCTGGCCATCGGTTCCGAATGCGACGACGACATCGACGTTGCCGGTGGTCAGCGCCTTGTACTTGAGGCCGATGGTGAAGAGCTTGATATCTTTGAACGCGAAACCACCGTAGGCTTTGCGTAAACCCGGTAGCGCGTCTTCGCGCTTGACGAATTCGGGAATCGCGCCGAGTCGCAGCTGCGGTGCCACTTTGCTGAGATCGCTCAGCGTTTTGATGCCGTACTTCCTCGCGATCGTTTGCGTCGTGGCGAGGGCTTGCGTGTCGTTGAACGGTGCCGCATCGAGCCATGTGAGTTTGTAGTGCGTATCGTAGTAGGCTTTGACCGTCTCGTAATTCGCCGCGGCGTCCTTACTCGGCGTCGCTTTGAGTTGCGTGAGGAGCGCCGTGCCCGTGTATTCGGGATAGAGATCGATATCGCCGCGTTGCAGCGCCGCCATCGCAACCTGTGTTCCGCCGAGATTGAGTTTTCGCGTGACGGTGAAGCCGTTTTGTTCCAAAATAAGCGCGTACATTTCGCCGAGGATCAGCTCCTCGGTGAAATCTTTGGAGCCGATGGCGATGGGATGTTTGCCGTCGGCACCGCCGCTGCACGCGGCGAGCGTTGCCGTGGATCCGATGAGGGCGAGGGCGCGGGCACGCGTGATCTTCATGCGCGCGGCTTCCGCGCGCTCGTCGTCGTGCCTTGCGCGAGGCGCCCCTCCACGGCTGCGAGCACGCCGCCGATGGCGAGTGCGAGTGCGCCGACGGTCGCGGCACCTTCGAGCAAGAGACCCGTATCGTTGAGCGCGATGCCATTGATGATGTACTCACCGAGCCCCCCCCCGCCGATGAATGCCGCGAGCGTCGCGCTCGCCACGACCTCGACGGAGGCGGTGCGGATGCCGGCAAAGACGATCGGAAGCGCGAGCGGCCACTCGATGCGCGCGCGGACTTGGCCCGCGTCCATCCCGAGGCCACGCGCGGCCTCGCGAACCGTCTCGGGCACCGAACGCAACCCGAGATCGGTGTTGATCGCGATCGGTGGGATCGCCAAGAGCGCGAGGGCGAGCACGGCCGGTGTGAAGCCGACGCCAACGATCGGCAACATCAACGCGAGCACCGCAAGGCTCGGTACCACGCGGCCGATCCCGATGGCACCGAGCGTGGCGGCGCGCAGACGCGGCGTCCGCGCGGCGAACGCACCGAGTGGCAAGCCGATCGCGAGCGCCGCCCCGAGCGCGACGATTGCGAGGGCGATGTGATCGCGAAGGTGGATGAGAAAATCGAGCATGGACCTGGCGTGGGTTTGCGCCGTGGGCGCCGAATCCGCTAGCAAATGATCGTCCCATCGCAGGCTCTCGCAGCCGAAGACGCATCGGATGGGGATGCCCCGCCCATCTCCCTCGACGACCCGTCGCTTTTTTACAGTCGCGAACTTTCGTGGCTCGAATTCAACGATCGCGTGCTCGAGGAAGCCCTCGACGAGCGAAATCCGCTGCTCGAACGCCTTAAATTCATGGCGATCTTTTCGACCAATCTCGATGAATATTTTATGATCCGCGTCGCCGCGCTCAAACAGCAGATCGAAGCGGAGATCGTCAAGCGCTCCAACGACGGGCGCCTCCCCGTCGAGCAAGTCACGGCGATCTCCGAACGTCTGCGCCCGTCGCTCGCACGCTTCTCGAAACTGCTGACGGGAACGCTGCTGCCCGCCCTCGAGCGCAAGGGCATCGCGATCCGACGGTACGTCGATCTCGACGACGCGCGACGCGCGGACTGTCGCCGCTTTTTTGCCGATCGCGTCTTCCCCGTGCTCACGCCGCTCGCCGTCGATCGCGGCCATCCGTTTCCGTACATCTCCAATCTTTCGCTCTCACTCGGCGTCGAGATGTACGAACAGACGAGCGATGGGCTCGTCATGCGCTTCGCGCGCGTAAAAGTGCCGCAGAGTCTCCCGCGCCTCGTGCCCGTCGCGGCGGGTGAAGGCGAGACGCACTTCGTGATGCTCGAAGACGTGATCGCACACAATCTCGACGCGCTCTTCCCCGGCCTCGATATTCGCGCATCGTACGGCTTCCGTGTCACGCGTGACGCCGACCTCGATCTCCAGGAAGACGAGGCCGACGATCTCTTGCGCGCGATCGAGTCCGAACTGCGCAAGCGACGATTCGGCGAGCCCGTGCGGCTCGAAGTGGAAGCCGCGATGCCCGCGCATTTGCGCGAGATGCTACTCGAGGCACTCGCCCTCGAAGAGGTCGATCTCTATGAGATCGATGCGATGCTCGGCGCGAACGATCTCTTTACGCTCGTCGGCCTCGATCGACCCGAGCTTCACGATCCGCCGTTCGCGCCCGCAATTCCGCGCCGGTTGCTCGGTGAGACCGATATCTTCGCGGCGATTCGCGAGGGCGATCTCTTACTGCACCATCCCTACGATTCGTTCGATCCGGTCGTGCAATTTCTCAAGCAGGCCGCGGCCGATCCGCAAGTGCTCGCGATCAAACAGACGCTCTATCGCACGTCGGGAAATTCTCCGATCGTGGGTGCGCTCGTGGAAGCGGTCGAGAACGGCAAACAAGTCGCGACGCTCATCGAACTCAAAGCGCGATTCGATGAAGAGAATAATATCCACTGGGCGCGCAATCTCGAGCGCGTCGGCGCGCACGTCGTGTACGGCTTACCCGGCCTCAAGGTGCACGCGAAAGTTATCTTGGTGGTGCGTGACGAGCCCGACGGCATCCGACGGTACATGCACTTCGGGACGGGCAATTACAACGACAAGACGGCGAAGATCTACACCGATCTCTCGCTCTTCACGTGTCGTCCCGAACTCGGCGAAGACGTGACGCATCTCTTCAATCGCCTCACGGGGTTTTCGAAGACGACGAAATACGAAAAGCTGCTCGTCGCCCCGACGACCCTGCGCAGCGGGTTCTTCGATCTCATCGAACGCGAGACCGAAAACGCGCGTGCGGGCAAACCGTCGGGCATCGTTGCCAAGCTCAATGCGATCAGCGATCGCCGGATCGTCCAGGCCCTGTATCGCGCGTCGCAGGCGGGCGTTCCGATCGATCTCGTGGTGCGCGGAATGTGCGAACTCCGACCGGGCGTGCCGGGCGTGAGCGAGACGATTCGCGTGCGGAGCATCGTCGGGCGCTTCCTCGAACATTCGCGCATCTTTGCCTTCGTCAACCGCGGCGATACGGAGGTCTTCATCGGCAGCGCCGATTGGATGGGGCGCAATCTCGATCGACGCATCGAGACGATGGTGCCGGTGCTCGATCCTGAGATCCGCCGCACGATCGTGCGCGACATTCTCGACGTCGTGCAACGCGATACGTGCAAGACGCGATGGCTCACGGCGGCGGGAACCTACGTCCGCCGATTCCCGGAACCCGGCGAAGCGGCATTCAATGCCCAGGAGGCGATGCTCGAGGCCGTGCGCGCGCGGTAATTACTTCGGGTCGATACGAATAAGCGTCTGCTGCATGAGCCCGCACGGGATGCGCTCGCCATCGCGATCGACGCAGACGTCGACGGTGCAAATCGTGAGCGTGCGGCCGCTGCGAACCACGCTCGCTTCGGCGACGAGCGTTCCGCCACGCGCGGGTGCGATGAGGTTGATTTTGAACTCGACGGTAAGGACGTCGGAGAGCGCGGGGAAGAGCGTTAGCGCGGCGTATCCCCCGGCGGAGTCGGCGATCGCGCTCGTAATACCGGCATGGAAGTAGCCGTGCTGTTGGGCGAGTTCGTCGCGATACGGGAGTTCGATCGTGCAGTTGCCCGGTTGCAATTCGGCAATTCTCGCACCGAGTAATTGCATCGCGCCTTGCTTGGCAAAGCTCGCGCGAACGCGCGCGTCCCAGTTGGGATCTTCGGGGTGTTGTATCGGCTCGATCATGTTGCTTGCGAGCGTTCTGCGAGGCGCAAAACGATCCCCCACTCCCGTTTTGTCACGGGAGTAATCGAAAGCCGCGTCCCTTTGCGTAAGAGGACCATCGTTTCGACGAGCTCTCGCTCTTCGCGCAACTCGGCGAGCGTGACGTAACGTGGCAGACGGCGATCGAACGCGACGTCGACCATCTCCCAAATCGGTTTCTCGTCGGTTGCTTTACGATCGAAGTATTCGCTCTTGGGATCGCGTGCCGTGAAATCGGGATAGGCCGTGCGCGTGACGCGCACGATGCCCGCGATACCCGGCTCTTTCGTGCTGCTGTGATAGAAAAAACCGAGGTCGCCGACGCGCATCGTTTTCATAAAATTGCGCGCCTGATAGTTGCGCACACCGCTCCATTCGGTGCGGCCTTCGCGTTCGAGTCGATCGAAACCGAACGTGTCGGGTTCGCTTTTGAAGAGCCAATAAGCGGGCATGCTCGATGCTACGACGACGCGCGACGAACTCCTCAAACGTCGTCGTGGCGGCAAAAAGAAAACGGGCCCGGCGTGAAGCACCGAACCCGTTCTCTCGCTTGACCGCGATTAGAAGCGGTGTTGGAGCGTGAAACGCAGGGTGCGCGGATTAACGCCTTGCAGCGACTTGGGTCGCGGTGCCGCGCTGATGACGCTACCGCCCGGGCCCGGCCCGAGACGAAGCGTCCCATTACCCTGGTTAAAGAGGGATCGGCCGAGAACGGATCCCGTGTTGAGGTTGCCGAGATTATCGATCGCCATTTGGAACGCGACGGTGGGCGCGACTTCGAAACGGATCGTCGAATTGTAGAGCACGTACGCGGGGCCAAACGTCGTGTTGTTGTTGCCTTCGTAATCGGCACCGAACGTCACGAGTGAGTTGCGGGCGCCGGCGAAACGAATTTCGCCGTAGCCTTTGGCGTAGGGAATCGAGGCTTGGCCATTGACCGAACCGTCGAGCTGTTTGCCGTTGATGAGGGCGACGGCACCGGTGTAGATGCCGTTCGAGAGTTGGTCGAGATACGCGCGCTCGAACGTGCCCGTCAACGTGTAGCCGAAGCCGAGTGGCACGGATTTATTGAGGTTGAGTTCGAGACCGTCGTACCGGCCGATCGGACCGTTGATAAATTGATTGACGAAGAAACCGCCGGGAGCGACGATGCCCGCGACGGGGGCGCTCGGCAACGAGAGCGATGCGAAGATGTTGTGCACCGTATTGTCGTACGCGTCGACGGAGAAGATCGACGCATCGGGTAGGCGATAATCAAATCCGAAGTCGTACGCGATCGTCGTTTCCGGACGGAGATTTGCATTGGCGAGTGAGAGCGTGTATGCGCCGCCGTTCGAGCCGTTTGGCCGATCCACCGAACCCAGACCCGAGATCTGCGAAGCGTAGGGCAACGAGACCGACGATCCACCGCTCATCCGCAGGTTGAGTTCGGGATTGACGCGGTAGGTGAAGCCGACGTGTGGATCGAGGTGGTTGACGGTGTTCGTGCGCGGCACGAGCGCCACGGGCGCGTAGGCCGAACCCAGGCCCGGTGCCGCAGCCGTACCGGTGAACGCCGCAAGCACGGCGGGATCTTCGATTTGTGCGGCGGAGCGATAATTCGTGAGGTAAAGACCGAGCGACGACTGGAGTTTCGGCGTGAGTTGAAGCAGCGCCGTCACCGCGAAATCATTCTTGCGAATGATCGTCGGCGGAATCGCAATCGACGTCGAGGCGAGGTTCGTGAGCCCGCACGTGGGTTGCGCGAATTGGCCGTTCGGGAGGGCGTTCGGCGGTGCACCGAGTGTCGCCGTGCAGCCGGTCGCGACGGACGTGGTATCGCCCGTCGTCGAACTGGTGTCGTCGGAATTGTAATCGTAGCTGAAGCTGTAGAGATTCTCGTGGACCGGATGGAGATATTGGAACGTCACGCCGCGGAGACGATCGACTTCCGGTTGGCTAAATGGCGTTCCGAAGCCGATCTTGCCATCGTTTTGCTGACCGGTGCGCGTCGTGTAACACGGTATCGCAACCGAACACACGGGTGCCGTGGATGTGGTGGAGTACACGACCGACGACGCGGGTGAGACGCCGATGTACGCCGTGCCCGTCGGATCGCCGAAAGTGTTGTTGAAACACGGGCCGGCCGCACCGGCGTTCGGATTCTTCGGATCGGGCGCGACGAATTGGGCTTGGCAACGTGCGGAATTGGTGACTTGGAAGAACCCGCCCCCGTTGCCGGGATAGCGGTTCTCACGATCGCCGCTGATGAAGCGGTTCACGAGCGCCGTATACGGCCGAAGTAAGAGCGTATCGTTTTTGATCGACGTGCGAAACTCAGCCGAAAACTGCGGTTCGTTGTTTTGGATGTACGAACTCGGAAAGAAAAAATAGCTCGGCACGCTCTGGCCGATCAAATTTCGTGCCGACGGCGCGTTATATTGCGATGCGCCGTTACATTGCGTCGGATCGGTAACCGGTGCCGCGCCGTTAAAACACGCGGCGACATTTGCGAAACCCTGAAAGCTCGCATACGAACCGCCCTGCGGCACGTACGTGCCTTGGAGGCCGAGATACTCGAGTGAGAGCGAGGTCGAGTTCGAAAAGCGGTAGCGCGCTTTCGCGAGTTCGCCCGAGAGGCCGTTGCGATTGCTCAGATCGGCCTGGAATTGAATGAGCCCCGGGAACGTCGGTATTTGGTACGTTGCCGACGGGATGCCCACGTTCGCGCCGATGCGATTGGCGAGATACTGATCGGTCGGACCGCGATAGCCGCTAAACGCACGTCCCGCAAGCAGGCTCAACTTGTTGTTGAAGAGGTTTACGTTTCCAAACGCGCTGTAGACACTGCCCTGATAGTTGTCGAGACCAACGGTAACGTCGGCGTTATTGGTCGGCGCGAAATCGCGCGTGCGTAAGTTCACCGTCCCGAAAGCCGATTCGCCCGCCGTCGGACCGTTGAGGCCCGCGCCTTTGAGCACTTCGACCTGATCGAAGATCGTCGCGATCGCGTAGTTCGCGTTGTAGTTTCCGAACGTTCCGACGCTGACGGGATGGCCGTCGATATTAACTTTAGTTTCGACATCCCCGCCACGAACGACGAAGAACGTATTCGCCGTCGCGCCCGCGGTGCGCAAGAGCGAGACGCCTGGCAATTCGGGAACCGAATCGTTGAAATTTGGGAGTTCGCGCTGAGCGATCGCGCCGCTATCGAGGGTCGCTGTCGCCGAAGCCGACGTGTTGATCGCATTGCGGCGCGTGACCGAAATCCGACCGATGGTTTTGAGCGAGTTCGAGTTCGCTTCGACGAGCGGAATGCGCAGCGTCGACGTGGCGCCGGCGGTGACGGCGAATGCCGAGACCTGACCTGCGGTGAAGCCGCCCTTATTCGCATTGACGTCGTAGATACCGGCCGGGAGCGTGATCGTGAAGCTGCCGTCGCCCGCGCTCGTCGCGGAGTAGTTCGCGTTTTGGCCCGTCGCTACGACGGTCACACCGCCGAGGGCGCGATTGGTCGAGGCATCGACGACGGTTCCCGTGAGGGTCGCGGAGGCTGCCGGAGTGGCTTGGGCGACCAGGCCTCCATCGTTCGCGAGAGTCGGTGCCGCACGCAGGGGTGCACCGGTCATCGAGAATGCGACGAGAAGCGCGATCGCTGTGTGACGGATGTGTCGCACGCGATTCCTTTCAAAGAAAAACGGTCCGGAGCAAGGCACGAGCCACCGTGGAGTATACGAGAGCGACTTTAAGGGTGGCTTAAACGCTAGGATGTCGTAGTATAACGAAACGATGCAACGTGCGTTTGTCGAAAAAACTACCGATGGCTGGGCGCAGGTCGAGCACGAGGGCTACGTGTCGGGCGTGAAGACGAATGTCGTGCGCCACACCCTCGTCGGTGGTCGCAAAGACGAAATCGGTGAAGTCGGGCCGTCGAACGAAGTGCGCTATTTTGCCCTTCCGCCCGGTACCGTCTCGCGCCTCGAAAAACACGAGCACGAGCATTTCGTTATCGTCGGCGAGGGCGTCGGCCACGCGATCGTCGGTGAGACCGTGCGTGAAGTCCGCCAGCACGATGTGGTCTATGTTGGGCCGCTCGTGCCGCACCAGTTCGTGAATCGCGGCGACGCGACGTTCGGATTCTTCTGCATGGTCTCGGCCGCTCGGGATTATTCGCAGGAGCTCTCGCCGGACGAACTCGCGCGGTTGCTGGCTTCGCCCGCGGGCGCGTATGTCGATCCGCACGGCGCGCCGCCACCACGCAAACGGCAACCGATTCCGGCCTAATGCGTGGTCGCCGAGACCTCGGCGCCCGGTACGAGGCGCCAACCGCCATCGAAAGATTCGAGGGCGGCATGTTGCGCCGCGCTCCACGGGACGCTTCCCACACCGGTTGGATTCGACCGCACGATCGCAATCGCGGCGATGACGCGGATGAGGCCGTCCGCCCCGACGATGGCCTGGTGCATGGTGGCGCTCGATCGGCCGAGCGCCAAGAGCTTCGAAAAGACGCGTAGCGGCTCGTCGTAATAGGCAGCGGCAAGATAGCGCAGTTGGAGTTCGGCCGTGACATGCTGGAAAGCGAAGCTCACGCGCGGTTCGGGATCCCGCGCCGCCTCGAAATACTGCAGCCGTGAGAGCTCGAGGTAGGCGGGATAAATGACGTTGGAGACGTGGCCTTGTCCGTCGCACTCACAATATCGTGGCCGAACGTCGACGGAAAACGAAAACGAAGCCAGCCACGCCGCCCCGTTCCCGGGTTCGTACGGCGCGAACACGCCTAGTGCAGGTTGATGACGGGTGAGGGCTCCGGGCGGCCGGGGAAGGCTTCGGCGAGCACGGTTTTGAGTTCGCCGTTCTCGGCCATCGGCGCGAGAATATCGGTATCGCCGTAAAACTTGCCGCCGATGAAGACTTTCGGCAGTGTCGGCCAGTTCGTCATCTTCGCCAGCGCTTCACGCTTGGGCATATTTTCGAGCACGTCGACGACGGCGTACGGATAGCCGAAGTGATTGAAGAATTGAATCGTCTCAGCCGTAAAGCCGCACCGCGGCATGTCCTTCGTGCCCTTGCCATACACGAGGATCGTGTTGGCGGCGATTTCGGATTCGATTTCGGATTTGAGAACGTCTGACATGGCTAGCTTACTCCAGGATTTCGGTGCGGATGGACATGGCGTGGATACGACCGTCGGCGCGGGCGGCAGCGAGCGCGCCCTCGACCATGCGGTGACGGTCCATGAGCGGCACGCCACGGAAGGCGCCCGAGCGTACCAACACGTTGAAGTGGTCCATGGTGCCGGTGAGGTCGACGATTTCGACGTGCGCGTCGGGCATGGCGACGCGAATGAGGTCGGTCATCGAGTGGTTGTCGATCATACTGATGCTTGTTTTCGCGGCTCGGCGGCGGGTTCCGGCTCGTGGATTTTCGCACCGTATCGCGCGGGTGGACGCCGGTTGTTGCGCGGCGATGAACTCGCCGACCGCATCCCATCCCCCGCG
>JAYTXC010000002.1:0-1626 GCA_043743145.1 Rhodospirillales bacterium
GCTCGCGATCGAACTCGCGGCCGCGCGAATCAAGATGCTGAGCCCTCAACAGCTTCGCGAGCGACTCGATGAGCGTTTTCGCGTCTTGACTGGCGGGAGTCGCGATGTGCTGCCGCGTCAACAGACGCTGCGCGCGCTCATCGACTGGAGTCACGATCTCCTCGACGATCGCGAACGGATGCTTTTCCGGCGCCTTGGCATTTTCGTGAACGGCTTCACGCTCGAAGCGGCGACGGCTATCGGGACAAGCGACGATCTTGATGCGCTCGATCTCTTCGACGTGCTGGCATCGCTGGTCGATAAGTCGCTTGTCCTCGCGGAACCCGCCGGCGATGCTTTGCGCTATCGGTTGCTCGAATCGACACGCGCCTACGCCCGTGAAAAACTCGATGCCGCGGCCGAATCGCAACAACGTGCGCTCCGCCATCTCCGTCATCTTCGCGATCGATTCGTCGACGAACGCAAACGCTCAGATCGTACCGGTCGCGTTCAGCCTTGCGAACGCCTCATTGCTATCGAACTCGAAGACCTCCGTGCCGCACTCGATTGGGGAATGGCGAATGACGAAGCCAGTCTCGCAAGTGAACTTCTCGCCGCCGTGCGGCGCGATTGGCGTACCGTCGCGCTCTCGGGCGAGGGGTACGAGCGCATTGGACACGCCATCGAACTGCTGGGAGACGGTGCCGCAGCGTCGCTGCGGTCGGCGCTTTTCACTCTGAAAGGCATGTTTGCGTCCGACTTCGGACGCATCACGGAGTCCTGTGAATTCACATCGGAAGGTGTTCGGCTCGGCCGCGCCTCGGGGGATCGAACAACACTGGCGTTCGCCCTCAATCAACAATCGTTTGTATTCTTTCGCGCTGGCCGCATCGATGACGCTGCCGACGCCCTTGCGGAGTTGGAAGCACTAATTTCAAGCGAGGATCGCTGGCTGGCCCTCCTCGCATTGGAGAATAAAGCCACGTTGGTCGGACTGCGTGGCGACCACGAAAGCGGCACGCGCCTGTTCCAAGAACTCCGCGATAAGAATCGAGATCTCGGAAACCGTTCATTGGCCATCGGTTCGAGTCTCAATCTCGCCGAGTTCGAGCACGCTCTCGGCAAGACGGAGCGAGCCGTCGTCATTGCGCAAGAAACGTTGGCTGATATGAAAAGCGCGCCGACTCGCTTTGAGCAGTTTTACGTAGGTGGCGCGTGCAATCTCATTGGGTATCTCGTCGCCCTCGATCGACTTGCCGAGGCGCGGGCGACCGCACGTGAACTGCTCCTCAGGCATGGGTCGGATGCGATCCACATCGGGCTCGTTACCTTCGCCTTGGAACATCTGGCGCTCGTGCTCGCGCTCGAGGGCGATCACGTTCGGGCCGCCCAACTCGCCGCACACGCAGACGCCGCATTGCGCGACCTTGGCTACGAGCGCGAATTCGCTGAGAAAGGGACGCGAACGCGGCTCGACGCCCTCCTCGCCGAACGCCTCCCAAGTGACCAGCGCGAATTCCTCACGGCCCGCGGCGCCGCAATACGCAACGAGGAAGCCATTGCCCTCGCGCTCGCCGCACTCGAAGAGCCGCCGGACGGCGTGTAAGCGATCTCGGCATTCTTCGCAGAAGACGTGGCGCGTTTGAC
>JAYTXC010000003.1:0-6835 GCA_043743145.1 Rhodospirillales bacterium
GACACCGAGCTGATGGACGATCGGATTGCCCGCGCTCTCGGCGGTAAACGCGCCTGAAAATCCGACGACGAAGAGCACGCTCATCGCGGCGAAGAGCGCCCAGCCTTGACGTTGATCTTTTGCGAACCGCCCGTAGGTATACGTGAGCGCCGCGGAGATGAGAAACATCGCGAGCATCTCGAGAAGATTGCTCAACCCGGTTGGATTTTCGTTCGGCGAACTCGAGTTTGCATTGACGAAGCCGCCGCCGTTGGTGCCGAGTTCTTTGATCGCTTCTTGCGATGCCATCGGACCCTGGGTGATCGCTTGTTTCATACCTTCGATCGATTGCGCATCGGTATAGGCGTGGAAGTTCTGCGGCACGCCCTGGAAGACGAGGACGAGGCCCAAGACGATCGAGAACGGCACGAGCACGTAGAGCAACGATCGCGTCATGTCGACCCAGAAGTTGCCCAGCGTCGTGCGATCCGTGCGCGTCACGCCGCGGATCACGGCGATCGCGACGGCGAGTCCGGCCGCCGCCGAGACGAAGTTGTGCCAGCCCAATCCCGCCATCTGCGAGAGATAGCTCATGGTGCTCTCACCCGAATAGAATTGCCAATTCGTATTGGTTGAGAAGCTTACCGCCGCGTTCCACGCGTTGTCGGGTGTGAGATTATCGAAGCCTTGTGGATTGAGCGGCAAATATTTCTGCACGCGTAACAGAACATAGAGATAGGCGAGGCCGACCGCGCTAAATGTGAAGAGCGCGACGAGGTACGACGTCGCGGACATCTCGAGGTCGGGATCGATGCGCAACAGCCGGTAAAAGCCGTTTTCCAAGCGACCGAGGACGGGTGAAAACACCGTGCGTTCGCCCGAGAAGACGCGCGCGAGATAGATTCCCAGTGGCCGCGTGCTCGCGGCGACGAGCGTAAAAAAAAGTGCGGCCTGCAGCCATCCAAAGACGGTCACGAACGGCTCCTAAAACTTTTCAGGCCGTAGCATCGCGTACGTCAGGTACGCGAGCGTGGTGGCCGCGAGCACGAGGCCGAGAACGTTGTCGAACATGGTGTCAGATCCGATCGCATGCGCGCGCGTACGCGTCGAAAAGAGCGAATGCCACGAACGTGAGCACGAGCAGCGAGCCCTCGAGGAGGTACGTCATCGTGCTACCTTAGGGTTTTCGTGCCGCAACGGGGAGCCGCCGAGCGGATGATCCGAACGGACGTTCGTGAGCCGAATCGGCCCACGCAACGTCCGTGGCCTCCCATGCGTTGATCGATCACGTACCGCGAGGTGTCGAAACCGCTCGCGTGTGGTAAGTCAAAGAAGTAACCCATTTGGAGGCAATATATCCTATGAAATTCATCGCAACGGCGGCCGCGGCCGTCCTCATCGGTCTCTCGCCGCTCGCAGCGTCGGCGGCCGTCTCGGTCGGCACGCAGCTGACGGGTTCGATCGACCAATCGCTGAGCTCGAATCATGCTACGGTCGGCGAGCCATTCACGCTGAGCAACGTGCGCTCGAGTGATAGTAATATCTCGGGTGCGAAGGTGTACGGACACGTAACCGACGTTCAAAAAGCAGGTCAAGGGACGCCCGGTAAAATCGCGCTCGCCTACGATCGTCTCGTGACGCGCGGCGGCGCGACGTATGCGATTAGCGGTAGCACCGTAAGCGCGGCCGTTCAAACGAAGAGCAACGCGGTAAAAGAGATCGGTGGTGCTATCGTCGGCGACATCCTCGGCAATTACGTCGGTAAGCATGTCGGTGGCTTCGGCGCATCGGTCGGCGGCATTGCTGGCGCTGCCGGCGGGTATCTCGCGGCGAAGAACAATCGCCAGAACGTCGAGATCGTGCCACACACCGCCGTAACGTTACAGATCGCGCAAGCCCGTCGCCAAGCGACGCGCTAGACCGGACTCACTCTCGGAAAAGAATGGACCCCGCGTGCGGGGTCCATTTTCGTTCACGCTCGGTGTTTGACGAGCGTCAATCGAGTGGTGCGAGCACCAGGAGTTGTTGCGCGCCCGCGTCTAAAAGCCGTCGCGCGAACGGAATGCCGCGCGGAGGCCAACGTGGTTTATTCCGGGCTCCCTCGAGAGCGATCGTGGTCGCACCTTGGCGAACCGTCGCTGCGAAGAGCACTTTTGCAGCATCGGGGCCGGTGACGGTTTCGAAGCGCGCGCGCACGCGCCGCGCGGCTTCCACGAGCGATGCCACGACGCGCTGATCTGCGGCTTCGGCACTTTTCGCGACGTGGATCACCGAGAGGTCGATCTCGAGTCGGAGGGCGATTCGCGCGCAACGCTCGATGAGATCGACGTCGCGTTCGCGTGCTTTGACGCCGAGTGCGAGACGTGAAAACGGCGAGGGGCGTTTCGCCGTCCCGCGCGCGTGCACAACTTCGCGGAGCGCGAGCTCGCGTAGCGCCGCGAGATTCTCCGTGCGAAAGAAATGCGTGAGCGCATCTTCGATTTTTTCGGGTTTATAAATCTTCCCGGCGCGCAGTCGTTCGCGTAGCGTCTCCGGTGTCGTGTCGACAAGGATCGCGTCGTCGGCCAGGTCGAGGATTTCGTCGGGTACCGTCTCGCGCACGCGTTGTCCCGTCAGGCGGAAGACGGCGTCGCCGAGGCCTTCGAGATGCTGGATGTTGAGCGTCGTCATCACCGAGATGCCGGCGCGAAGCACTTGGAGCACGTCGTCGTAGCGTTTGCGATGAGCGTCGCACGTGGCGTTGGTATGCGCGAGCTCGTCGATGAGGGCAACGCTCGGTTTGCGGGCGAGCAGCGCATCGAGATCGAGTTCGCTCGAAATGACGCCAGCGCAATCGGCAATGCGTCGGTCGAGCATCTCGAGGCCCGCGGCTTTGCGATCGGTCTCCGTACGGCCGTGCGTTTCCACGAAGGCCCCGACGACGTCGACCCCGCTTTCGCGCAATTGATGTGCGCGATCGAGCATCGCGTAGGTCTTGCCGCTGCCGGCCGCAGCGCCGAGATAGATCGTGAGACGGCCGTAGCCGATGCGCATGCGATCCGCCGACGTTTTCGCATAGCGCGAGAAGGTGAGCTCGCGCTCCGCGGCCGCGACGTAGGTTGTCGGATCGACGATGAAGACGTCGCGTTCGAGCGGTTGTGAGACGATACGATACGCGAGCGGTCCGAGCGGCACGGTCACGATCGTCGCTTTGAGCGCACCGAAGCGTGGTTTATTGTTATCGAAATCGTGGAGGGGCACGACGTGCGCGTCGAGCTCGTTCGAAATGGTTTCCACGGCATCGATGTCGCGTTCGCCCACGAGCGCCACGTCGAGGGCGAGATCGAGCGCGTGCGCGACGCTCGCGGTCTTGCGTAGGAAGATCGCGGTATCGCCATCGCCCGTGGCGAGCGCGAGCGCCGTCGACGCACGGCGCGGTGTAACGGCGGGATCGGTAAGATCGTCGACGGTGCGGAGCATCATTTCGCGTAAGAAGCGCAGCGTCTGCGGCCGGTAAATCCCGGCGCGCGCGCGATCGATATCGGCATCGCGCACGACGCTACCGGCGAGCAGCCGTGCTTCGAGTTGCTCGGGAGACACGTCGAGTGCGATCACGGCGTCGGCCGCGCGCAAGAACGACACGGGCACGATCTCGCGGATCGGATAGCCGATGAGGCCTTCGGCTGTGGCCGCGACGGTTTCGACGTGCGCGATGTTGAGCGCACCAGCAACCGCGATGCCGGCTTCGCGCAGCGCGAGCGCATCTTGCCAGCGCTTGCGATGAACGCCGCCCGCGAGATTGTCGTGTGCGAGTTCGTCTAAGAGAATCGCCGCTGGTCGCAGCGCGATCGCGGCTTGAAAATCGAAATCTTCGAAGGTCGCGTCGCCAACGCGGACGGTCCGCGTCGGAACGCGTGGTAAGCGCGCGGCGAGGCGATCGAGATCGGGTCGGCCTTTGGTTTCGATCCAACCGATCATCACGCGCATGCCCGCGTCGTGCATCGCGAGCGCGTCGTCGAGCAGACGGCGTGTTTTCCCGGCTCCCGGGGCGCTTGCGAGATACACGGTGAGCCGCGGCGCCGTCCCGATATCTTTGAGGAGTGCCTCGGCCTTGGCCCGACTGGCACCAGGCTCGGGTCGCTCGGAACGGTCGTTCACGAGCCGGATGGTTCTCAACCGTCCCGGGTACGACCCGCCAAGAAGAGCGCCGGCGCCTCGCGAATACTCTTCGGCGTGCCCGTGCGCTCGATCCGTCCGCTCTGTATCGTCGCGCTCGCGGTCGCGTGGGCGATCGATCTGGTTACGCCGCAACTCTTCGTGGTCGCGATCCTCTTTAACGTGCCGATCGCCCTCTCGAGCCTCGCGCTCGACTCGCGATTCACGCGGCTTCTCGTCGCGCTCGCGCTCGTGGCCAATGTCGTGGCGGGGTACGTCAACGGCGTCCACGACGGCGATCATTGGGATACGATCGCCATCGCCGATCGCGCGATCAGCGCGTGCTCGTTCCTCTTGGTTGGTTCCTTAAGTATCGCGACGCAACGTTCGGCGAAGCGCGCGGGTGAATTGCTCGCGCGACAAGATCGCATCGCGCGCGAAGGCGGGGTGCGTCGCGCGATCGAGGCCGTTCGCGGTTCGGTGAACGTCGAGCTGATCCGGCGCGCGCTCGTGCGCGAGGCCCTCGTCCCGCTGCGTGCCGATGTGGCGATCTTCTTCGCATTCGATCCGAGCCTCGACGCACCAACGACCTATCGCGCCACGCGCGGGAACGCAGGCGAGATCGAAGTTTCAAGCGAGCGGCCCGATGCCGCGGTCCTGTCGTTCCTCCGTCGCGTTGCCGAACGCGGCGAACGCATCGTGCCGATCGCGCAGACCGATGCGCTCGGTCGTCTCTTGCTCGCGACACTCGGTGCGCCGCATGCGATCGCAGCGTGTGCGATCGAGCACGAAACAAGCTTCGGCGCGCTCGTGCTCCTGCGTCGTGACGTGCCGTTTGAAGCCCACTTCGATGAGGGCCTCGCGGCATACGTCGATCAGGTCGCAATCGCGCTCGCACAAGCCGAACTCTTCGTACGCCTCGCCGAACAAAACGACGCGCTCGCCTCGGCGAATGCGGCGCTGCGCGAACGCGGCGATGTGATCCGCGATATCGTCTACGCGCTCTCACACGATCTGCGCACGCCGCTCGCTGCTGCGCGGATGACGATGGTGCAGGCGCGTGCGGGTGCGTTCGGCACGTTGCCTGCCGCATACGACGAGATCCTCGATCGCTCGATCGCTTCCAACGACGAACTCGAGCGATTGGCGGAGACGCTCTTGCTCGTTTCGCGCTACGAATCGGGCGAAGCGAGCTCGCGCCGCGAACGTGTCGCGCTCGCGGGCATCGTGCGCGATGTGGTGCGCGAACTCGCACCGCTCTCGGAACACAAAGGTGTGTGCGTAACGCTCGATCTCGACGAAACGATTGCCGTCGATTGCGACGATCGCGAATTGCGCCGCGCGCTCGTCAATCTGCTTGCGAATGCGATCGCCTGGACGCCGAGCGCGCGCGCGATCGCGATCGCCCTGCGCGCGTGCGACGGTCGCGCGGAAGTCCGCTTCGACGACGAAGGCTACGGCGTTCCCGCTGCTGACGTCGCCACGCTCTTCGAACGCGTTCGCGCGACGTCCGTGCGCCGCGGCGCGGGTTCGGGGCTCGGGCTCTATCTGGTTCGCCGCATCGCCGAAGCGCACGCCGGAAGCGTCCGCTACGCACCGCGCGCGGAAGGCGGGAGTACCTTCGCTCTCGCGTTGCCGCTGGCCGTCCAGGCGGTGTTGCGATAAGCGATCCGCACACCGTCGTCCTCGTCGAGGATCATGCGCTCACGCGAGCGGGGTTACGTGCCGTACTCGATGGCGAAGCGGATCTGCGCGTCGTCGCGGAGGCCGTTGATGGCCCGAGCGGGCTCGTCGCGATCGAGACCTATCGGCCCGCGGTCGCGGTCGTCGATATCGGCCTCCCCGGCATGGACGGCATCGAACTTGTGCGTCGCGCGCGGATCGTCGCGCCCCTGACGCGCTTTGCGATCCTCACGGTCAACGATCTCGAGCCCGAAATTCTCGCCGCGCTGAGTGCGGGCGCGGATGCGTATTCGCTCAAGACGTCGCCACCCGAGCGCATCGTCGCGGCGGTCCGCGCTGCAGCCGACGGTGGGGCGTACTTCGATCCCGCGATCGCCGGGATCGTCATGTCGAACCTCGGCGCACTGCCCTCGCGCCCCGTCGAATCGCCGTTGACGCCGCGTGAAACCGACGTCTTGCGTCTCATCGCGAGCGGCACCGGCAACGCCGAGATCGCAAAGACCTTACACATCGGACTCGGCACCGTCAAAGGCCACATCCGCGATATTCTCGAGAAGCTCGCCGCAACGGATCGCACGCAAGCTGCCGTCCTCGCGCTTCGACGCGGCTTGATCTAAATTGCATCGAACTCAAAATGGAGAACATGTGGGTCGTGAAACCGTCACCGAGGGAACGTTCGAATTTCGCGGCTATCGAACGTGGTATCGCATCGTCGGCGCAGATCGCGATGGGCGCCTGCCCGCAATCGTGCTTCATGGTGGGCCGGGCGCCACGCACCAGTACCTCGAACCGCTTGAGGTGCTGGCCCAGAGCGGTCGGCGCGTCATCTTTTACGATCAGATCGGCTGCGGTCGCTCCGATCGCCCGACCGATCCCGCATTCTTCGAAACGCAGACTTTCGTCGACGAACTCGTTGCGTTGCGCGAAGCGCTCGGTCTCGACCGCGTCCATCTCATCGGCCAAAGTTGGGGTGGCATGCTCGCGATGCAGTACGCGCTCGAACGACCACCTGGGCTCGCGTCGATCGTCGTCGCGGATT
>JAYTXC010000004.1:0-7971 GCA_043743145.1 Rhodospirillales bacterium
TGTTGCTCACGGCGACGGCACCAAGAGCGACCGCCGTGTCGACGCCTGCAGCTAAGTTGGCTGAAGTTGGAGAGTTCGCTTCCACGACGAGAATATGACACGTCGGACAATTGGCCGAGACCATATCGACATCGAGCGACGTCTCTTGACCCCAACTCGCGTTCGTCGTCGGAAGGCTCGCGGTTCCGGTCTGCCCGACTTTCTTGAAACAGCCGTTCGCGGTCGTGCAAGCTGCGAGTCCGTACTGCGCACGGTAGACACCGAGATCGCTTTCGAGATTCGGATTATCGTAGGCATCGACAACGGCAACGGTGAGGCTCGGCGCTGGCGCCCCGACGAGACCGTAAGCACCCTGCAATTGTGCAGGTCCGAATCCCGCAGGTGTGCCGACGGGCCCCGGTCCGGGCTTACCTTGCGGCGAGCGCCCTTCGCCCGTGTCGGTGCGAATGATCGCATGACACGATGCCTCTCCAGTGGCAGCGGCAGAGCAGACGCGGGCAAAGCGGCCGCTCGCGAGACCGGCCTCGAAATCCGTCATGCGGCTCGCGCCCGCGGGCGACGCTGCAGAAGGCGCATTCGCGATGGGTGCTGCCGGAACGGAGGTCGAGCCGCCGGAGCAACCGGCAGCGATGACCGAACTCGCGGCAAATGTTGCGAGAAAAACGAGTCTTTTCAAATGATTGCCTCGTTAGAAAAAAGATGTTCGC
This sequence comes from Rhodospirillales bacterium, assembly GCA_043743145.1. GTDB lineage: Bacteria > Vulcanimicrobiota > Vulcanimicrobiia > Vulcanimicrobiales > Vulcanimicrobiaceae > JANYGA01. The sequence goes on from JAYTXC010000004.1 coordinate 708, forward strand.
AGCGCAAGAAGCGACGCGAATTCATCTTGCTATGCGAGATGTGCGCGAACGCCGCCTGCGCGACCTCATGAGTCGAAAGGCCCATTTTCTTTTGACATGTGCGTTCATAACCAAAGAGACCGAAGCTGGCGGTTTCCGTCCTCTACGAAGAAGCATTGGCGCGGTCTCATTTCGCAAAAACGCCGCGCTGGCGCATGAGCTCGCGATAGAGTTCGGTATGTGTTGCGAATGCCGCCCGCCCGTGCGCCCAAAACGCGTTATTGAGCATCACGAGATCGCCGGTGGGAAGTGGTGTCGGGATGGCGGCGCGTTCGAGCGATTGCGAGAGATCGTGCAGATACGTCGCTTGTGCGAGCGAATCGGGATAGACGAATTGATCGATGAACGAAAGACACGGCCTTGCGTCGACATCGAAGAACGTTGGGCGCTTGACGATCTGCGTCACGTTCTTGCTCGGCGGCGATTTGTACGTCAGCGGTACCGTCGCGAGCGGATGGTTCGCGAAGCGGCCGAGCTCGGCCCAATCGTCGAGATGAAGAAGGCGCGATTCGCCGCCCTTCGCGTTGCGCTCCGCGAACTTCATCATCAGTAACCAGTCGGTCGCATCGTCCACAAAGGTACCGTCGGTGTGGAGCGTCATGTTGCGATACGCTTGTCGTAAATACGAGTCGCTCGTATCCGTATGCTCGACGGTGAATCGCGCATAGAACGTCTTGGACATGGCATCGAAGTTCGAAGGCCCGACCAAATGCGCGACGGCGGTTCCGAAGCGAACGTAATCCGCGTCGCTCTCCGTCGTGCCGGCAACGCCAATCGTGAAACCACCCATCTCGCGATCCGCAATGATGCTGCGGATCGTCTCCCCGAAATGTCCACCGAGTGCGGCATCGAGTCGCTTCCCGATGATGAAGCGCATATACGGGACGTACTCGAGTTCCTGAACGTCGATCGTTGCGACGTCGGCGAAGAACGCGCGAAGGGCCGCCGGCTCAGCTTCGATGTGGCGAATCCGGGCGTGCGTGGGATGCGTGCCAACGTTGAACGCATGACGAGTTTGCAGCATCGAAAAACACTTCGCGCGCACGCTTATTTTCCCCGTGTCTCGAGTCCCTGTGCGACGAGGCCGACGACGCGCCGCGCGAGCACCGTGCGTGCTCGTGCACTCATGCGTAAGTTGGGCTTCGGGCCGTCGACGACGAGCGTCGCAAAACCGTGGACGAGCGACCATGCGGCGAGGGCGACCGTCGACGCGTCGGTGCCGACGATCGCACCCGACGCGATCGCAGCCTCGACGGTCCGTTCAAGGACCGCATACGCGTCGATCTCCACGCTCGGGTCCGCTAATGTCGCGCGAGCGTGTTTTGCGTGGAGTTCCGGGCGAAACATGAGGCGGAATTCCGTCGGATTCGAACACGCGAAGGTGATGTAGGCCACGCCGATATGCTCCAAGCGTTCGATCGGCGAAGCCGGTCGCCGCTCGGCGCGGACGAGTGCGTCGCACAAGCGGCCGAATGATGCGTCTACGATCGCCGCGACGAGTGCCGACCTATCGGCGAAGTGGTTATACGCCGCTGCGTGACTCACGCCGGCACGTCGCGACACTTCGCGCAGGCTAAAACCGTCGATGCCGACTTCATCGACAAGCGCGAGTGCCGTCGTCACGAGCGTCGCACGCAAATCGCCGTGATGGTAGGGTCGAGTCACGCGGGTTAGCATTCGGCACGAAGCGACGATTGACTTTGTCTTGTGTCTCGCATATATTGACACTGTCAACATACAACCGTATGTGTACAGCAGATCTTAAACGAGGAGCCAAGATGCAGACGTATCGGGGTCGTTATCGGGCGACAAGTGAAGGCGACATCGTCGTATTTGTGCTCGGAATACGCTTTCTCTCGCTTCGCGCGTTACCAACCGCATTGCGAACCTTCGCACGCATGCCGCAGATGCTCGCCGAAATCGAGAGCGATCCGAGTCTCGGCTGTCTGGGTTCGAATGTCGCATTCGTTGCGTGGGGTGCGACGATCACGCAATATTGGAATTCGCACGAACAACTCGAAGATTTCGCGCGCGAGAAAACCGGACGACATCTCGCGGCATGGCAATGGTTCAACGCGCTCGGACGCACGTCAGACGGGGTCGGAATTTGGCACGAAACCTATCGCGTTGCCGCGGGTGCGAGCGAATCGATGTACGTGAACATGCCGCGCGTCGGCCTGGCTTTGGCTGTCGGCCATCGTGCCGTCGGTCGCGTGCACGAAACCTCGACGGTCGAAGGCGCCGAACGGGAAGTCGCAATAGGGGCGTAATCGATGCGTCGCCGAATTCACATTAGGAATGAATCGGCAAGCGTTTTTGGCCTCATCGGTCGCGCTCGTCGCGTTTCCGCGCCTCGCGCAAGCGACGGGCGGCCTCGACGTTGCGGACCAAGCAGGTCAACACCCAATGCGCGTGCTGCTGGCGAGCGGCGCCTTCGAGATGCCACGCCCGATCGATGCATGGCATTTCGCCTGGGGCGAGCGCACGTATCGCGGGAGCTTCGCTACGGTCGCCTTGTCCGATGGGCGGTCGGGCCTCGTCAACACGCTTCCGCTCGATGCGTATCTTGCAGGGGTCTTGAGCAAAGAAGTCTCGCCTTCGTGGCCTGCCGCCTCACAGCAGGCGCAAGCGATCGTGGCTCGGACCTATGCGCTCGGGAAACTTCGGCCGCTCAAACCATACGACGTCGTCGCGAGTGAATCCGATCAACGTTACGACGGTATCGACGGCGAATCGGTCGAGGGTCGCGCTGCCGTTGAAATGACCGGCGGCACCATCGTGACCTTCGCGGGCGCGCCCGCTCACGTTGCCTATAGCAGTTGTTGCGGTGGCGAGACGGCGGACTCGGGCGATGTTTGGAACACGCCGTATCCGTATCTCCGTGCGGTTGTCGATCCGCATTGCGCGAATTCGCCCGGGTACACGTGGCAAACCGATGTGCTCACGACGGCGATGCAGAGCGCGTTCGGTTCGGATCTCGCCGGCATCGGTGCGCTGCGAACGATCGAATTGGCCGCCGCGACGTCGCTCGATCGACCGCGGGCGATTCGTTTCGTCGGTGAGAGCGCGACATTCGAAGCGTCGACCAATCGCTTTCGGTCGGCGCTCGGGACGAGCGTCGTGCGCAGCACGTTCGTGCGTGCGGTCGCGCTCGCGCCCGGCGGCTCGTCGGTGCGTGTGAGCGGGACGGGGCGCGGTCACGGCGTCGGGCTCTGTCAATGGGGCGCGCGCGATCTCGGTGCGAGTGGCGCGAGCGCGCACGACATCGTCGCATTCTACTTCCCCGGTACCGATTTCGGACGTGCCTGACGATTGCGATGCGCTTCGCCTCACCGATGCGTATCGCTACGACCTGCCCCCCGAGCTCATCGCAAAAACGCCCGCAGAACCCGCCGATTCCGCACGTTTACTCATCGTCGGCAACGGTAGCTGTGAGGACGCCACGTTCGCGGCGTTTGCCGATTATTTTCGTTCGGATGATGTTTTAGTCATCAATGAAACGCGCGTCATCGCCGCGCGGCTACACGGAACGCGCGAACCCGGCGGGGGCGCGGCGGAAGTGCTGCTCTTGCGCCCGGCGATGGGCGGCGTGTTCGACCTCCGCGCGCGCGCATGGCACGCGCTCGTCCGTCCGGGACGGCGCTTGCGCTCGGGCGATCGCATTCGTTTCGCGTGGACCGAGGATATATCGCGTGACGTCAACACGATCGCGACGATCGACGACGTGCGCGAGGATGGCTCGCGCGTCGTGCGCTTTACCGATGACTGCGATCTCATGACGCTGATGGATCGCTGCGGCGAATTGCCGTTACCCCCGTATGTGGGCGCAGGCAACGACGCACGCACGGCGCGCTATCAAACGATCTTCGCGCGCGTGCCGGGTAGCGTGGCCGCGCCGACGGCATCCTTGCACTTCACGCCGCGCGTGATCGATGCGATTCGCGGTCGCGGTGTGACGATCGTGCCGCTGGTGCTCGATGTCGGCATCGGCACGTTTAAACCGATGGCCGGCGACCGGATCGACGATCATACGATGCACGCCGAACGGTACGAGATTCCCGAATCGACCGCAACGATCGTCAATGAGGCCAAACGCGCCGGTCGGCGCATCGTCGTCGCGGGTACGACGGCGTTGCGCGCGCTCGAGGCTTCGGCTCGCACGGACGGTATCGTGTGCGCGGGCGCAGCCGAGACCGCTATTTTTATCACGCCGGGCTTTGCATTTCGCGTGGCCGATGCGCTGCTTACGAATTTTCATCTTCCAGCGTCGACGTTGCTCGTGCTCGTAACGGCGTTCGGCGGCTACGATCTCGTCGTTCGCGCGTACGCGCATGCGATCGCGCGCGAATATCGGTTTTTCTCATTTGGCGATGCGATGTTTTTGACGCGCGCGAACGGGTCGCGCTAACGCACTTCGAGGCGAAACGCGACCTCGTTCGCACGCTCGCCCTTCCCGAGACGCGCGCGCACGCGAACGGTGTAGGTCGCGCCGATCGTATCGGTCGAGAGCGTGAGTGGGAGCGTCGCGCGACCGTCGACGACGTCGACATCGTAGCTGCGCACGTCGACGCGATTGACGTCGTCGCCCTGAACGGATGCGGCGAAACGGCACGCCGCTTCGACACAGGCGAATCGAAGCCGACGTTTGCCGTGGAGTGCCGCGCGCTGCCCGGCGAGACGCACCACGAGCGACTGCGTGAAGGCGGTCTCGTATCCCGGGCCTGTCGATGCGGCGAAGGCGCGCGCGTGTTGACGATCGCCCGCGACGACCGTCAGTCGAAGCGTTATCGCGACCGGCGCGACGGGCATGCGAGTAGCGCGTGCGTTCCCAAACGCGCTACCGAGCGCGATCGTACCGATGGTGAAGGCCGACATGGCGATCGACGCATGCTTCATGCTAGTAATGGAACGTCTGCGCTGCATAGAAGCCGCCGCCGATCGCGCCCGCGACTTCAAGCAACACGACGTGCAACGGAATGAACGCCTTACAGAAACGACACCGGCCGCGCAAGCTCAGCCACGATGCGATCGGGATGTTGTCCCACGGGCGGATCTGCTTGTTGCACACCGCACAGTGCGAGGGTGGTCGAACGAGCGATTCGCGCCGAAGGATGCGATCGATCGCGAGCGCGACGAACGAGCCGAGCGCAGCACCGAGCGCGACGCAAAAAACGATGGCGATCTCCACACTAGGGTGCTTGGCCGCGCCCGTCACCGTCCTCCTACATTTTGTGGCCGAGCATGTGCGTCGTTGCGGGACCGTCGCCGTCGATCTGAAGGATGGTCGCGTCGCGAGCCCTCGCATAATGCACGAGGCCCGCAGGCATGACGACGAAGCTCCCGGCGGGCATTGCCTTCATCTTTCCCGGGACGACGGTCGAGCCGAGGCCGACGAGTAAGATCCCGGACATGACCGTGAGGCGCTGGGCTTTCCCGTGCGAATGCGGCGAATAGGCGAAGCTCGCCGGCATCTTGAGGCGTATGGTGTACGGGTCCGATTTCGCTGGATCGGCGGCGAGGACTGCGACCGCCGTACCTGCGTTATCGCCCGTTCCGGGGGAAAAAGCGACTGCCGATGCGGGAACGACGATCGGTGCCGTCGCGGCTGATGCGACAGCGCTCGACGCGAGGAGATCGAAAGTAATGACGTTCCCGCATCAAATTAGTTATTAAAAATTACCGTCAACAATTTAATCATGCGGTAACGTACCATTTGCCACAAAGCCACCGTGGTCGCGTGGACAGGGAAGCTTGGCTCGTGGCGGGCCGCTTCTGCTTCGTTCATAGAAGAGAGCCGCTCAGGCGAAACATGTGCTCGTCGTGTATGCATTTAAAAAGAGACCGATAGGACGCGACGCAAATAAACATGAGAGAGAACGTTTGGATCGCCGATGTATCGCCGCAAATGTGGACTACAACGCGGAGCGTATGATCTATTATCTTACGGTGGTGCGCGGACTCCCCATGGCAACCCAAGGAATTAACGTCCAAAAAACGTGGCGTACACGTATGGCAAAAAAATAAGTACCTGGTATTTTCGGGTTGAGTACTTCCCCGGATTTAGATGCGTGATCGATGGAGTAGGCTTCTTCTATTCCCGAGAACCACAAACGGAGCAACAATGATCATTCATAATCGGTATCATGGCCCGCGTTACTCGACCGATTCGACCGCCCTCAATGTCTCTCAGTTCTGCGAACCTCGTTCGTCGCACGTGCATCCGACGCTCGATCGCCCTCCCGGTCTCCCGACCTCATACGTGTTCGACGAGCTCTATCCATCGCTCGCTGTCACGACGATCGCTACGAAACCGTCGATCGTCGGCGGGGTGATTCGCCGACTCAAGGCGTTAGCGATAACGCTCCACGTTTGGCGCGGACCGGTCGCACACGAGCGAACGGGAGCGTAGCGAGAATCGCTAGCGTCGTGACCAACGCTCGAGAGAGTCGTACGGTAGCGTACCGTTTGGCGCAAACCCGGTGATGTCGCTCGGGATAACGTCGATCTCGCGATCCTGAAAGAGTGGCAAGAGCGGAATGTCGCTCGCGACGAGATGCTGGACGCGTACGAGCGCGGCACGTCGACCTGCTCGGTCAACTGCGTGCGCCGAATCGCGCAGTGCCGCATCGACGGCGGGATTGCAATAGCGTGCTTGATTGTACCCGTGCGGCGCGCGTTCGCGACATGCGAAGAGCCACGAAACGTCGGGGTCGACGTTGCTGGAATAGCGGGCAAGCGCGAGATCGAATTTGCCGAGCACGAACGGCCCGCCGTCTTCGGCGTGCGACCAGAATTGGGTGTACGTATAGCCGTGGAGTTCGACGTGCACGCCCAAATTTGCAAGTTGTTGTTGCACTTCAACGGCTTCGATGCGACTCGACGCGGAGCCGGTTGGGAAGATGAGTTCGAGCACGAGCGGTCGGCCCTTACGTTGGCGAATGTTCCCCGCCCCCACGCGCCAACCCGCGCGATCGAGATCCGCGCCTGCCGCGCGTGGGTCGTACGTCGGCCATGGCGCGTGCGGATCGTCGGCGTAGCTAAAGAGACCACGCGACGCGTCCCGTGCGGTCGCGAAACCACGTTCGACATCGGAGACGAGACGGACGCGATCGATTCCACGAGCGATCGCGCGGCGCACGCGCCGATCGGCGAAGATCGCGTGCTCCGTATTGAACGAGACGATGGCGGCGCCGGTATAGGGCACGTTGGACACGCGATATCCGGG
>JAYTXC010000005.1:0-19737 GCA_043743145.1 Rhodospirillales bacterium
CGTTCGGACGGCTTGCCAGAAGAGCGGAAAGAGCAATTCGTGATGGCCTGTGAACGCGAAGCCTTTGCCGGCGGTCCCGAGGTGGGGCCGCCGAACGACGTTGGTCTGCGGTCGGTATTGACGCACGAAATCGAAATCAGCGGTCGTACACGAACCGCGCGCGCCGAGGTTGCGCGCGACGCTCACGGCCTTGAGAAACGCTTCGGGTAACAACACGGCGGATCCAAAGTTGAGGTAGACGCCGCCATCGAGCACATGTGAGACAACCGAGCAGAGCATGCGAAAATCGACGAGCGCGGCTTCGCCGAGCGCGGCGCCGTCGGCTTGCGGATGCGCGTGCACGATATCGGTCCCGATCGCGACGCTCACGCAGAGGGGAACGTCGCGCTCGGCACACGTGGCAAGCACCGATGTTGCGGCATGCGGGGCGCGCGCGGCGAGGAGCGCATCACCGAGCGCGCGACCCACGCCGCGCGACCGATGCTCGGAGATTGCGCCCAAAATAAACGACGCCGTCTCGCCCGACATCCCAAAGGAGCCGTCCTGAAGTGCGACGTCGACATCTTCGGATGTCTTCCCGACCATGGCGAGCTCGGTGTCGTGGATGGTCACGGAACCGTTGGCGGCAACCGCGGCAACGAGGCCATCGCGAATGAGATCGCAGAGCATGCCCGAGAGGCCGACCTTGATGACGTGCCCGCCCATGCCCACGAGCACCGGGCGCCCGGTCGAAATCGCCATTGCCGTACGCGTGACGAGTTCGCGAAGACCCTCGCCCGCCAGGATGTTCGGCAACGCGTCGAACCACGTGCGGAATGAAGCATCCGCGGGTACGGTTCGGCCGCCATCGGTGCTTCGAACTTTGGAAGGGCGATCTTCGAGTGACGTTACGTGTAGGCGTTGGAAATCGATCGGCGGGAAAGCCACACGCCTGCGGTTCTGCCAGGCGAAAGGGAGCCCTTGTCCTCGCGGTGAGCCTCGGTCTCTTCGCGTTCGCCGGGTGTTCGCGCGCGACAACGACAACGACGACGTCCGCGACGGCGAGTTCACGCTCGATCGAAGCGCCATCGGTCGGCAACACGGCCGTTTCCCCAACCGCCCCGACGGCCGCGACCGTCGTCCCGGCCGTCGCGACGACGGCCACCGCGATGTCGACACCGTCCGGACCCACCGTCTCGGCGAGCGTCTCCGTGCCCGCGGTCGGAACGCCCAACGCGCCGAGTCCCGCGATCCGCGCGACGCCCGCCCGCAAAGGGCCGCAGATCATTTCGATTACCGCAACGCCGGACGTGGTTCACGCGGGAGGGACGGTTGCTTGGCTCGTGCTGACCACGGCAGACGTCGTTTCAGTCGTGGCACACGTTGCCACCTATACGTTGCCGATGCAGCGTGTTGGGCCCGGCCGTTTTGCGTTAAATTTTTCGATCCCGGCCAACGTTCCGGGCTTTTTTCATGGCCGGTACGATCTCACGGTGCACGCGGAAAATAGCAGTGGATCTTCGACGGAACGTCCCGTCACGTTGAGGTTCGAATGACCGACGTTCGGATCGACCACGCGCGTGCCGACCGCACGACGATTCCCGAAGTGATCTATGGCGCGTCGAAAACGCGCGAGCAGATCGAACGCATCGCACGCGAGCTTTACGCAAACGCCGGCTTCGCGCTCGCGACGCGCGTCGCGCACGACGATGGCGTCGCGCTCGCGGCGCTTCTCCCCGATGCGCGCTATTTTCCGGTCGCGCGTATCGTGCAATGTGGCACGCTTCCCGCGACGCACCATCGCATCGCCGTGGCGTGCGCGGGAACGTCGGATCTACCCGTCGCGGAGGAAGCGGCGCGAACGCTCGCGGCGTTCGGTCACGAGGTCGTCGAGCGATTCGACGTGGGTGTTGCGGGCGTCCATCGCACGCTCGCCGTCAAAGACGATCTCGATGCGTGCCGCGTCATTATCGTGGTTGCGGGCATGGAGGGCGCGCTCGCATCGGTGATCGCGGGGCTCGTTCGACCGCCCGTCGTTGCGGTGCCGACGTCGGTCGGGTATGGCGCGTCGTTCGAGGGTCTCGCCGCCCTACTCGCGATGCTCAATTCGTGCGCGCCCGGCGTGAGCGTCGTCAATATCGATAACGGTTTTGGCGCCGCTTGTGTCGCGCACAAGATCGTCGCGTCGCAAGCCGTTAGTTGAGATCGGCGAAACGGTCGACGACGGTTTCGACGGTGGCTTCGGAGTCGACCGCGAGCGTGTGAGGCTCGACGATACCGCCGCTGCGATTGCGCTCGACCGTCGCGTAGGAACCGCGGGTGAATTGGTACCGAAGCGTACTCATCCGCGGAAGGCGCAGCGACACCGTGAATCGGCGTGCGCTCGTGCGTTGCATGCGGATCTCCGATGGGCTGAAATTACTCCGATCGGTCGCGACGTAGACGTCGTCGTTCGGAGGTGTATTCGCGGGAACGGTTACCGCGAGGTGCACGACGATCGGCTCCGCGCGAACCGGTGCGGTGGCCTGCGCGATGATGGGACCGTCGACGCCAGACGGGCCGGCGATGCGCGCGGCATCGACGTCGTCATCGCGCGTATCTTTGGGATCGAGTTCGATCGCGACGACTTCACCCGTAGCTCGATCGAGCCGCGCGCGAATCGAACTGCCGAGCGTCGTCCCGCGCGGAACGATCGTCCCCTCGCGCAACCGCAACGATTTGCCCGACGTGAAGAGAAGATACCCGTGACCGATCGCGAGTGTTTGACCGCGGATCGAGAGCGACGGCGCGGGCGTTTGTGCGCCGATGCCGAGCGGTGCGACGATCGCAAAGAACAGCGCGGCGATCGCGGCGAGACGCGCGCTCATGGGGAGATCCCAAACGTGTATTGTGGTGAGAGATAACGACCGGCCCAACCGAATGTGTACGATCGACCGATCTCGAGGCGGATCGTCGGCGTGATACGGCGAGTGATATCGATCGATGCCGTCAGTGGCGGACGGCCGTAGCCGTTGAATTGTGGAAAGTCTCGCGCGTGGACCAACGTGAGTTGGATGCGATCGTCACCGCGCTTGCCTTGAAACGTCGATTGGATTTGATACGTGCGATACGTGCTCGCGCCCGCGAAGGCGAAATATCCCAAAAACGGCGTGCCGTCGGGTGTGATGATGGGATAGCGCGGGTCGGGTAAGCCGAGCGCGCGGCGTGCGACGTCGCCTTCGCGATACCGGCTCGTGTTTTGGAGATACGATGCGGTCGCGTACACGTTGACGCCGCGCGCAAAGATATGGCCAGCGGAAAGCGTGAGCGTTCCGCCGGTCGTTTCGTGTGGGAAATCGTAGCCCGTTAACTGATAATCGTAGCGTGCGTTGAGCGTCGTCCCGAGCACCGTCGCGCCCGGAAGCGTCGCATATCCGCCGACGAACGTGCGAAAGACGTTCGCGTAGGGATAGCCGTAAAGTGCGTGATCGTACGCGTATCCGGCCCGAAGTTGATAGCTCACGTAATGGCCGACGTCGTGCGGGATCGTGCTGAGGGCAAGTTCGAGAGAGTTCGTGGTCGCGTACGCGTTCGCCGTCAGCGTCGCGATCGAAAAATGCGTGGTCCCCGCGAGGCGATAGGTCGCAGCATCGACGTGCGACGCACCGAAGGTGTGCGCTGCCGTAAAGGTCTGTTGCAATCCGGGCCGCAGCTGTTGGTACGCGAGAAAATCCGCGCGACGATTGCGGAACGGCAAGAGCGAGGTGACCGCGTAGGCGCGGTCGCGATCGACGAGTCGATTATCGACTGCGAGCGTGACGCCGTTTTGCGATTCGTAACGGACGTGTGCCGCGGTAAGTGAGTTCGGGGACCCGAAGAGATTGTAGGGCTGATCGAACGACGCGCCCGGACTCGCATTCTGCGCGAGATTCTGATTTTGCACGAGCGTGTAGAGATACGTTGGAACGGCGAGTGCGGGGCCGGCACCGGTGGGAAATTCGGCGGGCGTCATCCGCACGCTCGCGCCCGGCGCGATGAGCGCGTGTCGCGAGCGGATATAGGGCCGTTGGCCATCGAGGTCGAGCGGTTTGAACTCGGCATCGGCGATCGGCCGCTCGACTTCGGGTGCGCTCGGGTCGTCGGGAACCGTGAAGCTCGCGGGTGACGGGTCCACGCGAACGATCGTCGCATCGCCCGTCGCGAGATCGATGCGATAGGCCTCGCCGTGCGTAACTCGCATGCCGTGCGTTACCGTCACGTCGCCCGATGCGAGGATGCGCGCTTGGCCGATATCATACTGCAACTCGTCGGCGCGAATGATGTGCGTGCCCGTACGGACGAGCACGTGCCCGTTTGCGGCGATCGTCGTCGCGTTGGAATACGGATAGAACGCGACGTCGTCGGCGCGTACGTCGACACGCGTCGGTGCTGCCGCTCGCGCGATCGCCGTCGCCGCGATCAACGCGACGGTGAAAGCGGACGAGGCGATGCGAATGCGCATGGACTTCCTACGATTTACGCGGCGGAAGAACGAAGGGGACGGGGTTGAATGGCGTCGGGATCGGTTGCCCGAGATCGGGTGCGAATTGATCGGCGTCACCCCAACTATACACGATGTCGCTCTTGCTCTTCACGTCGGCATTCGTAACAAGAAATGGTCGTGGCAGCACTTCGAGACCGTTTTGCCCACGCTCGGCCGAACGCCACGAGCCACGCGTGTAGCGGTAGAGGAAACGCGTTCCCGACGAGAACGGCCGCGTGACGCGATAGTGGAGCGCGTCGATGCGATTCATGCGAATCGCCGTCGCGCTCCAACCACTCGTATCGGTTGCAACGTAGACAGCATCGGCGAAGGGTGTTTTTGAGGGAACTTCCACGGTGAAAGTCACGAGAACGGGCCGTCCGTTGAGGCCTTCGCCGCCTTTGAGATCGGGGTTCGCGTACGGTGTCGAACGTGCGACGGCGAATTTCTTGATCGCCTCATAGCTCGTTTCGTCGGGGAGTCGGTGCGTCGCGAGGCCGAGCTCGACGACACTCCCCGTCGCCGCATCGAACGTCGCACGCGCGTACGTGCGCGTCGCCGGTACGAGCGCCGTGGTACCGCTGGTGCGCGCGTCGTCGATCTTGACGTCGGGTGCGAGCCGAAAGCCGTCGCCTGTCGTAAAGAAGACGAAGCCGTTGCGATAGTCGAGGATTTGGCCCGTGAAGCGCACGAGATTGCCCGCGGGAAGTGGCGTTGCCGTCGCCGTTAACGGCGGTGGCGTCTCGCCGCTCGCCGCAACCGCGGGCGTCGGGAGCGCGGCGCGTGCGATGCCGCCGACCGTGCCGCCCGTCGTGATATTCGCGCCGAGTGCGATCGAAGTGATGGCGAGCAACGCCGCGCCGAGTCGATAGGTTATCTTCATTTATTTCACGATCGAAAACGAGAAGGTCGGACTCCAGCGTTCGTATCCGCCGAAATTAAAATAGTACGAGCGTCCGATATCGATGGTAAGCAGACGATTGATCCGATAGCGAAGATCCAAATCGGCTTGATACGGTGTGGCGCCGTAGTTGGCAAATCCGAGAGCCGTCGAGCCGAGGAACGGATTGCCCGTCGGCGTCGGCAGCCCAGGAATCGCGCGCGGAAAGTCACGATTTTCGCGCATCGTAACGTTGAGCGTGAGGAGGTCGTTTGGCGTAAAGATGAGTTGTTGCGTGAAGGCGTGCGTCGTTGCGAATCCGCGGAACGCGCGGTACCCGTCGATCACCTCGCCCGTGTACGGATTGACGGCCGCCGACGACGGATAGGCGTCCGATTGGCGCGCACCATAAAAATCACCGGTGTTGCCGATCTGATACGTCGCGAGCACGGTGAGGCGGCGCGGATCGATGACCTTCGTAAGCGCGAACGATTCTTGCTGCGTGTCGATGAAGTGCGGTGTCGAATTGAACGTCCGTTGCTTATCGAACGATGCGGTAAGATAGAGATCGCGACCGCGGCCCTCGCTATCCGGAATCACTTTAATCGATTTGCTTGCGATGTTGATGCCGAACGATTTTGAAAAGAGTGATGAGACGTTCACGCCCCCGAGCGTCCCGAACTTCGTCGTCGAATTCGTCGCCGCACTGAGTCCCGACCGGAGGCTAAACGTGAATGGTAGCTTCGCGATCGGGTGTCGGAATCCGACCCACGCGAGCTGTTGCTGCGAGGGATGGTCGCCGATAAATGGGTGCGTCGGGTCGCCGTAATAGAAGACGCGACCGAAGGTGGTCGAGTCGGTAAATTCTCGTGGCTTTGCTAGGAGACTATCGTAGTAATTTTGTGTCGTCAGCGTGACGTACGATTGCGGGAGGCTCATCACGAGCTGCGCGGATGCGTATCCCGTCGCTGAGAGCGGGCGCGAGAATCCATGTTGGAATGCCGTCTCTTGCAGGGCGAGTGAGATCTGCATGCCGGGCGAGAGCCGATCGAAGGCCAGGATGTTGTACTGTTTGAGCGGGCGCGTGATCGGATTCACCGACGCGACCACGTAGCTATTCGCGCTCACGAGATGTTGCTCGAATGCCGGATAGACCTTATTCGCCGGATCGTACCGGAGATGCAACGTCGAGAGCGCGTGCGCGCCTCCAAGAAAATCGAGCGGACCGTCGACGTAGGCGCCGGCGAGCGCATTTTGCGCGAAATTCGGGTTGGGCGAGAAGTTGAGGAAATACGATGGAAACGGCACCGTTGCGAGGCCGAAATTGAGATCGGCGGGCGTAAAACGGACGCTCTGATGCGGGTCGATCGTTGCATGCTTGGCGGTGAGGAATGCACGCTCGCCCTCGAGGTCGGGAAGAAAGAACGTGTCGCCCGGCATTTGGCGGCCCAAAAGCGGATGCGCATAGTCGCCCGAATCGAACGTCCAGCGATCCGGTTCGCCGAGGATCGGGACGAAATACGCGCGGTCGAAATCGAAATATTCCGCGAACGCGGCGCCGTCGATCTCCTTGCCTTGCGTACCGGATGTGGCCGCGGTGACGACCTTCACGTCGCCCGCGATCACGAACCGATTGAGTCGAAGATCCATCGCAAACGTGTTTCCGCGGACGCGCGTCCCGTCACCGAGCACCACCGCAACGTGGCCATCTGCGGCAACGATATAGCGGTTGCTGTAGAAGACGATTCTGTCGGCTGCGAGCCCGAATGCCGCGAGGCGGCGGCCGGTTTGTGCGGCCGCTGTCGGCGTGGCGATGGGCGAAGGTGTCACGGGAGGCACCGCAAGCGGCTCGACCGGCGCGCCGGGCATCGGTGTCCCGATCGGGATGCCGGGCGCCGTTGGACCCGGTGCCGCGACGGCGGGGGTTCCCGGCGGTACCGTCTGCGCGTGTGCCAGCGGCGTCGTGACGAGCACGGTGCCGACGAATGCGCAGGCGAGGATGAGGCGCTGAATCAAACGATCTCTTTTCCGAGCAGGGGCCGCTGGCCCGAAGGGGAGGCATCACTCGCCCTAAAACGAAGGCGTTTTGCCATGCCACGATGCGTCGTCATCGTCCTGGACTCCGCCGGTATTGGGGCGCTCCCCGATGCAGCGGCGTTCGGAGACGCTCCGGACGCAAATACGATTGGGAATGTCGCCAAATGGGTCGGTGGCTTAGTCCTTCCCAACTTCGAACGTCTCGGAATCGGTAACGTGACGCCGGTGCGCGGCGTCTCCGCGACGGGGAATCCCGCGGCGTACGTTGCCCGCCTGGGCGAGATATCGCGTGGAAAAGATACGATCACCGGTCACTGGGAGATGGCAGGCATCCGCACGAGTATCCCGTTTCCCACGTATCCGGCGGGCTTTCCCCCCGATGTCATCGCGGCACTCACGCGAATCTGCGGTACCCCGCCCCTGGGCAATATCGCGGCTTCGGGCACCGAGATCATCGCGGAGCTTGGTGAGACACACCTCGCGACAGGCAGGCCGATTCTCTACACGTCGGCTGATAGCGTCTTTCAAATCGCGGCGCACGAGGATGTCGTTCCGCTGACCGCGCTCTACGGCTGGTGCGAGGCGGCGCGGGCGATGCTCGTCCCCCCGAACGAAGTCAATCGCGTGATCGCGCGGCCGTTCGTCGGGTCGGTCGGAGCTTTCACGCGCACACCGAATCGTCGCGATTATGCACTCGATCCGCCGCACAACCTGCTCGACCGGCTTGCCGGTTGTAACGTCCCGGTACATGCCGTCGGTAAGATTTGTGACATCTTTAACGGACGGAGCGTTTCGACTTCGATGCGGGTAGCCGATAATGAAGATGCCATCCTTCGCACGCTCGAGCTTTTGCACACGATAGAATCGGGTTTCATTTTTACGAACTTGAACGACTTCGACTCGACGTACGGTCACCGACGTGACGTGCGCGGCTATGCGGCTGCGCTCGAACGACTCGATCGTCACGTCCCCGCGCTCGAATCGGCGCTACGCCCAGGCGATCTCGCGATTTTTACGGCCGACCACGGGTGCGATCCGACGGCGCCTGGGAGCGATCATACGCGCGAGTACGTCCCGTATGTGGAACTTGGCGCGCGGACCGGTTTCGGCGGGACGATCGCGGGCCTCGAACTCGTTGGCGAACGCGTCGGAGCGACGCTCGCCCTCGGCGGCATGACGTGACGCCAAATGTCGAGTCTCCGAGCCTGGTTCCCAACCGCGCCGCTCGTCGGCGGCGGGTCGCGATCGTGCGTCGCGTCGTCCCGGGTTCGTGGGTCGTGCTCAAACGCACGATGGACCTGGCGGTCGCGATCGGCGCACTCGTCCTCACGGCGCCGGTGATCGGACTCGCCGCGCTCGGTATCGCATGCGTCTCGCCGGGATCGCCGTTTTTTACCCAAGATCGCGTCGGGAAAGATGGCCGCCGCTTCCGACTCTTCAAGCTCCGCACGATGATCGATGGTGCGCATCTCATCCACGACGAGCTGCATCCCTTGAGCGAAGTCGATGGCCCGGTTTTCAAGATCCGCAACGACCCGCGACTCCACCCGCTCGGAAAAATGTTGCGCCGCACGAGTATCGACGAACTCCCCAATCTTATCAACGTGCTCTTGGGCGATATGTCGATTGTGGGGCCCCGCCCGCCGCTCGCACGCGAGGTCGCTCGGTATAACGACTTCGCGCGGCGCCGACTGACGGTGAAGCCGGGGATTACGTGTCTCTGGCAGATCTCGGGACGGTCGAATCTCTCGTTCGATGAGTGGATGCGCCTCGATAACACATATATCGACACGTGGTCGCCATGGGGCGATTTCATCATCTTGCTCAAAACGGTGCCCGCGGTGTTGCGTGGCGAGGGCGCCCATTAGGATCTTCGCGTGACCCCACGGCTACGCGCCGTACCCAGCACCGCTCCGAATTACGTCGCGCTCGCCCGGTCAACCGTGGTCGTGATGGCAGCGACGCTTTTCTCATCGGTGTTGGGATTCGGCCGGGAAGTCGTCAATGCGACGTACTTCGGGACGTCGGCCGGCATGGATGCGTTCTTGGCCGCGGCGACGATTCCGACGATCCTTTTCGGCGTGTTTAACGGCGCGCTCGTGAGCGCGCTCGTTCCCGTCTTCTCCGAACTCGTCGCGCGCGGTGACGATGAGTCGGCGTGGCGACTCGCGAGCACGATTTTCAACGTGCTCTTCATCGCACTCACCTTCTTCGCAGTTCTCGGCTGGATCCTCGCGCCCGTTTTCGTGCCCTTCGTCGCTCACGGATTTCCACCCGAGCAACTCGCGCAAACCGTGAAGATGACGCGTTGGCTTATGCCGAGCATCGTCGCGACGAGTCTTGCGGGTGTCGTTAGCGCGATGCTCAATGCGCGCCACCGTTTCTCCGCCTCCGCCGTGCAAGGTATCGCGATCAACGTCGTCACGATCGCCGTCGTGCTTTGGCTCGAACGGGGAATGGGCATCTACGCCCTCGTGTTAGGAACGGCACTCGGACTCGGCGCGCAATTGCTCGTCCAAATCCCAACGGCGCTGCGTCTACGGCTCTACCGCCCGGTGATCGATATCCATCATCCGGCTCTTACGAAGGTCTGGACGATGCTCGGACCGATCGTCGTTGGTTCGGCCGCGGGGCAACTCGCGATCTTCTTCGATCGCAACTTCGCCTCGACGCTCACGCCGGGGTATATCGCGGGGATGAATTACGCGACGAAACTCGTCGGCTTCCCGCAACAAATATTCGCCGCCGCGATCGCGACGGTGATCTTTCCGCTGCTCGCATCGCAGTTTGCGAGCTCGAATCGCCCGGGTATCAAGCAGAGCGTCGTCATGGGCTTACGGCTCGTAAACTTTATTACGATTCCGTCGGTCGTCGGGCTCATCGTTCTCGGTCGCCCGCTCATCGCCGCGCTCTTCGAACGCGGCGCCTTCGGAACGACCGCGACGGATCTGTGTGCGGGACTTCTCCCCTACGCGGCAATCGGTCTCGTCGGGCTCGCCGCAAGCATCGTCTTGACGCGTTGTTGCTTCGCCTGCAAAGAAACGCGCTGGACCGTCGCGATCTCGGTCTTTGCCGTGGTGCTCAATGTCGTCTTATCGTTGATGTGGCTCGGTCCGCTCGGCGCACGGGGCTTGCTCTTGGCGAATTCCGTGAGCCAATGGGTCGCGGCCGTCATGCTCTTTGCGTTGGTTTGGCGGCTCGTTCACGGGCTCGATTGGAAGACGATCGTCATCTCCGCCGTCCGGATCGGCATCTGTTCGTTCATTATGGGGGCGGCGGTGAATTGGATCGGGTCGCTCGGCGCATATGTGGGTCCGACTCTTCCCGCGCGTGCTTGGTATCTCGTGGGTGAAGTCGCGATCGGCGGCTTCGTCTTCGTCGGGGCGTCGCGATTGCTCGGCGTCGAAGAACTCGCGATATCGCTCAAACTCATCTTGCGAAAATTCGAAGGCCGCGTGCCGAGCCCACCTGAAAACCGCGAGGTCCCCATTGCGTAAGTTCGCTCCGTCGGTGCAGCGTTTCGCGAGTAGCGAATTCGTGCGCCACGGGTTGCTCGTTTTCGTTGCATCGATGGCGATCAACGTCTTCGGCTACGGCTTCCACTTCGCGATCAGCCGTCGAATCGGGGTCGAGCAATACGGCGTTCTCTCGGCGCTCAATTCGCTTTTGATGGTGAGCATCGTGCTCTCACAAATTGCAGCGACGATCGTCGTGAAATATGCGGCGGAGTTTCGCGTGACCGACGATCGCGCGCATCTTGCCGCGCTCGTCCGGGCGCTCGTCCGATACGGAGCGATCGCGACCGGCGTTTTCGTCGCGATCGGTATCGCGGTCGCGCGGCCTCTCGCAGCCTATTTGCATATCGCCGATGTTGCGGCCGTCGCGGTGACGACCATCGTCATCGCGATCAGCCTCACCACGCCCTCACTTCGCGCCGTCTTTCAGGGGATCGAGGATTTTCGCGCGTGGGCGCTCTCGACGGTGCTCGAATCGCTCGTCAAGCTGATGGTCGGCGTCGTGCTCGTCTACCTGGGATATGGCGTGCTCGGAGCGTTCGTCGGATGGGCGATCGGCAGCTTCATCGCCGTTCTCTACACCGCGATCGTGCTCGTGCGTCGCTTCCGTCGCGTACCCGATGCCGTGCTTTTTCTCGATTCGCGACGTCTCGTCAAGACGATGGCGGGGATCTCGGTCGCGACGATCTTGCTGACGATGATCTCCAATGTCGATGTTCTCCTCGTGAAGCATTTCGTCGATGCACGGACCGCGGGGCTCTACGGTGCGCTCGCACTCGCCGGCCGGATCCTGATGTTCTTCGTCGGTTTCGTGCCGATCGTCATCCTTCCCAAAGCGTCGCGTCGCGCGCTCGAAGGGCTCTCCTCGGTCGGCGTTCTCGCACAGGCGATGGGCGTCAGCGCGGTGCTCTCCGGGATCGGGTTGCTCGGATATTATTTCTTCCCGACGTTCGTCGTGACGTCGCTTGCGGGCGCAGCCTTTTCCGCCGCGAGCCCGCACGTTTTCTCGTACGGATTGGCCATGGTCTTTCTTGCGGGCATCAACGTCGTCGTCGCGTACAAGATCGGCATCCACCGATTCGACTTCATCATCCCGCTGGGACTGTGCGCGGTCGGCGAGATCGTCGGGATCTCGCTCCACCATCGTACGCTCGACGATGTGGTTTTCGTGCTCGTCGTCGGGAATGCGATCGCGCTCGTGACGTCCGGTTTTCGTTTATCGGCAGACGTCCGTGCGCGCGACATCGCAGCGGTCAACGCAGCCGCTTAGGCGCCCTAGAAGCGTCGGACGTTGAGCAGATCGGATTCGCGAAAGACCTCTTCGACGAGATCGATCGTGTCGCCGTGCGCGAAATATCCGACGACGCTCTTGCCCCGGTTCAGCGCTTCGACGTAATTCCCGACCTCGGTATCGGGGATTTCGAAATCGCCGAGGCGGTCGGGGAGCGATTCGTTGCGAAAAAATTCACGACCGCGCGAGGCGGCGGTGAGGCCGGGAACGTTGGTTCCGCCCTCTCGCGTGAGGAGTTCCGACCCGATGAGCCCGCGCGAGAGACTCGGTGTCGACTCGTCGGGTCCGACGACGACGAGTGAGTCGGTCGGAAGGCCGGCCGCAATAAGAGCGGCGCGCAAAACGGACGTGTCGCCGTTTTGAGAAAGTCCGGTAACGACGAGAGACATGCCGCCGCTCTTCGCCTTTTTCGGGAAGCGCCCTACACGCCCACGGTACGGATACCGACCGAGCGAAACGCCGTCTCACGAATGAAGGCGAGGAATGCCGCGCCGAGTCCGACGAGAACCACGAGCGCCGTGACGGCCCAGCCGACGACGGGCAGCGATTGCGCGGCCGTCACGACGACGAGTCCGATAACGAGTGCACCAAGTGGTGAAGCCGTGTCATGCGGTCGCAGCAGCTCGTAAAACCGCCGCCCGATGAGCAGCGCTACGGCGGCGTGCCCGATCCAGAGCGCGGCGAAGAGCGCGGCGATCCCGATTGGAATCAGCGGAATGCCGAGAATGCTGACGAGCAGTAAAATCGCGATCGGTAAGGCAGCGACGAGCCCGCCCGCTCCCGCCGCGGCGCAGAGGCCGGGATGTTTCTCCACGCGATCGAGCGCGATGCGCACGCGAAGCGGAAAAAGCAAGAATGCGAAAACGACGACGACGTCCCACGCGAGTTTCTTGAGAAATCCGCGATTTTGCGCGACGAAATCGTCGCCGGGTGCGGCGAGCCACGGAACCGCGGCGTCGATTGGGCCACTTCCGAATGCGTCGCTCACGCGACCGCCGACCGAACATCCCTCGTGCGGATCGAACTGTCCGAAAAACGTGCGCACGCTGCCCTCGATCGTCGCGCCGTCGTCACACGTGACGGAGCCGAAGATGATGTCGAGATCGCCACGCACGATATCGCCCGCGCGGATCGTCGTATCGCTGAACCAAACCGTCTTCCCATGATCGAACGTGCGCGCCGACGCGAGTCCGATCGTCACGATCAACATCGCTACGAGCGCGACCACGAGTGTGATCGCGCGCCGAGGATTGCGCGCTACCATGAGTCGCCCGCGGTTTCGCGGCGTCGTGCGCGTAGGACGAGATATCCGCCGACGAAGAGCGCGATCGTCACGAGGTCAATTGCGAGAAGCGCGCCCATCGCCGAGGTGACGTCGAGCACGCGGTGGCCGAAAAGCCGTCCCGACGCAGTGGCGAGCGTTTGCGTTTCCGTACGAAAACGGCTCCCCGCACCGAGCAGAAAGGCGATTGCTGCGCGCGCGGTCACGCCACCGAAGGCGAGAAACGCGCCGATCGCCGCCCACGCGAAGACGATGTAGGTCGCAATGATGGCGAGCGTACGCGTGCGTGGGACGTGGGGCGCGGGCATCGCGCGGACGTCGGCCATCACTTTAAAGCTGAAGTTGGGTGCGGGATCGAGCTGTCGCGGACCGAGCAAGAGGGCATCGACGACGCGAAGCTCGACGAGCAATTCGGTGCATTCGTCGCACGTGGCAACGTGCGCGTTCATGCGCGCGCGACGAACGGGTGAGAGCGTCCCGTCGAGAAACTCGTCGAGCGCGGATTCAGATGACGAACAGCAGCGCATTTGTGAATCCGGCGATCGAGCGTTTTGCGGGAAGGGCCTCGAGGGCATCGCGTTCGCGTGCGCGCATCTTTTCGGCGAGCGCGATCTTCCCTCGATGGATGAGGGTTTTAACGTTGCCGAGCGAGAGGCCCATGGTTTGCGCGATCGTCTGATACTCCATATTGTCGTAGTAACGTAGGGAAAGCACGGTGCGCGTGCGTTCGGGAAGTTCGGCGAGCGCCGCGCGGACGTCGCGCTCGGCTTCAATGCGCAGGATGCCGCTCACGGGATCGGCCGACGGGGACGGATCGGCTACGACACTCTCGAGGGTACGTTCTTCGCCGAGGTCTTGGGTTTGCGGTCGCCGGAGCGTCTTTCCCAAATGCGTTCGCACGACGTTGCGTGCGATGTGGTAGAGCCACGTCGAGAATTTTCCCAGAGCGGCATTAAACGTTCCCAGGTGGGCGAACGCGCGCATGAACGTCTCTTGTGCGAGATCGGCCACGTCGGATGGACTGCGGACGCTCGCCCCGATAAAGTTCGTGATGCCTCGTTTATAACGGTCGACGAGCATGGCGAAGCGCTCGCGCTCGCCGCTCAGAACGAGCTGGACCAACGCTTCGTCGGTCTGCTCCTCGATCGTCATCCTCCTCCGTTTCTTTCTTGCGCCGCCACTACCCCGGGCTCGGCCAAAAGTTACGAGCCGGGCATGGGCGTTCTGGAATCGTGCGGAACGCTTGAGGCATGCGACTCTCGATCGATGCGGGTGTTGTCGCGGCGGCGCGGGATCTCGCGCGCGAGATCGCGGCACCCGTCGACACATTTATTGCCGGCCACTCCACCGTTGCCGTCGAGCGCTCGGTGCTCCGACTGCTGGGCGTCGACGGCGTCGGGCGCGACGATATTCCGGTCCCGAATCTCTTTGCCGAACGGCTCGGCTCCGAGCGCCTCCGCGGGGGTGTTGCGCGGGTGCTCGGCGCACTCGTCGCCGAGACGGGGCGCACACCCGATGACGTGGCGAGCGCCGTTGCCGATGGTTCGCTCGATGTGTCGCTTGGCGATGCGACGCCCGATATTGCGGCGAAGCGCGCGCTCGGCGAGACGATTCGTGCGGCGCTACGTCGGATCGATCTGCGTCGCGACGAACGTCGCGACATGCTCGCGCGGTTTCCGCAGCTCCCGCCGCCGCTGCTCTACGTGATCGTTGCGAGTGGAAATATTTACGAGGATCGGACGGCTGCCGTTGCGGCGGCGGAAGCGGGTGCGCAGATCATCGCCGTCATCCGCTCGACGGGGCAATCGCTTCTGGACTTCGTCCCCTTCGGCGCGACGACCGAGGGCTTCGGCGGCACGTACGCGACGCAAGAAAATTTTCGAATCATGCGCGAGGCACTCGATGCGGTCTCGGAGCGCCTCGGCCGCTACGTGATGCTCACGAATTATGCGAGCGGTCTTTGCATGCCCGAGATCGCGACGATGGCCGCACTCGAACGGCTCGATATGCTCCTCAACGATTCGATGTACGGAATTCTCTTCCGCGATATCAATATGAAGCGCACGTTCGTCGACCAGCATTTCTCGCGCATGCTCAACGCGCGCGCCGGGATCACGATCAATACGGGTGAGGATAACTATCTCACGACGGCAGACGCGCTCGAACAAGCGCCCGCCGTGCTCGCATCGCAATTCATCAACGAAGCGTTCGCACATCGCGCGGGCCTACCCGACGCGCAGATCGGTCTCGGCGATGCCTACGAAATAGATCCGTCGATCGAAGACGGATTTTTGCTCGCGATCGCACAGGCGCAACTCGCGCGGCAATGTTTCCCGCGCGCGCCACTCAAATACATGCCGCCGACGAAACACATGACGGGCGACGTGTTCAAGGGACATCTCATCGACGCGATGTTCAACCTCACATCGGTCGCGACGAATCAAACGATCCATCTTTGCGGAATGATGACCGAAGCGATCCATACGCCCTTTCTCGGCGATCGCGCGCTCGCGATTGAGAATGCGGCATATGTGATGAATACGGCACGCCATCTCGGGGACGAGATCGAATTCAAAACGGGTGGGATCGTCGAGCGTCGCGCGCAGAGCGTGTTGCGCGACGCGCACGCGTTGCTCGAGCGCGTCGCCGAGATCGGCCTCATGGCGGCGATCGAAGCGAAGACCTTCGCCGACGTGCGGCGCACGCCGAACGGCGGTCGTGGCTTCGATGGCGTCTTCGAACGCGGTGAGAGCTATTGGAATCCGTTCGCGGATGCCCTCGCACCACGCGCGCTCGCATGAGTACGTTCGTCAAGCCTTACGGCGATACGCGCGACGACGGCAAGGTCCAGCTTTCGTTTACGTTACCGATCGATTGGAACGAGGCGGCCGACGAAGCCGCGCGACAACTCGTAACGAAGATGGGTTTTGCCGAGGTGGCCGTTGCCGAGGGGCGGCGCATCGCATCGGGATTTTCGTTTTTCGTCGTGTATGCGAGTTCGCCCGTCGCCGTCGACGTCGACGCGATCGTCGCACCGACGGCGCACGCGCTTGCGATGTCGATGGATGAGATCGATGCATTTATTCGGATGCGGATCGGTCGCAAGATTCGCGTCGCAGGTGCGTGTATCGGCACCGACGCCCATACCGTCGGGATCGATGCGATTCTCAATATGAAAGGCTACAAAGGCGATTACGGTCTCGAGCGATATAAGGAGTTCGAGATCTTTAACTTAGGTAGTCAAGTATCGGTCGAGGAGCTCGCACAATTCGCGAAGGACGAACGCATCGACGCGTTGCTCGCCTCACAGGTCGTCACGCAAAAGGGGAGCGATATCGCGAACTTTACCGCACTCGCCGAGTTGCTCGAAGCCGAAGGCGTGCGCGATTCCGTGCTCTTGATTGCGGGCGGCCCGCGCGTCACGAATCTGCTCGCGACGGAACTCGGTTACGACGCGGGTTTCGGCCGCGGTACGCTGCCCAGTGACGTCGCGGCATTCGTCGCGCAGCGCTTGGCGGAGCGGATCGGGCCGTGAAACGCCCGCTCGCGCGGGTCCTCGCAGTCGCCGTCATCGCGCTCGCGATCGACGTGCAGGCGAAATCTGTGGATGCGATGCCTGCGCCCGCTACCGCGGCGCCGATCGTCGCGCCGACGGTCGGCGGCAGCGGCTGGACGCGAAGCGCGATTGCGAAACTCGATGCCGATCTCGACGCGATTCTCGCGGCAAGCCCGACGATACATGGCGCACACGTCGGAATTCGCGCGATCGATACGCGAACGAACGCGGTCCTCTTCAGTCGCAATGGCGATGATGAATTCCAGCCGGCGAGTACGCTCAAACTCCTGGTCGGGAGCGCGGCGCTCGAGAAGCTCGGGCCCGCGTTTCGGTTTCGCACGACGATGGGAATTTTTGTCGACGATGCCAAGATGGCGGCGCTCGTCTTACACGGCGTTGGCGATCCGACACTCGCAACGGCCGACCTCGTCGCGGGGATCGCTACGATACCGCCGGCCGATCGTCTCACGCTCGCGAGCGTCGCAATCGATGCGACGGCGTTCGACGAGAAGCCCTACCCGGATGGCTGGACGTGGGACGACTTCGCGCAAGATTACGCACCGCATCTCTCGGCCGTGACGGTAGATGAAAACACCGTCACGTTGCGCGTGACGCCCGGCGCGACCGTCGGTGCGGCGGCGGAGGTCAGCGTCGTCGATCCGCGCACGGTAACGCACGTCGTGCGGCGCTGTAACGCATTCGTGGGTCGCTTCGTCCGCGTCGTCTCCGGAGCGACGACGGGTGCGAACGGAAGCGACGACACGATCGACGTTACGCGCAATCGCGGCGGGTGTCCGCAGGTCGTCGGCTCGATTCCGCTCGGTGCGGCGGCGGAGACCGTCGCGACGGCCGTCGCATCGCCCGTCTTTGCCGCGAGCGAAACGCTCGCCGCGTTGCTGGGTCTTGCGTCGCCGACACGAGCGCGTGACGGTATGCCGCCGGAAGAATTCGAGTCGCTCGATGATTTCGTGCGTTTCCGTTCGTCTGAGGCGACGAACGAGCGCATCGTGTGGACGCACGATTCGCTGCCGCTGGCGTCGTTGCTCGGTCCGCGATTTTGGCTTCCCTCCGATAATCTTTTCGGCGAACTCCTACTCGAGCAACTCGGCCTCGCGACCGTCGGCAAACCGGGCACGACGGCCAAGGGCATCGTGACCGAAAAACAATGGCTCCAGAGTATCGGTGTCGATCCCGCCACGGTAACGCTCGCCGATGGCAGCGGCCTCTCGCAATACGACCGCATCACGCCACGCGACCTCATCGCGATTCTCCAACACGATTGGAACGGCCCCAACCGCCAACTCGTGCTCGATTCGTTACCCGTCGGTGGTGTACGAGGCACGATCGAAGGCATTGCGGGGTCGCCTGCGGCGGGCCGCGTGTTTGCGAAAACGGGAAGCATGATGCACGTCCGCGGACTCGCGGGGTATCTCGCGACGATGCGTCACGGCGCGGTCACTTTCGCGTTCAACGTCGATGACTGGAATGGCGCCTATCCCGATCTTGCGGCCGTTCGTGCAGCGGTGCTCGCACGCATCGTTACCGATTGATGCGTGCGCACATGCCCGGCGAGCGCTTCGAAGCGGAGATTCACGAGCAGCCCGCGGTCTGGCGCGCGATCGCGGCGACCGATCTCGCGACGACGTTCGCGCAGGCCATACGCGGGAACGACATCGTGCTCGTGGGCAGTGGAAGTTCGCTCTTCGTCGCGATGCTCGCAGCGCTCGCGCTCCGACGCCGTGGCGTGCGTGCCGCCGCGATGCCGGCAACGGAAGCGGCCTTCGAACGCGCAGCGTATCGCGGTCGCACGGTCGTCGCGCTTTCGCAGAGCGGTCGCTCTACAGACGTGCTCGCCGCCATCGAAACGCTCGCACCCGAGCGACTCATCGCGCTCACCAACGACGCGACGTCACCCTTGGCTTCGCGCGCGGACCTCGTCCTGGATATCGCGGCTGGGCCCGAACGCGCGGTCCCGGCAAGTAAGAGCGTCACCGCCATGGTCGCCGTCGTATTGTGGGGCGCGGCGTTGGTTGGCGGAATGACGGAACGTAGCGCCGCGTCGCTACGCGCGACGGCTGACGATGTCGACGCATGGCTCGCGAGCGATGCGCTTGCCGAGGTCGCGCGTGCGGCGGAACGCATCGCTCGGCGTCGGAGCGTCGCGGTGGTCGGTGCGGGTTACGGCGTTCCGATCGCACTCGAAATCGCGCTCAAACTCAAAGAGGCGAGCTACGTGCACGCGGAAGGTTTCGCGGCCGGAGAGTTCCGTCATGGGTCGGCCGCGATTCTCGACGCGACGACGACGCTCGTGGGCGTCGTCGACGACGCATCGGCGGCGATCGTCGCGCGACCGCTCGCCGAAGCGGAACGAACCGAGACGTTGCGCTTCACGATTGGGGCGCCGCTTGCAGGGGTCGCGACGCTCGGCGCGCGCACGGGCGAGGCGTTCAATACGCTCGCGTGGCTCGTGGCGGGACAGATGCTCGCGCTCGAAGTCGGTCGCGCGCGTGGTGTGGAGAGCGATGCGCCGCGCGGTCTCACGAAATTCGTCATCTAATGCGCTCGGCGGCAAGGCGTCGCGCGCGCGCGCCGAACGAAACGCGGCATGTTGCACGTTCCACCGCAGCCTGCTCCCGCCGAACCCGCCGTCGCACCCGTCGCGGCGCACGACGAATCGCAGCCCGAAGCGCTTCTCG
>JAYTXC010000006.1:0-3933 GCA_043743145.1 Rhodospirillales bacterium
AACGTGCCCGTCGCATCGGCGCGAAACGCGCGTAAGATCGGCCTCGTCGTCGAACGCGCGCCCGACGATGCGCCGAGCGCACCGTCGTTTCGCTACGCACTTACCGGAACGGAACGGTCGCCCGAAAATAACGGCTCGTCGAGCGCTCCAACCCTGGTTCTCGAACGCGGAAAACCCGTCGCGATCGATATCGTAAACCACCTCGACGTCCCAACGCAGATCCACTGGCATGGCATCGAAATGTCGAATAGCTATTATGATGGCGTGGCCGATTTCGGCGGATCGCCTGATCGTGCGACGCCGATGGTGATGCCGTCGGAGAACTTCCTCGCGCTCTTCACGCCGCCACGCGCGGGCACGTTCATCTACCACACGCACATGGACGACGTGTGGCAGTTACGTGCCGGTCTCGCGGGCGCGCTCGTCGTCACCGAACCAAACGCACCGTTCGACCCGACGAGCGATCATGTCGTCGTCTTTGGTACGCCGCATGCCTTCGCAGACCGGTTCGACGTGCTCGTCAACGACGCGACACATCCGGCGGCGATTGACGTTCGCGTCGGCGAACGACAGCGCTTGCGTTTCGTCAACATGACGACGTTCCGACACTCGCTTACCGTATCGCTCGTCGATAACGGGACCGTCGCACGCTGGGAACCGCTCGCGCGCGACGGCGCGCTGCTTCCCCCGTCACGTCGGCAGTCGCGGACCGCGTCGCAAAACGTCACCATCGGTCAAACGCGTGATTTCACGTTTACGCCGCGCACGCGCGGAACGCTCCAACTTCGCATCGATAGCGGCCTCCCGCGGCCACACTCGGCAAGCGTCGAAATTCATGTGATCTAGACGTGGTTCGTTGTTACGGGTGACGAGACTTTCGAAAAAGGCTCGCCGCACGTGCGGGTGAAGCGCCCAGGATGCGACCCGGCCGCCGCGGCAGCAATCGGCGCATCGGGCTTCCTTGCATTTCTCTTGATTTTGCCCAATTGTAGAATTGACCAAGCCGACGCGTTGAGCGACCTTGATGTGGTTCGGCCATGCGTAGAAGCGAACATATTTAAAAACGCAAGCTACATATGAGTTCGCTGTAAGAGCACCCGTGTCGCCGCTCGCGTCGCGCCAACTCGCCCGAGCATCGCGTTGTTTTTCTTCGTGGTATAAAATCTAGCCGAGCGCATAAGCTGCTCTAGCGAACAGGGAGCTATCACGATCAATTCTACCCAGGCTCGCTTCCGCTTCTTGCCAGCTTCCCCGCGTTGCAGCGATGAGGTGGAGCCACCCCCGTTTCCACCGGACTGGCATAGCTTGATATTTTTAAGCATGGATGTCGCACATGTTTTTCGTCTTGTTGCAAAGTCACTTGGAATCAGCGATCGGTGTATGCGCGAGATCACGAGAGGCCATGGGGAAAAGCTTCGCTCGAAGATCTCTCGTTGCGCTCCTTACGTGCTTCGAACGCGAGCAGAACGCAGTGCGGCGTGCTACCTACCGCATTGCGATTACGAGCGTAGCCGGGGTGCTCGGAATCGATGCCGAATCGCCGACCATGGCAAGCGGTCTCCCTGCCCCAACTCCGCTCGATGGCGTGGCGCTCCCGACGGGAACGGTCACGTTTCTCTTCACGGATATCGAGGGGAGCACAGAGCGCTGGGACGCGCATGGCGAGACGATGTCGGCGGCAGTGCAGCGCCACGACGCGATCGGGCGTGCGGCGATAGACGCGCACGGCGGGTACGTCTTCAAGACGCTCGGCGATGCATTTTGCGTCGCGTTTGCGCGGCCCAAGGCCGCGGTCGCAGCCGCACTCGATTTCCAGCGCGCGCTCGCGGCTGAAGATTTCGCCGCCGTCGGCGGACTGCGCGTCCGCGCAGCACTCCATACCGGTGCAGCAGACGAGCGGGGTGGTGACTATTTTGGGCCAGCCGTGAATCGCGTCGCGCGGCTCCTCTCGATCGGCCATGGCGGGCAAACGCTGCTCTCCGGCGTGATGCACGATCTCGTTCTCGGTGCGCTTCCGCCGCAGGCGAGCCTACGCGACCTCGGTGAGCATCGGCTCAAGGATCTCTCGCGCCCGGAATACGTGTACCAACTCGTCGCACCCGGTCTCGCGTCGGAGTTCCCAGCGCTACGGTCGCTCGAATCGCTGCCGAATAATCTACCGCTGCAGATGACCTCGTTTGTGGGCCGCGAGCGCGAGGTTGCGGAGATCGCGGAGCTGCTCGGCACGCATCGACTCGTGACGCTCGTGGGATCGGGCGGGATCGGCAAGACGCGAACGTCGCTGCAAGTTGCGGCAAATCTCCTGGATGGTACGGGCAACGGCGTCTGGTTCATCGAGCTTGCGCCGCTCGCGAGCGGTGAGTACGTTCCGGCGGCAGTAGCGCAGGCGCTCGGGCTCTCGTTGCCGCCGGAGGGCGATTCAGTCGCAAATCTGGTCAAGGTGATAAAATCTTGGCAGGCGCTCTTGGTCTTTGATAATTGCGAGCACCTGATCGAGGGCGCGGCGCATTTCATCTCGGCGGTCATTCGCGGCTGTCCGAAAATTGCGGTGCTCGCATCAAGTCGCCAGGGGCTGGGCGTAGCGGGGGAGGAGGTGTACCGGCTCCCGTCGCTTCACGTCGACGATGGAACCGGGCTTGGAGTGACGAGTAATGCGCGGGAAGCCGCCAGCGCACCCGCGATCGCACTCTTCGTCGAGCGCGCGATCTCCGCCGACCGCCGCTTCACATTAACCGACGAAAACGCGTCAACTGTCGTCGAGATCTGTCGTCGGCTTGACGGCATTCCGCTCGCGATCGAGCTCGCGGCCGCGCGAATCAAGATGCTGAGCCCTCAACAACTGCGCGAGCGACTCGACGAGCGCTTTCGCGTCTTGACCGGCGGGAGTCGCGATGTGCTGCCGCGTCAACAG
Source organism: Rhodospirillales bacterium (assembly GCA_043743145.1). Classification (GTDB taxonomy): domain Bacteria; phylum Vulcanimicrobiota; class Vulcanimicrobiia; order Vulcanimicrobiales; family Vulcanimicrobiaceae; genus JANYGA01. The sequence goes on from JAYTXC010000006.1 coordinate 2,912, forward strand.
ACGCTGCGCGCGCTCATCGACTGGAGTCACGATCTCCTCGACGATCGCGAACGAGTGCTCTTTCGTCGGCTCGGCATTTTCGTGAACGGTTTCTCGCTCGAAGCGGCGACGGCGATCGGGACGAGCGACGATCTTGATGAGCTGGACCTCTTCGACGTGTTGGCGTCGCTGGTCGACAAGTCGCTCGTCCTTGCAGAACCCGCCGGCGATGCGTTGCGCTATCGGATGCTCGAATCGACACGCGCCTACGCACGCGAAAAACTCGAAGCCGCGGGCGAATCGCAAGAGCGTGCGCTCCGCCATCTCCGTCATCTTCGCGATCGATTCGTCGACGAACGCAAACGCTCAGATATTACCGGTCGTATGGAGCCTTGCGAACGCCTCATTGCAATCGAACTCGAAGACGTTCGTGCCGCACTCGACTGGGGAACGGCGAATGGCGAAGCCACTCTCGCAAGCGAACTTCTTGCCGCGGTGCAACGCGATTGGTTTGCAGTCGCGCTCGCGGGCGAGGGGTATGAGCGCATTGGCCACGCCATCGACCTGGTGGGAGACGGTGGCGCTGCGTCGTTGCGGTCGGCGCTTTTTACTTTAAAAGGCGTGTTTGCGTCAGACTTCGGACGCATCACGGAAGCCTGCGATTTCACATCGGAAGGTGTTCGGCTCAGCCGCGCCTCGAGGGATCGCACAACGCTGGCGCTCGCCTTGCTATACCAATCGATTGCATTGCGTCGCGCTGGCCGCATCGATGACGCTGCTGACGTCGCCGCGGAGGCGGAAGCATTGATTTCAAGCGAGGATCGCTGGCTGGCACTCCTCGCATTAAATAATAAAGCAACCTTGGTCGGACTGCGTGGCGACCACGAGAGCGCGGTGCGCCTGTTCCAAGAACTCCGCGATAAGGATCGAGCGCTCGGAAACCGTACAGGCGCCGTCATCTCGGGTCTCAATCTCGCCGAGTGGGAAAACGCCCTCGGCAAGACGGAGAGAGCCGCCGTCATTTTGCGAGAAACGTTGGCCGA
>JAYTXC010000007.1:0-22010 GCA_043743145.1 Rhodospirillales bacterium
CAACGAGGCCGATCCATGGAAAGAACAGCGCTACAGCGATATGCCGAGCTGGTTCGGCTAACCGCTACTTTGCGTCGCTGAGTTTCGGTAGCACGATCCGGAATGGCTTGTACTTCGGTTCGAATGCGAACGACACGATCAACTTCGTGGGCACGAAGTCTTTCGGGACGGGCATCGTGAGCTTGAAGCGTTGCGCCGCACCTGGGGGCGTGTTGCCGAAGTCCGAGGAGCCGCTGATGCCGCTGGATTGCACCACGTCGTCGGCATCGGCGTAGCTGATGCGAATCCCACCGAACACCGTACGGTTTGTTCCATTGCGAATCATCGCCACAAAGAGGATGATTTTTTGATCGGCGCCGGCACCGGAGCCCGCGGGGAGCGCCGCCGCCTCCTGGGCCGAGAGTTCGCGAACGGTGATGACTTTCAGCCGATATTCGCCATTGAAGAGCGTCTTTCCAACGCTTCCCTCAATTGCTGAGAGCTGGTTTGCGCCACCAGGTACCGGCGTGGGCGCGCTACGCCCAGGAGCAGCGAGGCTGCCCACGAGCATGGCGACCAGCAAGACGACGAGCGGTTTGATTCTCAGCATGCACGCATCTTACGCGCGTCGAGTCCGCCGCTCGTCCGAAGATGATCTCAGCGGTGGAGCGCCCCGCCCGCGACCAAGGCACCTGCGGTAAGCGCGCCGACGAGTCCGAGCGTCACGGCGATGGCGACGAAGTTGATCACCACGGCGACGATGATGACGACGACGGTATAGCCGAGGGCCTTCGGTTGCGGGATATTCATCATCGGCTGCGCACCAAGGTAGAGCACGTAGAGCGAGTAGAGCCCGCCGACGAGCGCGACGAGCGACCCGAGCACGGGCACGAGCAACGCGATTCCCGCCACCCACGCCGCCGTGTACGCGTAGCCGATCCATTTGAACGCTTGCGCGCGATCTTTCGTGCCGTCGAACGACGGTGCCAGCGCCTCAGCCACGAGACCGATGATCGCGACGCCCAAGATCGCAAAAACGAATTGAATGACGGCGCCGACGATTCCGCCGATGAGGCCATTGTGGAGGAAGAGCGAGCTTAAAATGACGCTTCCGACGAGGCCGCATATTGCGGGGATTGCGGCGAGCGGGATGACGTAACTCGTGAACAGCGTTCCGATCGGCGTCGGCTCGATTGCGACGACCGGCCATTCGCGTGCGGGTGAAACGATCATCGCGCGTGCGCGATCGACCAAAGCCATGAGAGACTCCGCTTCAAAACGATAAGTGACTAAGCAAAGACTGGTCCCTCGAACGCGGGAACCCTGCCGCCATCTTACACGAGAAACGTTCTTGAAGCGTTCTCATTGCGCGCACAAGTGATCGAGCACGCGCCTGCGGACACCGAACGAGCGCGGCACGCAAGGGGGGTTAATCCTTGCCGCGTTCGTTCCCGATTGAGGTTTTAGCTCGCAATGGCTCACTCGGAGGAGACCGAAATCGGACGAATTTCGGACGCCCGGTCTGAGAGATTAAGATCATGAAATCTCAAATTGCCCCTCGCGCTCGCAACGGCGTTGCTCATCGCGGAGGCCGAATGTTCGCCGTGAGATGCCAGGTCATCGGCCTTGCAACGGCAACGATCCTCGCCGCTCCCGTCGGGGCGAGTACCCCGCACCGCGCGGCCTGCGGCATTCTGTCCCTGGCCGAAGTCCGCGCCTTGGTTCATTTTCCGGTTTCGGTATTCGTGCCCGGATCGGCGGAGCCGACGATTACGGGCAATACGACCGCATCGATGTGCACCTACGTGCCGCTGGATGCCAAAGGCCGCGTCGTCAGCGGCCGTAGCGCGAGCGTCACCCTGATGTGGGGCCCAAACGACGTTCTTCTGAAAACCCAGCAATACTGGGAGAAGCAGCAGTCTGCCGTCGGCTCCAGGAGCGGTGCTCTCGTGATCACCTGGGTCGGCATCGCTGCAAACCGTACTGCGGAAGGGTCGTCGGGCAGCAAAAAATTGCTCGCTGCGGTGTTGCAGAAGCTCTAGCCCGCTTCGCGCGGTCATTACGCCTTGAGCGTCACGCCCGTTGCGCCGATTTCGACGATGCCGTCGCGCCCGAGGCGCGCGACGATCGCCGCAAACGCCGCGCCATCGCGATGCTGCACGGCGAGCCCGGGAGCGAGCTGCGCATGAAGATCGAGCAGCGAGATCGTTTCCGCCGCCTCGAGATCGCGCAATCGGTCGATGACGCGACCGCGCACGAAGCGATCGGTCTCCTCGAATTTCATCTTCTCCTGCGGCGTGCGTTTGGGCGCATGCGCGGCGGCGCGACGCGCGAGCATCCCCGCGTCGATCGGCGCGGCCGCGCAGTCGCGCACGAGCGGGCAAAGCAGACACTTGGGGGCACGCGCCGTGCAGAGCGTCGACCCAAGATCCATCAGTGCCGAATTAAATGCGAAGCCCCCGCCGGGTGGAACGAGCGATGAAGCGACCGTGTCGATCTCGGTCGGGGTCGCGAGCGGCGGCCATTCGAGGCCGAATTGCGTGCGATGCACGATGCGGCGGATATTCGTATCGATCGCGACGACGTCGGCGTCGAAAGCGAACGCTGCGATCGCGCGAGCCGTGTACGGCCCGATACCGGGCAATGCGCGCAGCGTCGTTTCCTCGCGTGGCAGCGCGCCCTTATGCTCGTCACGCACCGCGCGTGCGAGCGCGTGCAAGCGCATCGCACGCGAGTTGTAACCGAGGCCCTGCCACGCGCGCACGACGTCGGCCTGTGATGATGCGGCGAGCGATGCGAACGTCGGCCAGCGTGCGACAAAGGCTTCGAAGAGCGGCACGACGCGATCGACTTGCGTCTGCTGCAACATGAATTCCGCGACGACGATACGATACGGTGCGCGGTCGGTCCGCCACGGGAGCGTCGCGCGATTGTTGTGCGCGAACCACGCGAGAAGCGCTTGTGCGATCGGATGCGCTGCCACTATCGTGCCTGCGTCGCGCCGATCGCGGTGCCGATCCGACGGATACCTTCGAGAAGATGCTCGCGCGAGACGGGCGTGATCGCGAGCCGAAAATTATGATCGCCGCCGGACGCAGCGTAAAACGCCTCGCCGAAAAGAAACGATGCGCCGCAACGTTCGGCCGCATCGAGTAACGCCCGCGCGCGCATCTCGCGCGGCGCGGTCGCCCACAGATAGTAGCCACCGCCGCTGCCGGCGACGCGCATGGATTTCGGCCAGTATTCGGCGATGGCTGCGAGCGCGAGCGTCCGACGCTCGGCGAGTTCGACGCGCAAACGGCAGACGTGCGTGTCGTACGAGCCGCGCAGATAATCGGCGACACCCGCTTGCACGTAGAGACTCGTCGCCATGTCGTACGATTGTTTCCGTAGCAACAGACGTTCGAAAATGGGCCGCGGCGCCGTGAGCCACCCAAGCCGAAGTGACGGTGCGATCGTCTTCGAAAACGAACTCAAGTAGATGACTTGGTTCGGCGATTGCGAGACGAGCGGCGGTGCGGGCGACTGCGTGAGTTCGCCGTACGGATCGTCCTCGACGATCGGTACCCGCGCGCGCGTCGCAAGCGTGACGAGCCGTTCGCGACGATCGGCATTCATCGTTACGCCCGTCGGATTGTGAAGCGCGGGCATCGTGTAAATGAAGCGCGGTCGCCGCGTGCGTAAAATCGCCTCGACGTGATCGACACGCATTCCGCCGTCGTCGACCGCGACGGGAATCGCGCGCAAGCCCGCGATCTGGAAGATTTGGAGCGCGCCCGGATAGGTGGGCGCTTCGACGATGATTTCATCGCCCGGTTCGGCAAGCGATTGCGCGACGAGCGAGATGCCCTGCGTCGATCCCGTCAGGACGAGCACTTCGCGCGAATCGATCGCGCAGCCGCGCGCGCGCATGCGGGCGGCGATCGCTTCGCGTAACGGCGCGTGGCCTTCGGAATCGCCGTACGACAGCACGTAATTGGGGTCGATCGCAACGCGCGCGAACGACGCGGCAAGTTCTTCGAGCGGCGACGGATCGACGGGCGGCACGCCCTGGACGAACGAGATCCGTTCGCCCTGAAAGGTCGCGGCAAGCTCGCCCAAGACTTGTGGAAACGCGCCGACGCGCCATGACGGAAGCGTGACCCACCACGGCACATCGTTGCCTCGCGGCGCGCCGCCGGGCGACCGACGCACGCGCGAGCCCGACCCGACGCGCTGTTCGATGAGGCCGTCGGCCACGAGTTCGCGATAGGCGTGTACGACCGTACTCCGATTGACGCCGAGCTTCGTCGCGAGCGCGCGTTCGGGTGGCAGGCGCGTCGATTCAGGGAGCGTGCCCGTTTGAATCGATTCGCGTAGTTCTTCATAGATCTGCTGATAGATCGGCACGATGCTCGACCGATCGACGGTCGGAATCACCCCGGGCCACCCAATGTCGCGCATTGGATGGGAGATTGGCTCTCGCTTCCGATGACTCCGCTGATAACGCAACGATTGGAACCGCGCTGTTCACACGAGGCCGATATCGTGGTGAGACGGACGTATAGCTGCTCCCGTCGTGCGCAAGCGCGGCGACACCGGTTCCGGCAAGCGCGCAGCCCGCGACCGTTCCGACGACGTCGAGCCTGGTGCCGGGCGATACGTTTGCCGTTGCGGCCGCATCCGACATCGTCGTCAATGGCATCATCGTGATCCGCAAAGGCACGCTTGGAAAGGGACGATTGGAGAAGTCGCTCGGCGCATTCGTCGCCGATCACGTCCACGTCGACGCTTTCGAGTGGTCTCGCGAAACGGATCACTTCGACCACTGGATCCATCCAAACGAAAACCTGGCCCCTCCGCGGTGGTTACGAGTGAGGCTTGGCGAAACCGTCCAGCTCTAGCGGAACCACTGTGGGGAGAACATTTTGGCAGATCATCAGGTCGACGTTATCGTCATCGGCGCGGGTCCGGGCGGCTACCATGCCGCGATTCGGCTCGGGCAGCTCGGTAAGAAAGTCGTCTGCTTCGATCGGGACGAGGTCGGCGGCGTCTGCCTCAATTGGGGCTGCATCCCGACCAAGGCGCTCCTCCACGTCGGTGAAGTCAGTCGCCAGATTCGTGAAGCCGGCAAGATCGGCATCACCGTCGGTGCGCCGGAAATCGATCGCGAAGGCGTCGCGAAATTCAAATCTGATGTCGTAAAATCCAACGTCAGCGGCGTAAACCAGCTCTTCAAAGCCAATAACGTCGACTTCGCATACGGCGATGCGTCGTTCGTTTCGGCGAAAGAAGTCGCGCTGAAAAAACGCGACGGTACGACGGAAACGTACGCTGCAACCGACGCGGTCATCATCGCAACCGGCAGCGCGCCCATCGATGTCAAGGCGTGGCCGCGCGATGGCGAGACGATCATCAATTCCGACGACGCAGTCGGGCTCAAGAAATTACCGAAAACGATGCTCGTCATCGGCGGTGGCGTGATCGGTCTGGAATTCGCAACCGTGTACACACGCATGGGCGCGAAGGTGCTCATCGTCGAGCAGATGGCAAACGTCCTCGCCGGCACCGACCTCGAGATTTCAAAGACGATGGCGCGTATTCTCAAGAAACAGGGCGTCGAAATCGCGCTTGGGACGAAGCTCGTCTCGCTCGAAAAAGTCGGCGACGGCGTGAAGGCCGTCTTCAACGGCGACTACACGAACAATAAGGACGAGACGCGCGAATTCGAGATGGCGCTCGTCGCCGTCGGTCGTCGTCCCATCACCGATACGCTCAATCTCGCAGCGGCCGGTCTCACCACAGATGAACGCGGATTCATCGCCGTCGATGCGCAGCGCCGCACGAACGTCGCCGGCATCTTTGCGATCGGCGACGTCACGAGCGCACCGCTCCTGGCGCACAAAGCGATGAAAGAGGGTACCGTTGCAGCCGAAGTCATCGGCGGAGATCGGTCGGCCGCATACGATCCGGTCGCAGTGCCCAACTGCGTTTACACCGATCCCGAAGTCGCAACCGTCGGTCTCTCCGAAGAAGAAGCAAAAGCCGCGGGCTACGAACTGCGCATCGGAAAATTTCCGTTGCTTGCGAGCGGTCGCGCGCGAACGATGAACGAGTCCGACGGTATGATCAAACTCGTCGCCGATGCAAAGACCGATCTCTTGCTCGGCATGCACATCATCGCACCGCAAGCGGAATCGCTGATCGGTGAAGGCGTGATCGCGCTCGAAATGGGCGCGACGCTCGAAGATATTGGGCTCTCGATCCACCCGCATCCGACGCTCACCGAATCGATCATGGACGCAGCCGAAGCCGCGCACGGTAAGGCGATCCATATCGTCAACGCCAAGCCGAAGACACCTGTGGGCGCGGGCGTCTGATCGCGTGGTCTTCTTCCTCGAACTGAGCGCGATCGACGATCTCGCAGCCGAGCATGCGGCGAGCCTGCTCGATGCGTACTTGGAAACGTTGCTTGGCCGAGGACTGCTCTCGTTTCGGATCGGTCGCGCGACGACCGATCCGAAACGCCTCATGATCCACGAAGAATGGACGAGCATCGCCGCCCACGAGGCGCACGACGGCAATCCGGCGCTTGCCGAAATGTTCCAAAATCTAAAGCCGCTGATCTCGGCGCCGGCGAGCGGCACGCATTACGAGATCGTCGCTGCCGGTTTTACCGACGAAGACGACTGATGCGCGCTATCGACCTCGGCCGCCGACCGTATCGTGAGACGCTCGCGCTCATGCGCGAGATTCATGAGGCGGTCGCGCGCGGTGAAGCGAGCGATACACTCATCGTCGTCGAGCACGATCCCGTCGTGACGCTCGGCCGAAATGCGAAGCGCGAACACGTGCGTTTATCAGCCGATGCGCTCGCGCAACGCGGCATCGATCTCGTGGAGATCGAACGCGGCGGAGATGCGACGTACCATGGGCCGGGGCAACTCGTGCTCTATCCGATTCGCAAACTCACACGCTTTCGCGAGGTCGCGCCGCTGGTATCGTCGCTCGAACGGAGTGTCGTTGCGGCGCTCGCCACGTTCGGCATCGCCGCGCGCGGGCGCGGCGAACATCGCGGGGTGTACGTCGGCGAAAACGCGATCTGCGCGATCGGTTTAGCGGTAAAGCAGATGACGTCATTGCACGGCCTCGCTCTCAACGTCTCGACGTCGCTCGATTACGATCGCCTCATCACGCCTTGCGGTACGCCTGAATTCGGCATCACTTCGATGACGCACGAACTCGGGCGCGAGATCGCACTCGCCGATGCGCGCGATGCCATGCTCGCAGCACTGGAGCGGGAATTCTCCCTACAGTTCGAGCGCGAAGCCGCGCCATGTTAAACGTGGAAAACGCGCGAGCAATCGCGAAGGAACGACGACCGTGATCGATCTCATCGCACCGCAACCCAAGCGCAAGCCCGATTGGCTCAAAGTCAAGCTCGCGCACGGAGAAAACTACGAGCGGCTCAAAAGCGACGTAAAGGCCTCGGGGTTGCACACCGTCTGCCAAGAAGCCATGTGCCCCAATATCGGTGAGTGCTGGGGCGCGGGCACCGCCACGATCATGATCCTTGGGGATACGTGCACGCGCGGTTGTCATTTCTGCAACGTTAAAACGGGAAGCCCGCGCGGCGAAGTCGATTGGCTCGAACCCAAACGTGTCGCCGAAGCCGTGCGCGATCTTGGATGGCAGTATCTCGTGCTCACGGCCGTCGATCGCGACGACCTCGCCGACGGCGGTGCGGCGATCTTCGCGAGCACCGTACGTATGATCCATACGCTCTCACCCACCGCGAAAGTGGAATGTCTCACGGGTGATTTCGCGGGCGATCTCGATGCACTCGACGTCGTCCTCGCTGCGGAGCCCGAAGTGCTCGCGCATAATCTCGAAACGGTACGCAGGCTCACGCCGAGCGTGCGCGATCGCCGCGCGACGTTCGATCAATCGCTCGCCGTGCTCGATCACGCCAAGCGCAGCGGCAAATCGAAATTTACGAAAACGTCGCTCATGCTCGGGCTCGGCGAACGCGAGGACGAGATCGAAGATGCGATGGATGCCGCACGCGCCGTCGGTGTCGATATTTTCACGATGGGCCAATATCTCCAGCCCACCAAACGCCACCTCGACGTCGTCGAGTTCGTCACGCCCGAGAACTTCGAGCGCTTCCGCGAAATCGGCGTTGCAAAAGGTTTCCGCCAAGTCGTGAGCAGCCCGCTCTCGCGCAGCTCCTATCACGCGGAACAAGCCTTCATCGAGTAATCGGCACGCGACGTTGCTCGAGCACCATCACAATCGGGTCGAGCAACGCGTTCGTCGTGCTCGCCGCGTTCGTACCCGGCGGCTCCAGCCGCGTGGTGGGAGGTATGGCACGAGAACCCGAGGCCGCATCGTCGCTTCGTGAAATGCCCGCGTCGCCGGGCCGGTCGCCCGCTGCGACGCCGAAGGTGGCAGCGCGCCACGATGGAGGCGCGCGTGCTCGATGCCACAATCGTCGTCTCGCTCGAGAGCGCCGTTACGACGTCGACGCAAACTCGTAGTCCAGTCCTTTAGCATCGCGCTCGCCGCGCGGATCTTCATCGCAATCGCCTTCATGCCACATCTCGCACTCGCGGCACTCGCCGCGTTCGCGATCCGCCGTGCCGTCGTGCGAAAAAGGCTCGCCGAATCGGAACTTCCACCGCGGCGCGCGGGTCGCACGAGCGTTATGCCACCCGCGCTCTCGCGCGACGCCGACGGCCTCCCGAAGGGGCGGCGCGGCCTCGCTCTCACGGTACTCGTCATCGGGACGATCATGGCCGTTCTCGACGGTTCGATTGCAAACGTCGCGCTGCCGACGCTCGCGCGCGAATTACGGATCGATGCCGCGCAGTCGATCTGGATCGTCAACGCTTACCAAGTCGCGGTGATGATGCTGCTTCTGCCGTTCGCGTCGCTCGGCGACGTGCTCGGCTTGCGCAAGATCTACACGCTCGGCATCGCGATCTTTACGCTCGGTTCGTTCGGCTGCGCGCTCGCAACGACACTCGCCGTGCTCCTGGTCTGGCGGGTCGTGCAAGGCATCGGCGCGGCCGCGCTCATGAGCATCGCGCCCGCGCTCATGCGCTCGATCTTTCCCGCCGCGATGCTCGGAACGGCCGTCGGCATCAGCGCGCTCACGGTGGCTTCGAGCTCGGCTGCCGGGCCCACGATCGGCGGCGTGATTCTTGCCGTTGCGCCATGGCCATGGCTCTTCGCGATCAACGTGCCACTCGGACTCTTCGATACCGCACTCGCCACACGCGTTTTACCGCGGACACCTGGGACCGGCGCGCGGTTCGATATTCCGAGCGCCTTGCTCTCGGGGCCCGCGCTCGCGCTCTTCGTCATCGGTCTCGATGGGATCGGCCGACACGTTGCGGTGCCGATCGTCTGCACGATGATCGGCGCGGGCGTGGCGCTCGGAATCGCGTTCGTGCGGCGTCAGCACCGGCTTGCAGCACCCATGCTCCCGCTCGATCTCTTTGCGATTCCCCGTTTCTCCCTCGCCGCAACGACGTCGCTCTGTTCATTTTGCGCGCAGGGCCTCGCGTTCGTCGCGCTGCCGTTTCTCTTTCAGGGTGCTTACGGCTACTCGGCATTCGGTGCGGGGCTGCTCTTTACGCCGTGGCCGCTCGCAATCGCGCTCGTCGCACCGATCGCGGGGCGCCTCTCCGATCGCATCGCGCCGGCAAAGCTCGCGACGGCGGGCCTTACAATGCTCGCCATCGGCCTCGTCTTGCTCGCGAACCTCGGGCCACACCCCCGCATCGTCGATATCGTTTGGCGCGCGATCGTCTGCGGAGCCGGGTTCGGATTCTTTCAAGCACCGAATAATCGCGAGCTGCTCGGATCCGCACCGCGCAACCGAACCGGATCGGCAGGCGGTATCCTCGCGACCGCCCGGCTCACCGGCCAATCCCTCGGTGCCGCAGGCGTGGCGATCGTCCTCGGCGCGGCCACAGCCGTCGCGACGGTGACGCCGGCCCGAGCAAACGCAACGGATCTCGCGAGCGCGGCGCACCTCGCGCTCGGGATCGCCGCGGCCGTTGCAGCAGTCGCCGCCATCGTAAGCGCGACGCGTCTCGCCCTCGACGAGACGCCCGTTGTGAGATCGCGCACTCCCGTTCGCTAGGCGGACCATCGGGCCAAGGTTCACATCACGATGGGCCGATGTGTGTAGAGATGAACCCGCAATCCCGCCCAACACGTCCGGCCGTATGCGCAATCTCGCGATGAGCATTCCCACGCGTCCGGATCAAACGCCGGGACGCTTCGTCGCGACGCTCTTGGAACTCGGGCGACATCACAACGCCGCAATTTTGCGCGAGCTTGCCGACGGCTCGCGCCGCTATAACGAACTGCTGACCACACTCGCGGATATTCCCGAACCCGTGATTGGTGCGAGTCTGCGCGAACTCGATAGCGATGGGCTCGTGCGTCGCCGCGTCGATCCCGGACCACCGCTTCGCGTGCTGTACGAACTTACCGAACTCGGGCTCGATCTCGCGCCCAGCCTCGGTGCGATCGAGGCGTGGGCGCGGCGCACGAAAGTCTAGCGCTTACGCATAGACCCCGCGCGTGTTCATCGATTGCACGACGCGATCGATTGCGACCATGTAGGCCGCCGTGCGCAGCGATAACTTGCGCAGGGTCGCGAGATCGGAGACTTTGGTAAAGTTCTCGATCATCACGTCGGCGAGCCGTTCGTTGACCTCCGACTCTTTCCAAAAATATCCCGATCGATCTTGCGCCCACTCGAAGTACGAGACTGTCACACCACCGGCATTCGCGACGATATCGGGGATGACGATAATGCCGCGCGTATTAAAGATATGATCGGCTTCAGGGGTCGTAGGACCGTTCGCGCCTTCGACGATAAGCTTCGCGCGGACGCTTGCCGCATTCTCGATGGTGAACTGCTTTTCGAGTGCGGCCGGCACCATCACGTCACATTCGAGGGTAAGCAGCGCGTCGTTGGTGATACGATCGCCACCGCGGTAGCCTTCGAGCGAAAGATGCTCGAGTGCGTAGGCGGTAGCGCCCGCGACATCGATCCCGGATTCGTTGAAATAGCCACCGCTCACGTCGGAAATCGCGATCACGCGCGCCCCGGCGTTCACGAACATCTTCGCTGCGACCGACCCAACGTTGCCGAAGCCTTGAATGACGACGCGCGCACCGGCCGATTCGATGCCCATGCGTTTCATGTGCGCGAGCGCGACGAGCGAGACGCCGCGTCCCGTCGCTTCGACGCGACCGCGCGAGCCACCGATTTCGAGCGGTTTCCCCGTCACGACACCCGGAACGTGCTGGCGCACATGCATCGAGTAGGTGTCCATGAACCATGCCATGATCTGCGGCGTGGTGCCGACGTCGGGTGCGGGCACGTCTTTATCGGGACCGACGACTTCGACGAGTTCGGCTGCGTAGCGACGCGTGATGCGTTCGAGTTCGCCTTTCGAGAGCGTCGTCGGATCGCACGTGACCCCGCCTTTTCCCCCGCCGAAAGGCAGGTCCACCACGGCGCACTTCCACGTCATCCAAAACGCGAGCGCCGTCACCTCGTCGAGCGTCACGCCGGGATGATAGCGAATGCCGCCTTTTGCGGGTCCACGCGCGAAATTGTACTGGACGCGGTAGCCCGTGAAAACTTCGAGCTCGCCGTTATCGCGCTGGAATGGAATCGAGAAAATGATCTGACGCGAAGGCTTGGTGAGGAGGCGGCGGATTCCCGGATTGAGGTCGAGGAGCTCGGCTGCTTCGTTGAAATAGGCGATCGCGTCTCCAAAAACGGAGACCTCTCGCACGGCGGTCATCATGAATTCGTAACCCCGAAAAATAGTCGTTCGGGTTTTCACCTTATGGAAAAGATGGCGTCTACCCTACATTTGTCTAGCTACAAGTCTTATCGATTATCCACTTGGTGCATATGAGCGCGCTCACCGACATGCGCCCGGGACGTGGAGCTCGGCTAGACGTTGAAGCGGAAATTGACGACGTCTCCCTCGCGCATGACGTATTCTTTCCCCTCACTGCGTAGAAGGCCGGCCGACTTGATCGCGTCCATCGTCTTGAGGCGCGCGTAGTCGTCGTACGAGACGATCTCGGCCCGAATGAAGCCCCGCTCGATATCGGAGTGGATCTTGCCCGCGGCCTGGGGCGCGCGCATGCCCCGGTCGATCGTCCACGCACGAACCTCAATTTCGCCCGCGGTAAGGAACGTCATGTACCCGAGCAGATCGTAGGCCGAGAGAATGAGTTGGTCGAGCCCGCTCGTATCGATGCCGAGCTCTTCGCGAAAGCTCTCTGCTTCCGCATCGGTGAGGCCGGCGAGTTCGGCTTCGATCTTGCCGCAAAACGCGATCGCACGCGCGTGCTCGGCCTTGGCATGATCGAAGACGGCGCGCGCGAGCGGACCGGGGTTCGAAATCTGCTCTTCATCGACATTGGCGACGTAGAGGAGCGGTTTCGCGGTAAGCAGGTACGATTCACGTGCGAGTTCCATCTCGAGTGAGTCGGGCGCGAACGTGCGCGCCGGCGTGCCAATTTCGAGTGCCGCTTTGAGGCGTTTTCCGGCTTCGACGCGTGGCGCGAGTTTGGCGTTGACGCGCGCTTCGCGGTCGAGTTTATCGAGCCGCTTCGCAAGCGTTTGGAGATCGGCGAGGGCGAGTTCGATCGTGATGATCTCGATATCGCGCAGGGGATCGGGGCCACCCTCGACGTGCGAGACATCGTCGTCTTCGAAACAACGCACGACCATCGCGATGGCGTCGGTTTCCCGGATGTGGCTCAAGAATGCGTTGCCCAAGCCCGCGCCCGAACTCGCACCACGCACGAGACCCGCGATATCGACGAAGCGTACGGTCGCGTTGACTATTCGCTTCGCGCTAACAATATCGGAAAGCACCTTCATCCGCGGATCGGGGACGGGTACTTCGCCGACATTGGGTTCGATCGTCGCGAACGGATAATTCGCCGCGAGCGCTTGCGCCGAACGGGTAAGCGCGTTAAAAATCGTCGACTTGCCGACGTTGGGGAGGCCGACGATACCACATGAGAGAGCCATAGGAGCGACGCCGTGCTTTCGCTCGGGGCAAGGAATCGTCCTGGACGCGTGGGATTCAAGCGTATGCGCCAAATGAAGGTCGACCGGCTTGGAATCGACTTGCTAACTCACGACCCCGTCGTCATCCTCAAAGACCTCGAAGGCAAGCGGTTTCTCCCGATCCTCATCGGTCCGTTCGAAGCAACCGCAATCGCCCTCGCGCTCGAAGGAACGGCCGTCCCGCGGCCGCTCTCACACGACCTCATGCGTACGATGCTCGAAGCGATGCACGCCACGCTCGAGCAGATCGTCATACACGATATTAAGGACTCGACATTTTTTGCAAAGCTGATCGTGCGCGCGAACGGCGACACGCAAGAGATCGACGCGCGACCATCCGATGGGATCGCGCTCGCGCTGCGCATGTCGGCACCGATTTTCGTTGCCGATAAGATCGTGCTCGAAGAAACGGTCGCGGATAAAAAAGCCGAAGCCGAAGAGTCCAATCGTTTCCGCAAGTTCATCGAAGAACTCAAGCCGAGCGATTTCAAAGAGTAACCTGCGGTCGCTTTGGCGACCGAGCTTTGTATGAAGGTATGATGACGACGAAAGAACGCGCCGACGTCGGCGTTTTCGGGGGTTCGGGTTTTTATTCGCTGCTCGACAATCCGCGCGAGGTATGGATCGAGACACCGTATGGCATGCCGAGCGATCGCATCGCGCTCGGCGAACTCGGCGGGAAATCCGTGGCCTTCTTACCGCGTCACGGCCGCGATCATCGCTTTCCACCGCACATGGTGAATTATCGCGCGAATTTGTGGGCGATGAAGTCGCTCGGTGTTACGCGCATCATCGCTCCGACGGCGTGCGGTTCGCTCAAAAAAGAGGTCGAGCCCGGCCACATGGTCGTCGCCGATCAAGTCGTCGATCGCACGACGGGTCGCAACGACACGTTCTACGACGGTCCGATCACGACGCACGTGAGTTTCGCCGATCCGTATTGTCCGCAACTGCGACCGATCGCCGTCGACGCGCTCCGATCGCTCGGCGTCACGACTCACGAACGCGGGACGATCGTCGTGATCCAAGGTCCGCGCTTCTCCACGCGTGCGGAATCGCGTTGGTTCCAAGACGCGGGTTGGGAAGTCATCAATATGACGCAGTATCCCGAGTGCTATCTCGCACGCGAACTCGAGATCTGCTACGTCAATATCTCGCTGATCACCGATTACGACGTCGGGCTGCCCGGCGCCGAACCGGTGACGCACGAAGACGTGCTCAAAGTCTTTGCGAGCAACAACGATCGCGTGAAAGCCGGAATCGTAAAAATCGTCGCGGCGATTCCGAGTGAGGTCACCTGCGGGTGCCACAACGCCCTCGCGGGCGCGCGAGCCTAAAGATGAAGTCATTGCAGCCGGGGCGCATCGATTTCATGTCGTACCTGCGCGCGTTCGGGCTACTCGCACGTAATCCGCAGATCGCGCTCGCTCCGTTCGCAGCATCGGTCGCGACGATCTTGCTCTTCATGCTCGTTCCCGCGGAAACTGGCTCTGGGTTTCTCGGCTCGGCAAACTCGAGCATCGCGGGCCTCATCGCACAACTCATCGGATCGTTCGGGCTTGCCGTAGCACTCATCGTTGCGGAGACGGCGTGGCGGCGCGGGAAAGCACCCTTCGACGACGCGTGGGAAGACGCGCGACGCAAAGTCGGGCAGATCGTTTTTGCAGCGTTCGGCATCAATTTCGTCGTCTTTGTTGCGGGGCTCGTCGGTGGCTTGCTCGGACCGATCGGTTCGATCGTACTTACGATCGTGGCGTACGCGGTCTTCATCTACACGATTCCCTCTGCGGCAATCGGCGGAATTCCCGGCGGCGCGGCACTCAACGCGTCGGTCGAGCGCGCGAAGCGTACCGTCCTCGCAACGGCACTCGTTACGGCACTGTACCTTTTTAATCTCATCTACGTGCCGGTACTCATCATCGAGGCGCTCAATCCGCTCCTGCTCGGTAATTCGTTCCTCGCGCAGGGCGTGGTGATCTCGCTGCTCAGTGCGTTCTTCAAAGCGATCGCGACGGGCTATGTGGCACTCGTCCTTGCGAAGGCCTACGACGATGCCTCGTACGGTCGGTTCACGTAACACGACGGTCAGGCGGCGGTCGCATCGGTCGGGTCGTGTATGGCGATGAGTTTGCAGGCCAAAGCCGATGTCGCACGGATCCTCACGCTCGTCGATACGCTCGCGGTCAACATGGCGAAGGGCTTCGCGAACATCGACGTGCGGCTGGAGCGTATCGACGGACCGAACCGCAAGCGTAAACCGGACCGCTAGGGTCGCCAACGGTCAGCGAGCGGCGGGCGGTGCCAACTGCATGCGTAGATGATCGACGACCAGCCCCGCGGAGACGTTCGTGTTAGCGAGGCGCTCCGTATCGCCGATTGCCGCGAGCATCGCGACGAGCGCGTGAGGTTCGCGCGCGGGAAGCGCGGCGATGCGGTCGCGTTGGTCGGTCGCGAGCAGCGGAATCTCCGGACCCGCAACGGCGAGCGCGACCCAATCCCGCGCAGCGACGCGCACGAGTTCGATCAGCTCGCCGACGAGCGCGCGCTTCTCGGCTCCCGTGAGACTGCGATCGTCGAGCCGTAGAAAGCTCGCATCGGCGTTCTCGCCGCGAACCGCACGCGCGAACCAGGCGAATGACGCATCGCGTACGCCTGCCTCATCGCCGTCGAGAATCGCACGTGCACGCACGATGCTTCCCAGTGCGACCTCCGCCGCGAAATGCGCCTTCTCCGGCTCGACGCCATCCGCAACGAGCACGCGCTCGACATCGCTCGCGGGAAGCGGCCCAAACGCGATCTCCAACATGCGCGAACGAATCGTCGCGAGCAATGCGCCGGGACCGTTCGTCGTGAGGATCACGACGACGCCTTTTGGCGGTTCTTCGAAAAATTTCAGGAGTGCATTCGCTGCCTCGTGCGTCGCAAACGCAACGTCACCGAGCATCACGACACGATACGCGCTCCGATAGCCGTGTAAAGAAAGTTCGCGGACGAGATCGCGTGCGGAGAGCTCCTCGTCGTGCAACGCGCTCCCGCCCTCCTTGCCGATCTTCACGACGCCTTCGGACGAAACGAAATCGGGGTGCGTGCCCGCAACGAAAAGCGTGCACCCCGGACACACGCCACAATACCCGAGCACGGTCGGCTTCGGCGTCTCGCAGATGAGCGATTGCGCGAAGCGACGCGCGAAGGTCTTCTTCCCCACACCCGCAGGCCCGGTGAAGAGAAATCCGTGCGCCAAGCGCGCGCGATCGAGGTTACCGAAAAATGCGAGCGGCGCTTTCGCGCCGACGACATCGAACGAACCCGTCACGCCGGTCATAGGCCGAACTTCGCCGCAACGAGCGCGGTTGCCGTCTCGCACAAGATGTCGGGCGCGAGCGTACCGTCGAGCGTGACGATGCGCGCATCCTCGCGTGCGAGCTCGAGGTATCCCGCGCGCACGCGTTCGTGAAAAGCCGTATCCTCGCGTTCGAGGCGGTCGATCGCAATATGCGCGGCCGCCGCACGCGACGCGACGCGCGAGCGCGATACGTCGACCGGCACATCCACCAAAAATGTGAGATCGGGTAAGCGCCCGCGCGTCGCCGTTTCCACGAGCGTGCGAAGCGTCTCGTAGCCGAGACCGCGGCCGAATCCTTGGTAAGCAAAGGTCGCATCGACGTAGCGATCGCAGAGCACCCACGCACCGCGCGCGAGCGCAGGTTCGATGATGTCGTCGATGAGTTGCGCGCGCGACGCGTTGACGACGAAGGCTTCGGTGAGCGGGCTAAGCACGACACCCGGCTCGACGAAGGCCGCGCGCAAGAGATTCCCGAGCGGCGTGCCGCCGGGTTCGCGCGTGGTCACGATATCGCGACCGCGTGCGACGAGTGCGACCGCGAGGCTCGAGAGAAGCGTCGATTTGCCGCTCCCCTCGATGCCTTCGACGGTGATGAAACGACCGGGATACCGAGCGGTTACGCGGACGCTCCGGTGCCGTACGGCAGGTCGTTATTGCGGAAGAGCACGAGCCGGCGATTGGGCTCCATACCCGTACTCCGGGACATCACGCGATGCTCTTCGGCGAGCTGATGCTGCAGGCGACGCACGTACGACGTCTGCGGCGTGAGTTCGACGGGTTTGCTATCGAGCAATACCTTATAGATCGCTTCGGAAGCTTCGCGAATCGCGATCTCTTCCGCATCGATCGATGCCAAGGCGAAGATATCTTTGAGTGCGTTCATGACTTGTGCCGTCGTGTTCGTTTTGATCGAATAGATCGGCACGTTTTCCGTCGCGATCGATTTGAGTTTATCGCTCTCCTTTCGTTCGAGCGATTTGAGCGTGAGCACGACGTCGGCGTCGTCCCACTTGCGCGCGATCGATGCGTTGACTCCGAGGTTGTGAATCGCACGCTCGATCTTGTTGCGCGAAACGCCGTACGGAAAGAGCAGTACGTGTTGCGCGTCGCTGCGTGTATCGAGGTCGCGCTCGGCGAGATCGGCTTCGCGCATCGCTTGCGCGAACTCAGACTCAGGGGAGTTTGCAGCGACGAGTTTGGGCGAACCACTCGCGCCGGAGACGTTCGCGCGCTTGGGCGGAGCGATGCCCGTCGCTTCTTGCACGACTTGAACCGCACCGCCGGGGAGACGCTGACGCACTTCGGCTTGCGGTTGATAGCCACGCAAGAGTGCGTCGACGGTTTCCGCGACGTTCTGATAGATCGAGAGCCGATTGCGATCGTTGATCTCGATGAGCACGTCGAATGTGGGCGGCGCTTTGCGCTCGAGGACGGTCTTCCGCGTGCCGCGGCGGCGCGCTTCTTCGTCGCTGAGCGTCACCGTGCTGATGCCGCCGACGAGATCGGAGAGCGTCGGATTCATGAGCAGATTTTCGAGCGTCTTGCCGTGAGCGGTGCCGATGAGTTGCACGCCGCGCTCCGCGATCGTGCGCGCGGCCATCGCTTCCATCTCCGTCCCGATTTCGTCGATGACGACGACTTCGGGCATGTGATTTTCGACGGCTTCGACCATGACGTTGTGTTGCAGTGCCGCGTTTGCGACTTGCATGCGTCGCGCGTGACCGATCCCGGGATGCGGGATGTCACCATCGCCACCGATTTCGTTCGACGTATCGACGACGACGACGCGTTTGCGATCTTCCGAAAGCACGCGCGCGCATTCACGCAAGATCGTCGTCTTTCCGACGCCCGGTGGTCCGAGCAAACACACGGATTTTCCGGCGCGGATCACGTCGCTGATGATATCGATCGTACCGTACACGGCGCGGCCGACGCGACACGTAAGCCCGACGACCTTCCCTTGACGATTGCGAATCGCGGAGACGCGATGCAACGTCGATTCGATGCCAGCGCGGTTGTCGCTCCCGAACGCCGATAAGCGCGAGCTCACGTGCGCGAGATCTTCGAACGTGACCGCCGTGTCGGAGAGAAACACGAAGTCGTCGGGAAAGCGCGCTTCGGGCGGGCGCCCGAGGTCGAGAACGACTTCGACGAGCGATTCGAAGTTCGGGAGGCGAGCGAGCCCTTGCCGGATCGGTAGGGGGAAGATATCCAGCAGGTTGGTTAGTTCGCAGTGGGCGGAGAGAGTCTCGGCGTTAACGGCCAATGCACATCCTCGGCTTAAAATTCGGTCGTTTGCCGGCCTTGCGGGCCGACGCGTTCCGTGGTGGCGGTCTTAGGGAATCGGATGACCGTGTTCCTGTACTACCCGGATCGACCGTAGTTCCGAGTCGTAGGGTCCTTGCATACGAACGCCAGCTTTTTTCTCGAGATCGAGATAATCGACGATCGCTTGCGTGATTTCTTCCCCGGGCGAGATAACCGGGATGCCCGGTGGATATGGTGTGATCACCTCCGCACAGATGCGTCCCGCGCTTTCTTTGAATCGCACGAATTCCGTCGGCGCTAAAAACGCGTCGCGGGGGAGCATGCGAATCGGCGGGATCGGGGGTAAATTGTACGTCCCGGTCTCGAGTCGACGTTCGAGAACGCCCGACGGCGAGAAGACGTCGATGGGACGGTCTTCGCGGGAGAGTTCCTTGACGCCGTACACGAGTCGATCGGCGGCCTCTTGCGTCGTACCGATGGTGAACAATGCGAGGCAATTGAAAAGGTCGGCGAGTTCGCATTGCACGTTGTAGCGACGCCGTAAGATCTCTTCGGCTTCGTATCCCGTGTAGCCGAGATCTTTCACCGTAATCGTGATCTTCGTCGGATCGAGATCGTACACGCCGGGCTTGCCAACTTGTTCATCACCAAAGCAATAGATGCCCGGGATGTCGTTGAGCCGGCGACGCGTATCGTTGGCGAGTTCGATCGTATGCGAGAGCAGCGCACCGCCCTCCATCGCCATCTGCCGCCGCGCGACATCGAGTGAGGCGACGAGCACGAGATTCGGCGACGTCGAGAGAAACAGCTTGACGACGGCTTTGAGCCGATCGAGCGGAATACGTTCGCCCTTTTGGTGCAGCATCGCGGTTTGCGAAAGACTGCCGAGCATCTTGTGCGTCGAGTTGATGCACATATCCGCACCCGCTGCGATCGCATCGATCGGGAGTGCGGGATGGAAGTGAAAGTGCGGTCCCCACGCTTCGTCGACGAGAAACGGCACGCCGAACTCGTGTACGACGGCAGCGATGCCTTCGAGGTCGGCGGTCACGCCGTAATACGTTGGGCTCACGATATACACGGCTTTGATATCGGGATGCTCCGCCAGCGTCGCGCGCACCGTCTCAGGCGTGATCGTATGATCCATGTGCAAGCCCACATCGACTTCGGGCTTCATCCAAATCGGTTGCGCGCCGCTCATGATGAGCCCGCCCATCGCGCTCTTGTGCGCGTTGCGCGGTAAGGCAATTTTCTCACCGGGATTGAGCGCGGCCATCATCATGATTTGATTGCCGCTCGTCGATCCGTTGATCAGAAAAAATGTGTGATCGGCATCGTATGCGGCGGCGGCAAGTGCTTGCGCTTGTGCGATCGCTTCTTCGGGCTGCAAGAGATCGTCGAGCCCGCGGATCTGCGTGAGATCGATCGCGAGGACGTTATCGCCGAGAAAATCGCGGAGTTCGCGATCCATCCCGCGACCCTGCATGTGGCCGGGGGTGTGGAATGGGATTACGCCAGAGTCTACGTAGTCGAGGAGGACATCGAAGTACGGCGTCCGGCTTTGATCCCCGGGCCTCCGTGTTCTTCGCAGTCGCGAACGGTTCCGCTTCGTTTCGCATGGCGATTTGAAACGAGCGCTTACGTTCGCGTGCGCAACACGATAGCGAGCATCGTAACATCGCAAGCCGCTTGTGCGAATGTTGCGACGGCGCGTGCGGATTCATTTGCGTTGAGCCGCGCGATCGCGCTTGCATCGTAACCGCGTGCAGAGAGTTCGCCATGAATCGGCACTTGCACGAAAGCGGTGATGCCAAGAACGAGGATGCCCGCGCCTGCAGCCGCGAGGGGTAACCACATGGGTACGCCACGCGGCCGATCGAAAACGAGCGCTACGTTCGCGAAGACAGCGATCAATAACGCAGGTCCGATCGAAAACGTAATACGCTCGGAGTGAAACGCGTGAAACGCCGGAAATTCGGCCGCGCCCACGCGCGCGAAATTCGGGTACGCGACCGTCGCAACGTATGTTTCGATGCCGAGCGCCACGAGCGCCGCGACTGAAGCGATGAGGAGCATGCCGCGTTAGAGTTCGGGTTCGGCTTCCACGACCTCGTCGATCGAGACGTTGTAGAGGAAGAGAAACTTGTGCCATTCGCCCGGTAGCGTGTTACGTTTGACGCGAATCCACGGAATATATTTCGGCGCCTTTGGTTTGCGGCGCAGCGGCATATTTGCGTGTTCGGGCGTGCGGTTGTTCTTGCGGTTATTGCAGCGCATGCACGCGCAGACGAGATTTTCCCACGTCGAGGGGCCGCCCTTACTTTTCGGTAGCACGTGGTCGACGGTCATGAGGCGCTCGCCGCGCAGACTGCAGTACTGGCATTGGTAATCGTCGCGCAACAGGATGTTTTTCTTCGTGAGCGCGACCTTCTGCATCGGCCGCCGTATGTAGTAGAGCATGCGGATGATCGAGGGCATCCGCATCTCGTACGTGGGCGAGCTGAGCATTTGCGAGCGTCCGTGGACGACTTCGGCCTTCCCGGAAAACAAGAGTTTGACCGCACGTTGAAAGCTCGTGATATTGAGCGCTTCGTAGGTGAAGTTCAGCACTAAAACGTCGGTCACGGTCGCCTTTCTTTCCAGAGCGCGCGGGTGGCTAAAACGCGAGAGGCGAGGCTCATGTGCCTCGCTTCTTCACGTAAGAAAGTCGCAATTCGGTGAGCATCCTTGCGATCTCGGCCCGCTCGTCTCCGGATAACCTCGCCGATATTCGGTCGTACGCGCGCCCGGCGATGTCGATTGCGATCTCAGCATCGTCGAGGCGGCGCGTTTCATCGCCATCGCCATCGGTAGCGGCAACGCCCAAAAGGCCGTGCGCGACGAAGGCGAGGTTCGCAACGACCTCAATCATGACGATCTCGATCGACGGCATCGTCGTCGTGTTCGGCTGATCTGCCATCGTCTATATATTCAGCCGTGCGCGCCGGGCTTCCTCGCATGAAGCGTTTAACGGTCGAGCATGACACGTAGCGCCCGGCCCCTGGTCGCTCCCCTGCGGCTAGCATTTGGCATCCTCGTACTTACGGCCGTCGGGATCCAGCTTGACGCCGCTTCGCAGAAACCCAACTTTCACGCCGCCAACTTCTTCGGTTTCTTTACCATCTTGAGCAACACGTTCGCGGCGCTCATTTTTCTCTACAGCGCGGCACGCACGCACGACCGCCTCCACATACTCGACGTCTTGCGCGGCGGAGCGACGCTCGCGATGGCGCTCGTCGGGATTATTTTTTCGGTCTTACTCGCGAAGCTCGATTC
>JAYTXC010000008.1:0-6671 GCA_043743145.1 Rhodospirillales bacterium
GCCGCTTTCGACGACGGATCGTATCGCCAAATACACGCATCAATTTCCCGCGGGAACCTTCAATCGGCCCTACGTCGTTTCCGAGCTCCACGGTGGAGCCGACGTCGCGACGGCGACATTCAGTTACGATGCACCCGACGTCGTCCCGAGTGGAGCGCGATTCACGCGCACGCTCGCTTTGCATCGCGACGCGCGCACGTTCGACGCGCTCATCCGTGCCGACGTCCGTTCGCCGGAGCGCCTACCGCGCCAACGCGCCGTTTCGGTGACGTCGCTCGGAGTTGGCGACGGAACCGAGATGTCGACGCGACGTATCTTGCTCCCCGACCCGATCCCCTTCGCAGCCGACACGACCCTCCGCGTCGAGCGCGCGAACGCATTTGGATTCTACGATACTGCGACGCACGAACTCGCGACTATCGCGTGGCGAGCGGGCGACGTTGAAGAATCGACGATCGTCACGCAGCGATATTCACTCGTCGCCCGCATCCGACTCACTCCGAGTGCCGCCACACACGTGGGGGTGCACCTGCGCTTCGGATTTTCGTTCGCGAATTCGACAGAAGCGGCACGCGCCATTGTCGTTGCCGCGAGCGTTGCTCCGCCGTAAGCAAGGGCCACGCGCGCGTCGCGCGAATAGCGCGAAGGGCCTCGGGGAAGTGGCGGAACGGTCTACGCGATCGCCTCAAAAGCGATTGAGCTTACGCTCTTGTGGGTTCGAATCCCACCTTCCCTAGAATCGTTTTACGAGCGTGTCTTGCCTGTCACGAGAACTTCGCCCAATCGCCAGAGCGACGCCGGCGTTGTGAGGACTGCCGTCATCTTTCCAAAAGCGTTAACGGTGTCGCGCTGCGCGGCACGTGCGCGATAGATGAGCCCGGGTGCACGGCCGATGCTCAACGAAGCGCGCGCGACTTTCGCCGACGTGCGATCGACATACTCTAAGATCGGGAGTTCAGCATAGCCATCGACGCGCACTTTCAATGCGTTTGCGACCTTCGCGAGACCAGCAGCGCCGTACGCCATCAACGCGATTGCCAGCGCAATGCCGATCCCCGCGATGATGAGGTCAAGATGTGGGATCGGGTTCACGCTGCCGCGTCTCCACCTTTTGCGGGCGCGGATTCGCTTTTGCTCTCGCTCTTGGTTTCGGTCTTCGTTTCGCTCTTGGCTTCACTTTTGCGCGAGTCCGTAACGTAAAACCCGGAGCCTTTGAAGACGATTCCGGCGGGGTTAAAGAGACGCTTAAGATCGACACTCCCACATTTGGGGCATGGCTCGCTCGCGATCTCTTTGAATCCGTGCTTGATATCGGTGACGGTACCACACGCGGCACATTGATACTCGTAGATCGGCACCCTAATCTCCTAGATCGGTCACGGCGAATTTGCAGCCCCGAGTATACTGTGGTTAGCAGTTTGCGTCAACGACTGCTAAAAATCGGCAAGGAGATCGTCTTTCGGATTGTCGCGAAACTCCACGAGGCCTTTGAAATGTAACAACGATTCGTCGAGCGCGCTCTCGAGGCGTCGCCGCGCGGTGATGCGATCGATGAATGCCCCCACGATGCCGCCGTACGCCGGGTAATCCACGCGAACCGAAAGCTTCGAGCGAGACGTCTTGCGCTCGATACGAAAATCGAGCCGGCGCCGAACCGAATAGGCCCCGACGAGCGAAACGATGTGGCCATCGAGCATCTGGTCGACTTCGTACAGCTCCTCGGGTTCGCCCGGGATCGCGCTCCGCAAGGCGATCTCACTGCCGAGCGCGAGTGGCTCGCGCTCGTCGAGGCGGCGGGCGCTCGTAAGAAACGAGAGCCACACCGGCCATTTTTCCACTTCGCAGATGAGCGAGAAGGCCGCTTCCGGCGAACTCGCGAGATCTTGCGTGCTGCTGAGAGCGTTCGACGAGATGCGTTCGTTGGACGAAAGCGTTGCGAGCATGGCAACCCGTTCGGTTTCCACACCATGATACCTATCGAACAAACACTAGCCGTTGTGCGAAGGCAGTCGCCCACCACAACCGCTAGTGGTCGGTGTCAACGTTATGCCGCAGACTGAACGAGCACCGGGCGCAACAGCTCCTTCAGTCGCGCGCGAGCACGACTGAGGCGTGAGCGAACCGTGCCGATCGAAATCCCCGTTTGAACGGCGATCTCTTCATAGGAGAGGTCGTCGACCTCACGCATTGCGACGACGGCGCGAAATGCTTCGGGTAACGCTGCAATCGCTTTCGCGAATTCATCTTGCGTCAGCGCGTTGTAACATGCGAAGTATGGATCTTCGCCATCATGACGGACATTTGTCACGTCGATGAGCGCGCTCTGCAAACGCGCAAGCCGCACATCGGCGCGTTTACGCTTTTTGTTGTGGTCGAAGAAGACGTTGACCGTAATGCGGTAGAGCCACGTGTAGAACGACGACTGGCCGCGGAACCGGTGGAGGTTGCGAAAGATCCGCAGGAAGACTTCTTGCGCGAGATCCTCGACGTCGCCCGCCGGGACGTTGAGCTGCGCAAGGATGCGACGGACGTGCTGATCGTAGGATTGGACGAGCTCATCAAACGCTTCGCGCCGACCCGCGCGATACGACTCGATGAGGTCGAGGTCGCGCGCGGCGCGTAGCTGTTGCTCGGGATTGACCTTTTTACGGGTAAGAACGGCGGACATCGAAACCCTTTCCAGCGCAGGACGCTGTGTGGAGGTAGGATATTCCGAAGGGCCGTTTCCAAATGTGAGGTCGCCTACGGTTTGGCGCTGCTCCCTCCGCGAACACGTCCCGAGCCGACGCCACGCGCGAAAGCGACGAGCGTCTCGATCCCGAATTCGAGCGCGGTCTCGTCGATGCGGAACTGCGGACTGTGGCCGGGGTGGATCGAACCCACCGCTTCATTTCGGATTCCGTGACGGATCAAGAGACCGGGAGCGCGCTGCGCGAAGTATGCGAAATCCTCGCCACCCATCGTCGGCGACGGACTGGCGACGGGGATCGTCGAGTTTTCTTCCATATATAGGCGAAACGTCTCCGCGAGTTCCGTGTCATTGACCACCGCCGGATAGCCCCAGAACATTTCGAGCGTGCCACGCGCGTTGTAGGCAGCGGCCACGTTCTCCACAATGCGCCGTGCGCGAACCTCGAGATCGCGCCGAATGTCGGAATTTTGCGAACGAAACGTTCCGGTCATGTGCACGCGGTCCGCAATGATGTTGTTCCGGTAGCCGCCTTCGATCGTGCCGATGGTGACGACGACCGTTGCAAATGGGTCCGTTTCGCGCGCGGCGATGTTTTGCAGGGCGAGCACGACGGCGGCCGCCGCGGGAATGGCGTCGACGGCGTTGTGCGGTGCGGAGCCGTGGCCGCCGCGGCCTTCAATCGTCACGTGAAATTCATCGGCTGCGGCGTTGCAAGCGCCGGGAATGAAACCGACCGTTCCCGTCTCGAGCCGGACGTCGACGTGCAACATCGCGATCGCGTCGATATGCGGGTTTTCCATCGCGCCCTCTTCGATCATCGGAAGCGCGCCACCGGGCCCTTCTTCTGCGGGCTGAAAAAGCAAGACCGTCGTACCGTGAAGCCGCGCACGATCGCTATGCAACACGCGCGCCGCGCCGAGTAACATTGCGGTGTGCGCATCGTGTCCGCACGCGTGCATCTTCCCCGGAATTTCAGAGCTACAGGACTCACCCGATTTTTCGGTCAGCGGTAGCGCGTCCATGTCGGCGCGTAGACCCGCGACCTTTCCCGGGAGCGCGCCGCGCACGATACCGACGACGCCGGTCTTGGCGACGCGGCGATGTTCGACCCCAAGGTGACTGAGTTCACGCTCGACGATTGCCGCCGTGCATTCTTCTTCGAAACCGAGTTCGGGATAGCGATGGATCTCGCGACGAATCTCGATCGCGCGCTCGGCTACGTCGCCTGCAATAGGAGTCGTCGTCGTCATAGATGGCGCTTCGCGGTGACACCGCGATTTCTTCGCGCTCGCCCGCAACGGCGCGCCGTGGTGACCCGCACTTACGGCGAGGCGAGGCTCATCGATGCCGGTCCGACCCCGTTGACTTGGACAACGGTTTCACCTTTCGCCATCGCGAAATGCGGTGTTCCTGACGGAATCGATGCGTACGAACCCGCGGTAAGCGCAAGCATTTTTCCAGCGTCGAACGCGGAGCCGACGCCGACCAGGAGCGTGCCGCTAATCACGGTGACGTCTTCGCTATCTCCGTGGGTGTGCGCGGGAAGCCTCGTCCCATCGGGAATTTTAAGGCGGACCGTATACCGGGCGCCAGCCTTCGAGGGGTCACCCGAGAGTACGGCCATCTTGGTGTCTGCGGGATAGGGCTTTGGCGCGACGCCGAACTTCGCGCCACCGGCCATGACGATCGTCGGCTCACCGGCGGCCGTGGCCATCGACGCATTCGCGGCTAGCGTACCGACGAGAGAGAACAACGTGACGTAAGCGATTTTCATGCTAGCGAACTCCCTAAAAATTTCGAGTTGACAGTGCGCCGACGTTACCGCACAATTCGTACAGTCGACATAGACAGTTCGCAATGACAAATGCTGACTGTACTGATGAAATGACGAGGCCACTTTTGCCTGAGAGGTAAGATGCTCGCGATTGCGATCGATAAGGATGACCGCCGGCCGCTCGTCGATCAAGTTGTCAGCGGCGTCGCACGAGCGATCGACGACCGCGTTTGCATCGGTGGGTCGAAACTGCCGTCGATTCGTGCGCTCGCGGTGACTCTCGGCCTCAGTCGGTTCACGATCGTCGAGGCGTACGATCGTTTAGTAGCGATGGGCTATTTACAACCGCGTCGTGGTGCTGGTTTCTTCGCAATGGCGCGCGAGACGATCGTACGCGATACGATAACGCGCGAGCCGATGGCGGGACCGGAGCGCGCACGAAACGAGCACCTCGTGTGGCTCCTTCGACGCTTATTAAATGCCGACGGGAGTTTATTGCTCGCCGGAGGCCCGTGGCTGCCCAATCGTTGGCTCGAAGAAGTCGGTGTGCGTCGGGTGATCGCCGCAAATGCAAGGCACGAGGGAGCTCACGTCGTCGCGTACGGTAATCCGTACGGCTACGCGCCGTTGCGCGAGCATCTCGCCCTGCTCCTCGGCGAAATGGGTATCACCGCGGATATCTCGCAGATCGTTCTCACCGAGAGCACGAGCCACGCGCTCGATCTCGTCATACGCCGCCTACTCGCCCCTGGAGACTGCGCGCTCGTCGACGACCCGGGCTACTACAACCTCTTTGGAAACTTACGGCTCAGCAACGTGCGTATGCTGGCCGTTCCACGCAATTGCGACGGACCCGACGTCGAGACGCTCGAACGCCTCGCCTCCGAGCATCGCCCGAAGATCTATTTCACGCAGTCCGTCATGCAAAATCCAACGAGCACCGACATGAGCTCGCACGTGAGTTTCAAGGTCTTGCAGATAGCCGAACGTTACGGGTTCCGCATCGTCGAGGACGATATCTTCGCCGATCTTAGCGCGACGCACACGCCGCGACTCGCCGCATTCGACCAACTCAATCGCGTCATCTATGCGCGCAGCTTCTCGAAGACACTTTCGGGCAGCCTGCGTATGGGCTTCATCGCATGCTCGGCCGATCTCGCGAGCGAACTCGCTGATATCAAAATGCTCACGAGCATCACGAGCTCGGTATTTGTCGAACGCGTCATCTATGCAATGCTCACCGAGGGGCACTACCGCAAATATCTCACACGGCTCCAGCAACGCCTCGATGAATCGCGTTGCAATGTCCGCAAAACCCTCGAAGAGAGCGGCGTCGAAATCTTCGGAAATCCACGGGCGGGAATGTTTCTCTGGGCTCGGTTTCCAAACGTCGATGATTCCGCGCAATTGGCAGAGCAAGCGACGAGCGACGGGATCTTACTCGCGCCGGGGAAAATCTTCCGCCCGCACCTCGGCGCGTCGCCGTGGATGCGCTTCAACGTTGCCGTCTGCGACGATCCTCGCTTCGAGGCATGGGTCGAGCGCACGGCATCATCGTAAACTGCTTTCGTAAACGTGGATGAGACGTGATCGCATGAGTCTCATCGGCAAGGTGCCTTCGGATCGGACTCGCACTTCGCGTTCGCCGAAGTCGCATGGGCAGAGCGATAAAGATCTGTAAAACATGCGGCGGGATGGGATGCCAAAAAATAATCTCTTCCGGGCCTTGGAAAATCCAAAAGGAAGGAGTACGATCGCTTCGGTCGCCTTTTCGTGGCGATGGACGATGCCGTCGTGCCCCTCGTGCGCCTCCGATCACTTTCGCAGACGCACGCCGCGACGCGGACAAGTTTTTGCTAACACGTTTGTAGCGTCAAAATTTGCTCGTATCGTATCATCGCACCGCGAATGAGAGGCCTTCAATGTCACATGCCACGACGCTCCCGGGAGCAAGTATCGCCGCTGCCGCCGTCGCCCCACCGACCGAGAGTCACGGCGCGGCCGCCGCACGTATACAGCGCGATGCGTTCATCAACATCGTCCCGATCGAGAAAGACCAGCCGAACGTCGTCGATCTCGCTGCGCTCGCTAATGTCATGATCGAACCCGCACAAGATCCACCCGCCGTCACGGCCTTCGATAATCACGCCATGCCGGCTGCATATACCTACTTTTCGCAGTTCGTCGACCACGACCTCACAGGAC
>JAYTXC010000009.1:0-4224 GCA_043743145.1 Rhodospirillales bacterium
CGAATCGATCACCGCACTCTCGCGCGACGATATCGTCGCGTATCATAAGGCCGTCTTCCGACCCGATATGACGACGATCGTCGTGAGCGGAAAGATCGCACCCGACATCGCCAAAGCGACGATCGAAAAATACTTTGGCGCCTGGCGCGCCGAGGGTCCGCAACCGATGGTCGATCTGCCGAAGATCGCGCAGAATGCGCCGAGTGCCGCCGTCGTGCCCGATGCCAGTCGCGTGCAAGACGAAACGCAACTCGTCGAAACGGTCGCCCTCGCGCGAACCGACCCGGCGTATTACGCACTCCAACTCGGCGATCACGTGCTCGGTGGCGGCTTCTATGCAACGCGGCTCTACCACGATCTCCGGCAGGTTGCGGGCCTCGTCTACAACGTGAGCAATCGCCTCACATCGGGCAAGACGCGTTCGACGTACACCGTGAGCTTTGGATCGGATCCGCAAAACGTCTCGAAAGCGCGTGCGCTCGTCGCCCGCGATCTTCGCGCGATGCAAACGACCGACGTCACGCCTGCTGAATTGCAACAGGCCAAAGCCATTTTGCTCCGTCAATTGCCGCTGGGCGAAGGGAGTGTCGATGGTGTAGCATCGGCACTCGCGTCGCGATCGACCGCTGGACTCGAGCTCGATGAGGCACATCGTTCGGCGATGATCTATGCGAAGCTCACGGCAGCAGACGTGCGCAAAGCGTTCAAAACCTACGTCCGTCCCGAGGGCTTCGTCCAGGTGGTCCAAGGGCCGACCCCACGTTAGCGAAAGGTCTCGCGTAATGGACACGATTACGGGCGTACCTTACGTCTACGTTACGCGCGGTGCGATCACGGAATCCGTACACGCCATCGTCGCATGTGCGGCCGATGCGAGCGGGTCCATCGCGCTCGCATATGGCGACATCGACGCGCCGATCTATCTGCGGTCGGCTGCGAAGCCATTTATCGCAGCTGCCGTGATGGCATCGCGTGCGAACGAACGCTACGGTTTCGACGAGCGCGAGATTGCCGTGATGGCCGCATCGCACAACGGCGAGCCTCAGCACGTCGCGGCGGTCGTTTCGATTCTGGAAAAAATCGGCCTCGACGAACGCGCGCTGCAATGCGGCGCTCACGCACCGGCTTACGAGCCGGCTGCCGCCGCGCTCGCAGCCTCCGGCGCGCAGCCATCGGCGTTGCACAACAATTGCTCGGGAAAACACGCGGGGATTCTCGCGCTCTGTCGCGCGCGCGGCTACGATCGCGCGACGTATCTCGCCATCGATCATCCCGCGCAACAAGAAATCCTCGCGCTCTGCGGGCGGCTCCTCGGCGAAGATCCGACGCACATGCCGCTCGGCGTCGATGGCTGCGGCATTCCGGTCTTCGCGACATCGATGCGTCGCGCGGCTCGCGCATTCGCGCGATTCGCATCGATCGACGAAGTCGACGACGCCGACGCGATCGCACTCGAACTCGTCCGGTATGCGATTGCATCCGAGCCCTTCTATCTCGGAGGAACGGGCCGCTTCGACAGCGCGCTGCCGCTGGCAACGCGTGGCCGCATCATCGGGAAGGCGGGCGCCGAAGGCGTGCACGCCGATGCGCTCCTCGATCAAGGGCTCGGGCTCGCGCTCAAAGTCATCGACGGCGCGCGGCGTGCGGTGCCGCCGGCGACGATGGCACTTTTGGGCGAACTCGGTGCGCTCGAGCCGAGTGCACGCGCGGCCCTCGATGGCTTTGCAACGAGCGATCTGACCAACGTGGCGGGTACGATTGTCGGCGCGATACACGCGGCCGCTCCTGACACAATCGCGGCTGGGTCGGCGTCTTAGGCGGCGTTCCCCGCAACTTCGAAGGACCGCCGGCGTGATCGATTTCTTTCTTCGACGGCCCATTTTCGCAGCCGTTTGTTCGCTGATCATCCTCCTCGCCGGTGTCGTGACGATTCCGACGCTCCCGATCGCGCAGTTCCCGAAAATTGCGCCGCCGGTCGTGACGGTTACCGCGCATTACACGGGTGCGAGCGCGCAAGCGGTCGAGGAATCCGTCACGACGATTCTCGAGGAAGCGATCAACGGCGTTCAAGGTCTGCGGTACATGTCGTCGCAGTCGAGCAACGCCGGAACGAGCACGATCACGTGTACGTTCGACCTCGAGCGCAACCTCGATCTCGCCGCAACCGACGTTCAGAACGCGATCCAAACCGCGCAAGCGCGACTGCCGAACGAAGTGAAACAAGCCGGCATCACCGTCGGCAAGAACGCGGGCGATTTCGTTATCGGGCTCGGGTTCTCGTCACACGACAAAAAAACGTCGGCGATCTTTCTTTCGAATTACGCCGATCTCTATCTCAAAAACGAGATCAAGCGCATCAAGGGCGTCAGCGACGTCATCATCTTCGGCGAACGTAAATACGCGATGCGTCTCTGGCTCGACCCGCGGAAACTGGCCGATAACGGCCTCGCCGCATCCGACATCACGCAAGCGCTGCAAGATCAAAACGTGCAGGTCGCCGCGGGTGCGATCGGCCAGCCGCCGACGAACGGCAATCAGCCGTATCAGATGAGCGTGCGTGCGCTCGGGCGGCTCACGAGTCCCGAACAATTTCTCGGCCTCATCGTCAAGAATACCGCAAACGGCGGACACGTCTTGTTACGCGACGTCGGTCGCGCGGAGATCGGCGCGGAAGATTACTCCAACGACCTCCACTTCAACGGTCGTTCGGCGGTCGGGCTCGGCGTGCAGGCGTTACCGTCGGCGAATGCGCTCGACGTCTCGCGCGCGGTGCGCGCGCGTATGACCGATCTCGCGACAAAATTTCCGGCCAACGTCTTCTACGATGTCGCCTTCGACACGACGGCGTTCGTGAACGAGTCGATTAAAGAAGTCATCATCACGCTACTCGTCGCGATCGTGCTCGTCGTTGCCGTCATCTATCTCTTCCTACAGGATTGGCGCACGACGCTGATCCCGACGATTACGATTCCCGTCTCGCTGATCGGCACGTTCGCGCTGATGAAGGCGCTCGGGTTCTCGATCAACACGCTCACGCTCTTCGGACTCACGCTCGCGACGGGACTCGTCGTCGACGACGCGATCGTCGTCATCGAGAATATCGCGCGCTTCATTCAAGAGAAGAAGATGTCGCCGCTGGCGGGGGCCGCTGCGGCCATGAAAGAGATCACGGGTGCCGTGATTGCGACCTCGCTCGTGCTTTTCGCGGTCTTCGTCCCCGTCGCGTTCTTCCCGGGCGAAACAGGCCAGCTCTACAAACAGTTCGCGCTGACGATCGTCTGCTCGATCGCGATCTCGCTCTTCAACGCGCTCACGCTCACGCCGACGCTTTCGGCGCTGCTACTCGGACGTCAGGAACGACCCGTCGGCGGATTCTTTCAAGCCGTCAACACCGGCATCGACCGATTGCGCCGCTTCTATCATGCCTCGCTCGGCGGACTCATCCGTTTCCGCTATCTCATCATGCTGCTCTTCGTCGGCGCGCTCGTCGTGACGGGTCTGCTCTTCAAAGCCGTGCCGACCGGATTTACGCCCGATGAAGATCAGGGCTACTTCATTGCAAGCGTGCAGCTTCCCGAAGGTTCGTCGATCGATCAAACCGAGCGCGTGACGAAGAAGGTCGAAGATCTGATCCACACGCGTTCCGAAGTGCTGCGCATCTTCGACGTAATCGGTTTTGGGTTTTCGGGAAACGGTCCCAACCACGCGACGATGTTCGTTCTGCTCAAAAATTGGGCCGATCGCAAAGATTTCCAAAGTACGATCTTCCCGTTGCTCTACGGCGCACAGGGTCTCCAACGGAAATTTGCCGGCGTGACCGAGGCGTCGGTCTTCGCGTTCAACCCGCCTTCGATCGCAGGCGTTGGTAACGTCGGCGGATTCCAATACGAGCTTCAAGATAAGTCCAACGGCGATCTCGCGAATCTCAATAAGGTCGCGTACCAATTCATCGGCTCGGCGAATCGCGATCCAAACTCGGTGCTCGCGAATACGTACACGTCGTTTCGCAACGATAGTCCGCAACTCGTCGTCGACGTCGACCGCATGAAATCGCAGAGCCTCGGCGTGCCGCTCGGCAATATCTTCAGCACGATGCAAGTCTATCTCGGCTCGCTCTACGTCAATGATTTCGATTACCTCAATCGGTCGTATCGCGTGTACGTGCAAGCCGACGCACCGTATCGCGCGACGGTTGGGAATCTGCAAAATATCTACGTGAAATCC
>JAYTXC010000010.1:0-2901 GCA_043743145.1 Rhodospirillales bacterium
CGCCTGCGACCGCTCACGAAAGTGACGAACAAGCATCTGCTGCCGATTTACGATCGGCCGATGATCTACTATCCGTTGCAAACGCTCGTCGGCGCGGGCATCGACGAAATCATGATCGTCACCGGCGGTGGCAACGCCGGCGATTTCTTACGACTCCTGGGGAACGGTCGCGACTTCGGCCTCAAGCACATCGACTATACCTATCAGGAAGGCGAAGGCGGCATCGCCGACGCGCTACGCCTCTGCGAGCATTTCGCCGACAGCGAGCCGATCTGTGTCGTCCTCGGCGACAACATCCTTCAGAAAAGCATCGCTCCGTACGCACGACGCTTCGAAGCGCAGGGCGGCGGCGCGCGCGTGCTGCTCAAAGAAGTCGAAGATCCCGAGCGCTTCGGCGTTCCGGAGATCGACGGCGATCGCATCGTGCGTATCGATGAAAAGCCCGACGTTCCCAAGAGCCGCTTCGCCGTCACCGGCGTCTATTTCTACGATGCTCGCGTGTTCGAGTTCATCGGTACGCTCAAACCA
Organism: Rhodospirillales bacterium; assembly: GCA_043743145.1. GTDB lineage: Bacteria > Vulcanimicrobiota > Vulcanimicrobiia > Vulcanimicrobiales > Vulcanimicrobiaceae > JANYGA01. The sequence goes on from JAYTXC010000010.1 coordinate 529, forward strand.
TCGAAGCGTAATGAACTCGAAATCACCGACGTCAACAATGCGTACATCGCGGCGAATGCCATGCAATTCGACGTGCTCGAGGGCTGGTGGACAGACGCCGGTCAGTTCGAGAGCCTGCACCTCGCGGCGACGCTCGTTGCGGCGGACCGAGCGCAGACGTCCGAATCGGCATTGCGAGACTAGGATGCGCGTCGTTATTATTGGTGCTTCGGGTCAACTCGGCTCCGACCTCATGACGGCGTTCGCGTCGTACGATCCGATCGGCGTCGATCACCGCCTCTTCGATATCGAAATACCCGCCGCGATTTCAACGATGCTTCGGTGTTACAAGCCGGATCTCGTTATCAACACGGCCGCCTTTCACAACGTCGAGCTCTGCGAAACGCGCCCGGATCGCGCGTTCGCCGTCAATGCGCTCGCCGTCGACAACCTCGCGGCGCAATGCGCTCCGGCGGGCGTCATCCTCGCACATATCAGTACCGACTACGTCTTTGACGGCACGGCGACGCAGCCGTATCGCGAGAACGATGCAACGCGACCGCTCTCGACCTATGGCATTTCGAAGCAGGCGGGAGAGCAGCTTTTGTGGCGTAGCTGCGAACGCGGATACGTCTTTCGCACGAGCGGTCTTTACGGCTTACGCGGGAGCAGCACGAAAGGTTACACGTTCATCGAGCGCGTGCTCGCACAGGCGGCGGAGAAAAAGCCGCTTCGCGTCGTGACCGATATAACGTTCTCGCCATCGTTCACCGGTCATGTCGCACACGCCATCCGGCGCGTCGTCGAACGCGGCGTCTTCGGCACCTACCACGTAACCAACACCGGCGCGTGCTCGTGGTACGATTTCGCTACCGAAGCGCTCGCGCAAACCGGATACGACATGCCGATCGAACGCGTGACCTCGGCAACGTATCCGACCCTCGCTCGACGACCGCACTATTCGCCGCTCGAACACGCAGCGATGAATACGCTTGCCTTCGATCCGATCGATTCGTGGCAGGACGGTATTCGCGCGTATCTCGCACAGAAATCCGCGCGTCCGTAAAATGCTCGATTTCCGGCGGCGAATCATCTTCAGCGGCCCACTGCTTGCGGGCGCAGGCTATTATGCTGATACGATCGGCCACTATTTGGGCGTCGATGCACCAAAGCTCGATTTCGATCCATTGACGGATCAGAACGTGACTTCGGACGTACTCGACGCCTTAGGCGGTGGTGCTTTCGCAATCGAGATGCACATGTTGCCAAATAATAAAAATCTTTTCGCTTGCCAAAATTCTTCCATTTCGGTCTCCGTTGCGTGGCGCAATCTCGCCGACACGATCATCGCCTTCGACCATCATGCCGAACGACACGGCGCTCAAAATCCGATGTTTTACGTCGACCACGGAGCGTATATCGCGATGTCGCAACAGCGCAGATATCGCTATATCATCGACTCACTGATCCGTTGGAACATCGGCTTTTATCTTTTATGGCGATCGATGCCGGGTGTGGTTTTGCAACCTCACGAGCTGATGGTTCGTGACCGTTTTCTGTTCTTCCGAACCGTGCTCTTTCTCTTGGGGATCGATCACGATGACGAACGGCTCGCGCACACGTTGCGCCGACCGACGTCGTATTCGCGTATGAACATCGATATCGTCGGTCATGCGGCCACGCTTCTCGATGAAGAAAATCGCCGCTACCTCGAACGCGTTATTCTCGACCATCCGGAAGCCGCTCAGTTGGAGGTGCTCGTCTGGGAGCTCCCGTGGGAGCCGTTGGAGTTGGCGCGCGTTTCTCCACTGGATGGCACCGCCGTTGTCGCACCCGATGGCAAGACCTATTTTGTTTCGAGCGGCAAGCGACGCGAAGTCGACTCATCTTGGCTCATGTCGCGCGGCCCGGAGCGATTACGCACGCCGACGACGGTCGGTGCATTCGATCTCGAAAATCTGCCTTTAGCGTCGCGCCTCCGGTGAGAGATGCTCATTTCGACCTCGGCCAAAGCCGCGACCGGATTGCGCGTGCGAATGCCGCGCTTTCGGCAGCCATCGACGAACGCGACCACCTCGCAAACGAAAACGAAATGCGCAAGAGCGCACAGGAACGCCCGGCACGTACGTTCGTCCGGTCCGTCTTCGGTAACACCGCGAAACCGTCGCAACCACACGCGCTGGAAGCTTCGTCGGAGGGGCTTTCCGAAGCAATCGCGGCTTTTGTAGACCGGACGCCGAGCCTTGCTGCAAGCGCGCCAATCGCGACGATCGTCGTGTACCTCGGCGACGCGGTCGAACCCGTCATTCGCTGTTTGCGGTCGATCGCGGAAACGAGTCGCGCGGCCGTCCCGATCGAAATCATCGTCGTTACCGATGCGCCGCCGGACTCGTA
>JAYTXC010000011.1:0-7100 GCA_043743145.1 Rhodospirillales bacterium
GCCATCGCCCGGCGGCGCGAAAGCGTAGCACGAGTCGTTGGTCGACATGTCGCCATCGACGGAGATCATGTTAAAGCTCGTATCGTTTGCCACGCGTAACTCGTCGCGCAGCGATTCGCGCGACATCGGGGCGTTGGTCGCGATGAACGCGAGCATCGTCGCCATGTTGGGGGCGATCATGCCCGAGCCTTTGGCAATGCCGCCTACCACGTAGCGCGTCTTGCCATCGTAAAACGCGTACGCCGCAAGCTTGGGCTCGTTGTCGGTCGTCATGATCGCTTCGGCGGCATCGTAGGCGGCTTCCATGCCCTCTTCAAGATCTTTGACCGCGCGCTCGAGACCCTTGTGGACGCGATCCATCGGCAGATAGACGCCGATCACGCCCGTCGATGCCACGATCACTTCGGTTTGCTCGATGCCGAGCAACGCCGCGGCCTGTCGCGCCGTCGCGCGTGCGTCGCGTTCGCCGCGCTCGCCCGTGCACGCATTCGCGCAACCGGCGTTGCACACGATCGCGCGCATCGTCGTGCCACTCATCGCGATATGTTGCTCGGAGACGAGCAACGGTGCGGCTTTGATCTCGTTCGTCGTCACGACGGACGCGCACACCATCGGTTCCGCAAACGTGACGACCGCGAGATCGGGTTTGCGTTTTTTGATACCCGGATGCACGCCCGCGAGCTTGACGCCCGGAACGGCACCGAGGCCACCACGAAGCTCGATGAGGCGCGTTTGCGATCCACCGGTAGCTTGATGGAGTTGATTAGACGCCGATGGCGCGATCATGCAGTGAGAGATCCTCGGGCAAGCCCAGCATGAGGTTGAGGTTCTGCATCGCTTGGCCAGCAGCACCTTTCCCCAGATTGTCGATCGCCGAGATGACGCGCACGACGCGCCCCTTGCGACTTACGTGAAGTTCGGCATCATTCGTGCCTGCGACACCGAGCACGCTCGGCGCGCGATCGCTGGGCAAGACGTGTACGAACGGATTGCCCGCATACGCGCGCGTAAAGGCGGCGTGGAGCGCATCATCATCGATCTCGCGAGCGAATATCGCGTAGCAATCGGCGAGCATGCCGCGCTTGATCGGTACGACATGCGGCGTGAAGACGAGCGGCGCGACGATGCCCGCAGCGTCGAGTTCTTGCACGATCTCGGGTTCGTGACGATGCCCCTCGAGGCCGTACGCGCGCACGTCGCCATCGATCTCGGCGAAAAGATTCGCGGTGGCCGGGGTGCGACCGGCGCCGGTCACGCCGCTCTTCGCATCGACGATGAGTTGCACGAGATCGTTCGCGAATGGCGCGAGCGGTAAGAGCGCGAGTAACGTTGCCGTGGGGTAGCAGCCCGGGTTTGCGACGAGCGTCGCGTGCTGGAGTGCCGCGCGATAACGCTCGGGCAAGCCATACACGGCCGAGCCCGCGTGTGCGTGCAAGCGAAAGGCATCCGAGAGGTCGATGACGCGTGCGCCGCGCGCGGCGAGTGCGGGTGCGGCCGTGCGCGCGAGATCGGCGCCGCCCGCGAAGATGACGGCGTCTCCCGCGCGAAGGGTCGCATCGAGCGTGCCAGGTGGATCGAACGCGCGCGCGAGCCGACGCAGTGCCGGAACGTGCGCGGCGATCGGTTGGCCCGCATGCGACGCGCTTTCGAGCGCGCCGATTTCGAGCTGCGGGTGAACGCTTGCGAGGCGGATGAATTCGGAGGCCGCGTATCCGGCTGCGCCCACGATGTGAACACGCGTCATTGTATGCCGTTTCGTTCCCGTGCGACGAGCACCGTTTCGAGCTCCGAAATTGCGCGCGCGACGGCATCGGGGTGCGTGGAGCCGGTCGTACGTTTCGCATCCACGGAGGCGCGTGCGTCGAGCGGCGCCTCGAGCGGGCGTGCGAGGTTCGCGTCGTCGGCGAGCTTATCGAGATCGCTCGCATCGAGCGCGCGGCCCGCGCGTTCGGCGGTCGTGACGAGCGCGCCAACGAGTTCGTGCGCTCGACGCGCGGTGAGGCCGCGGGCGATGAGACTATCGGCGATATCGGTCGCGACGGTGTAGCCGTCGCCTGCGTGCGCGGTCATTGCATCGTGGTCGTACTTCACGTAGCCAAGTGCCGATACGAACGCATCGAGTGCGCCGAGGCCGCGTTCGATCGCGCGGATTGCGATCGCTTTTGTTTCTTGCAGATCGCGATGATACGAGAGTGCGATGCCCGTCGTCGTGCCGAGTGCGGCGACGAGCGCGCCGTTTGCGGCGGCTGCATGCGCGCGCACGAGTTCGAAAGGGTCGGGATTGCGCTTTTGCGGCATGAGCGACGAGCCGGTCGATGCGGCATCGTCGAGCCGCGCGTAGCCGTATGCCGGCGTGCACCACAGGACGATCTCTTCGCTCGCGCGCGATGCGGCCCCAAGTGCGCGTGCGACGGCGTGAACGAGATCGAGTGCGAGATCGCGCGTGCCGATCGCATCGAGTGCGTTGCGCGTCGGTGCGGCGAAACCGAGTTCGCGTGCGGCCGCGTCGCGATCGAGCGGGAGCGTCGAGCCACTACATGCGCCCGATCCCAGTGGCGAAGCCGCGCACGCATCGCTCGCAACCCGATCGAAACGCGTTGCCGCGCGCGCGAAACTTTCGGCGACGGCGGCAAGCCAAAACGCGAGCGAAATCGGTTGCGCGGGCTGCCAGTGCGTCGTTGCCGCGAGCAGCGTTCCATCAACGAGCGCGACGCGTGCCTGCGCGAGCGCGAGCGCCGCGGTCGCAGCGGCGGTGTCGGCTGCGCGTTGCGCGCGATTGCGGACGTAAAGCGCGAGGGTCGTCGCGACTTGATCGTTGCGGCTACGGCCAGCGTGGAGCGATGCGCCGGCCTCGCCTGCGTGATCGCGCACGCGAGCGTCGATCGCACCGTGTACGTCCTCGGCGTTTGTCGCGCGCGCATGCGCGGCGAACGTGCCGTCCGCAATCTCGCGCGAAACCGCGTGCAGCGCGTCGCGCAAGGCGGCGGCGGTGGTAAGCGAGACGATCTCGCCACCTTCGAGGGCGGTCACATGCGCGAGCGAGCAGCGCACGTCGAACGGCGCGAGAACGAGATCCTCTTCGAGCGAGGAGCCGAACGCGAGCAATGCCGCATCGGGCGCGGACGCAAATCGCCCACCCCACTGCAGCGATGATTCCTGGCTCACGGGGCGATGCTCCGAAGATAAAACGAACTTATCCAGCGGGTTCGATCCCGAGCGTCTGCAGCATCTCGTGAACGGTCGCCGTGTCGAGCGCGCCGTCGATTCCGGCGACACGCCAGTACACGTCATCGGGGCCCTTGGGTTCGAGCACGAGGCGTACGCTCGCGCGTGGTTCGGTCGTGTGGTCGGCTTCGCGTGCGAGTGCGTTCGCGACGTGAAAGTGCGTCACATCGAACCCCTGCGGGACGTCCCAGTCGCCGGCTTTTTGTGGTCGCGCATCGACGAGCGCCTGCGCGAGACCCGCGAGGAGCATGCCAATGTTGCCTGCTTCGGGTGCGATTCCCGCGAGCTCGATTTCGAAGATGCCGTATTTGTTGAGACCGAGCGTCGTCGTGGTTTGCAAGCCCGCCCCGTCGATCGAGCTCACGATCGTGACGTGATTTTTGATCGACCCGAGCATGAACCCGTCGAGCGGATTTGCCAGAATGAACGGCGGCACGAATCGGAACGTGCCGGAATCGTAGACGACGCCATCGGTCGCGCTCGCGACCGTGGTTGCGAGCACGAGCAGTCCCCACGGTGCGCGCGGATCGAGCGCCGAGGTTTCGTCGGCGGCAACGAGCATCGCGTTCGTGGCGCGTTCGAGGCGTTTATCCTCGTTCGTTTCCACGCCGAGCGACATGATTTCCGCACCGGGTAATTGCGCACGCAATGAGTCGAGCGGAATGAAGCCCATCTTGCCGTGCTCGACGATCCACGATCGCAACTCGACGGCCGGCGGCGGACCCTTCTCGAGCGATTCGAGGACGGCGTTGAGGTTGGGCCGTGAAGCCTCGCCAAGTCGTTCGTCGCCCGCGACGAAGAGTGCGTAGGAAAGCTTTGGCGGGATGGTCCAAGTCGACGTTGTCATCGCGCGATCTCCTTACCGGACGGGGGTGAGTGCGTCACGTTGGACGCGGGCGCCGAGTTCGAGCGGCAGGCCGAAAAGTTCGATGAACCCGCCCGCCGCGTCGTGTTTGAATGCGTCGCCGACGCCATACGTTGCGAGCTTCTCGTCGTACAGACCGTACGGCGACGACGTGCCATCCACGATCGCGGACGCGCGATGGAGCCGCACGCGCACGTTCCCCGTCATGCGCGACGCGAGCGATGCATTAAATGCATCGAGCGCTTTGCGGAGCGGTGAGGGCCACAGGCCATCGTAAACGAGCTCCGCATATTTCTGATCGAGCATCATCTTGAAGCGAAGCTCGTCGCGCGTGAGCACGAGCCGTTCGAGCGCCTTATGCGCGGCGATGAGCGTGATCGATCCCGGGCACTCGTACACCTCGCGCGACTTGACGCCGATGACGCGATCCTCGACGAGATCGATCCGTCCCACGCCATGCGCGCCGGCTCGTGCGTTGAGTGCCGCGACCATGTGTGCGCCACGCATCTTGTCGTACGATGGCACGCCATCTTCGAACACGATGATCGCATGCTCGGCTGCGTGCGGCTGTGCGTCGCTGCCGGCGGTCCAGGCGAAGCAATCTTCGGGCGGTGCGGTCCACGGATCTTCGAGCACGCCCGCTTCGATACTACGGCCCCAAAGGTTCGCATCGACGCTGTACGGCTTTGCGACGGTGGACGAGATCGGGACGTTGTGCTCTTTCGCATACGCCATCGCATCGGGGCGCGAAAGCGGCGTCTCGCGTAGCGGGGCGAGCGTCGTGATCGACGGATCGAGCGCCCGAACCGCGAGCTCGATGCGGACCTGGTCGTTGCCCTTACCCGTGCAGCCGTGCGCGACGGCATCGGCGCCGTAGGTGTGCGCGCTCTCGACGAGCAGCGCCGAAATAAGCGGCCGCGAGAGAGCGGCCGAGAGCGGATAGACGCCCTCGTACATCGCGTTCGCACGCAGTGCCGGGAGCGCCATCTCTTCGATGAAGCGTTCTTTGACGTCGATGAGGAGCGCTTCGTGCGCGCCGAGTGCGAGCGCTTTCGCTTTCACTTCATCGAGCGCGGCCGACGCGCCGGTGCCCGCGGTGCCGTCGCTTTCGCCGAGATCGAGCGTCATCGCGATCACCTTGTGGCCCGCCAGGACGTATTGTTTGAGGAGCACCGACGTATCGAGGCCGCCTGAATACGCGAGAACGATGGTGGACATCTTAGAGCGGATCCTCCGAGCGCATATCTTCAAAACGTTGTTTGACGACCGGCAATTTTGCCGGATCGTCGAGAATGACGAGGACCGTATCATCGCCACCGAGCGTGCCCATGATCTCGGGCCATTCGGCTTCGTCGATCGCCGAGGCGACGAGCATCGCACTTCCCGGGGGCGTGCGCAAGACGATCTGGTTGACCGTCCCGCGGCAATCGCGTACGAGTTCGGCGATCACGCGGTGGAGGCGCGAGGCGTAACTCTTGCCGAGCCCGGGCTCCACATATTTGAATTGCGTGCCCGTGCCGTTGCCGTTTTTGAGCGGGACTTTGATGAGCCCGAGATCTTTGATGTCGCGCGAGACGGTGGCTTGCGTCGCATCGTAGCCCTGCGATTCGAGCATATGTGCGAGCTCTTCTTGGCTGTGGATCGGACGTGTCGCGATGAGCGAGAGGATCGCGCGTTGGCGCGTCGATTTCATACCGGCATTCCTCGAAGATCGGTGAGCAGGGCCACGAGCAGCGCTTTCTGCGCGTGCAAGCGGTTCTCGGCCTGATCGAAGACGGCGCTTTGCACGCCGTCGATGACTTCCGGCGCGACTTCCTCGTCGCGATGTGCGGGAAGACAATGCATGAAGATCGCGTGCTTCGCCGCCGCCGCCATCAATTCACCCGTCACGCGATAGGGCAAGAGCGTCGCGGCGTTCCGCTCGGCGAGATGTTCTTCACCCATCGATGTCCACACGTCGGTGTACACGACATCGGCATCCCGCACGGCGCGATGAGCGCTCGAAAACGCGCGCACCGTCGCGCCGGTCGGCGCGCCGAGCGTCTGAAGATGAGCCAGAAAGGCTTCGGACGGGCGATGCGTCGGGGGGCAGCCGAAATGTACCGAAATGCCCATGAGCATCGCCGCTTCCGCGACGGACGCGGCGACGTTATTGCGCGCGTCGCCCACATAGGCGAGCTTGAGCCCCGCGAGGGTGTCGAAGCGTTCTTTGATCGTGAGGAGATCGGCGAGGGCCTGACACGGATGGGCCACGGCAGAGAGGCCGTTAATGACCGGGACGGTCGCTGCGGCCGAGAATCGTTGCAGCGGTTCGTGCGCGTGCGTGCGCACGAGGATCGCATCCACGTATCGCGAGAGGACGCGCGCGGCGTCTTCGGGCGTCTCGCGCGAGCCGACCATGAACTCGCCGCCGCTCGCGAAAAGTGCGTGCCCGCCGAGCTGCGTCATGCCGACTTCGAACGATACCCGCGTCCGCAGGCTCGGCTTTTCGAAGAGCATTCCGAGCGTCTTGCCACGGAGCAGCGTCTGCTGATCGGATGTCCGCGTCACCTTGAGATGCGTCGCCACCCCGATCACCAGCGCGATCTCGGTCGCGGTGAGATCGGTTACGTGGAGCACGTGCCGCCCCATCAAGCCAAACTCCGGAGCCGTTGCCAGCATCATGTTGTATATTTATGCACATTTAGTATAACAATGCAAGAGTCGGGAGGGCTACGGCAGTGGTTCGGTCGATCGAAGCTTGGAAATGTCTTGACGAATGCGTTCGATCGCTTCCGCATGGCGCTCGAAAAAGGACGCTTCCAATTCGCGGTATGCGCCGATGAGCGCGTCCATGTCGTCACGTAAAGCTGCGTCTTTTTGCCGATGCTCGTGAATGCTTGCCTCGAGGTCTTTCACGCGCGTTTGATATGCATGAATTAAAGCTTCATATTCGGCGCGAACCGAGGCCTCGCGTCGTTCGACTCCATCGTCGATCGATGAACGAGTCATACCGGCCGATGAGCGACGT
>JAYTXC010000012.1:0-7197 GCA_043743145.1 Rhodospirillales bacterium
ATGATCGTGTTCCTCGTGGGTGCGTGAGCGAAGGGAGTGTCCTTACGCTACGACGGTTCGTCGGCCTCGTGTTGCGCGTAGGATCTCGAATCGAAATACCACGCTGGTAACGTCGTCGGAAAAGCGATGTCGCGAAAGGTATAATCGATGATCGTACCATCGCCTTGATACCCATCGCCGACCACGCCGTGAATCGATTTAACAACGGGAACTCCGTCGAGCATTCCGAGTGTCACCGTAAACGTCACGCCGTAAACGTCGGAGCTTCCCAGGAGGAAGAGCTTGTCCGTCGCGATGAGTTTGTGGAGTTCGAGCGTCTTTCGATCGACGAAGAGTTCGCGCAAGCGGTTGCGATCGGGATCGCGCGTCGGCAAGATCGTGAGGTGGAGTTCGTCACCTTCGACCGCGATGGTATCGACGCGATAATCGAACTCGCCGGTCACGGAGATCTTGCCGATCGTCGGGAGCGACGATGCGTTCGGTTCCGGCGTCGGAACGAACGACACGGGCTGCGATTTCCGAGGCGCGGGTTCGAAGAGATCGGCCGTCGGTGGACCCGGATCGCGACTTTCGTTAAAAGCCGGCCGATCGAACTTCATCTCACCGCGATTGATATCGCGCAAAATCCGCCGCGTCAGCGCGGCGCGATCGACATTGCGCACCCAATACTTCGTTTTGTAGCTATCGACGTAATCGGGAAAGCCTTGGTCCGTGAGTTGCTTGCGTTCGAGGACGTATGTGACATACGCCGGCGGCGGTCGATGCGAACGAAATTTGGCGCGGATCATACCGAGTAATCGCGCGGGCGTGGGTGACGCAATTGCGCTCGGCGTCTCGCGTGCACTCGGTGCGATGGTCGGTGAAGTCGCTATCGCCGCGATAAAAATGAGCGAGAACATGAGCGGGGCCGTTCGCCGATGCGCGCGTGCGGCCCGTTATCGTTGCTCGGCAAAGCGGGATGGCACGGCTGTTTCTGGGAAAACACGTCGATCATGGCCGAGCTCGCAGCGCTAATTTTCGATTTCGACGGCACGATTGCCGAGACCGAACGTGACGGTCATCGTGTCGCGTACAACCGCGCATTCACCGACGCCCGCGCGGCGTGGACGTGGGACGTGCCGACCTATGGGGCGTTGCTCGCAATCGCGGGCGGCAAAGAACGTCTCACGGCGTTTTTGAGCCGCGAGCGGCCCGATATCGTGGAACCGGAACGGTCGGCGCTCGTCTCTCGCCTCCACGAAGCGAAGCGTCATCACTTCGATCGGCTGGCCAGTGAGCTTGCATTTCGGCCGGGCGTCGTGCGCTTGGTGGCGGAAGCGCGCGCCGCGGGCATTCGCTGCGCGATCGCGACGACTGCAGCCCCGAGCGGCGTCGATGCGCTCTTGCGGCGCGACTCGGTCTTTGCCGCATCGTTCGAGGTGATCGTCGCGGGCGATATGGTGCCGCACAAAAAGCCCGCACCCGATATCTATCTTTTAGCGCTCGAGCGCTTGGGAATCGATGCGGAGCGGGCCGTTGCATTCGAAGATTCTCACGTCGGGCTTCGCGCTGCAACCGCGGCGAATATCGCGACGATCGTCACGCCGAGTATCTACACAGACGGCGAAGATTTCGCGACCGCAACGAGCGTGATCGCGCATTTGGGGACCCCGGGTGAACGTTCTCGCGTGCTGGCTGGTCCGCCCTTACCCCGAGGTTACGTCGATCTTGCGTTCGTTGCGAGCGTGTGCGCTAACCCGCGTTAGGCGGTGTGCTCGGCTCCGACAACGGTTTCGTAGAGGAACCACGTACGGCGTTCGGTTTCGTCGACGAAAACCTCCAGCAGGCTCGTCGTCGCAATGTCCTTATGCTCCGCGCAGACTTCGTGGGCGGCGCGCTGACGAGCCGCGAATGTTTTATTATCTTCGACGAGTTCTTTGAGCATTTCGAGTGGCGTCACGTACTCACGATCGTCATCCGTGACGTTCTGAAGTTTCGCGACGTGGCCGATCGAACGAATGGTCGTCCCGCCGACTTTACGGATGCGTTCGGCCAGGACATCGGTCATCGCGAAGATCTGATCTGCATGCTCGTCGAGCAAGAGGTGATATTCGCGGTAATGGCTTCCCGACATATGCCAATGGAAATTTTTCGTTTTGAGATAGAGGGCGAAGGCATCGGCAATGAGCGGATTGATCGCATCAGCGATCGCGAGCGCCGCATCGGGTTTGAGGTCGCTCGGCGTTGCGAGCTGCGTTGGAAAACGCGATTTCGTTTGAGTCGCCATGGGTTCGAACTTCTCCAGAAAGAAATAGTTAATCGGTATATGCCCGCAAGGACGGTGTCTGAATCGCCAAATGTGGGCGAAACCGGGATCGGCGCGAAAATGGGAGCGTCGAACGGTCGGACCGAGGTGGATAGCGAAGAACGAGCTAGTGGACATGCTTCGCTTTTCCGACCTCGAACGTTCGTATGGAGCGCGCCATATCTTCGGTAGCCTCGCGGGCGCGCTTCGCGATGGTGAAAAAGTTGGGCTCGTCGGTCCCAATGGCGCGGGGAAATCGTCGCTCGTACGCTTGCTCGCGGGTCTCGATGAAGTCGAGGGCGGCTCGATCGTGCGGGCAAAAGACGCGAAATTAGGCTACCTTTCCCAAGCTGCAAGTGCCGACGACGCCGTGACGTTGCGGGCCATCCTCGACCGCGCATTCGCGCGCATGCACACTGAAGAAGCACGCGTCCGCGAACTCGAAGAAGCGCTCTCACGCGCGTCGCACGATAACGATGATGCGCTGGTCGAGAAATTGTTGCATGCCTACGGCGATGCACGCGAAGTCTTCGATCGCCATGGCGGCGAGGGCAACGAACGTGTGATGCGCGCGATGCTCGCCGACTTCGGTTTCGAAGAGTCGGACCTCGATCGTCCGCCCAGCGCCTTCTCCGGCGGTCAACGTACGCGCGCGGCGCTCGCGCGCATGTTGCTCGAAGAGCCCGATTACCTCATCCTCGACGAGCCGACCAATCATCTCGATATTGAAACGGTGCGCTGGCTCGAAGATTTTCTCGTCGCCGATCCACGCGCGACACTCGTCGTCTCGCACGATCGGTATTTTCTCGATCGCGTCGCCAATCGAATCTGGGAACTCGACGGCGGCGAACTCTCCGAATACGTCGTTCCGCAGGGGCGTGCGTACGCGGCATACGTCGAGGAAAAAGCGCTCCGTCTCGAGCAGGCACAGCGCGATTACGACAAATTTAAAGATGACGAGAAGAAGCGCAAAGCCGTCATCGCCGAGTTGCGTACGCACGGGTCGCACAATTATTCCCACGTGCGGAGTCGTGAAAAAGCCTTCGCAAAAGTCGAACGTGTCGAGGCGCCAAAAACCGCGCAGACCAAAATCTCCGTCAAGCTCGAAGCATCACGGCGCGCGACGAACGGCCTCGCGCTCAAGGCGCGCGATCTGCGCGTCGCCTATGGCAAACCACTCTTTGACGGCCTTTCGTTTTCGGTCGGCCGCGGCGAACGGCTCGCGGTCGTCGGCTCGAACGGAGCGGGGAAATCGACCTTACTCGGCGTGCTCGCCGGCCGACGCAAGCCCGATCGTGGTGAAGTCGAAGTGATGATGGGCGTGAAAACCGCCTACTTCTCGCAAGATTCGACCGACGATCTTCCGTCGGGAGTCAGTGCGGTCGACGCGGTGCTCGTCGGCGCTGCGGTGCTGCCTGAAGAGGCGCGATCGTTACTCGGGCGTTTGGGCCTCACAGGCGATGCGGGAGATAAACCGGTCGATGCATTTTCCGGCGGCGAGCGTCGACGCATCATGCTCGCACGCCTCATGGCGCGTTCCGCTGATCTGCTTTTCTTAGACGAACCGACGAACGACCTCGATATTCCGAGCCAAGAGGCGCTCGAAGCCGTGCTCGCCGGGTATGGCGGCGCGATGATCGTGGTCTCGCACGACCGCTATTTACTCCGACGACTTGCGGAAAAAGTGTTGTGGATCGACGATGGCACGACGGTGATGCTCGAAGGCGGCTACGAAGCGTTCGAAACGCGTGCGCGACTCGGTCCGGCAACGAAATCACTCGCCGCCCCGGCCGACGCAAAGCCGCAGCCCAAGATCGTCGTGAAAGCGCCGCCGCCGCAAGCGCCGACCCCCGCCATCGTCGATCGCGACGAAGCGAAACGGCGCGATAAACGGGCACGTGAAGCGGCGAATGCCGAGCGTGAAGTCGCGCGACTCGATGAAAAACGCGCCGAACTCGAGCGCGAATTCGCCGACCCCGCGATCTACGACGATCGCGATCGCGTCGCGACACTCGAAGCCGAACTTGCCGCCGCGCGCGCGGCGGTCGAAGCCGCGTTCGCGCGCTGGGAAGCCCTCGCCGAAGCCGTCGTCGCGTAAGTGTCGGTCGGCGCGTATCGCACGGTTCGCGCAAACGGCCTCGATTTCGAAGTCCTCGAAGCAGGTTCGGGCGACCGACTCGCGTTGTTGTTGCACGGGTTCCCCGCACACGCGATTTCGTGGCACAACCAGATCGCGCCGCTCGTCGCCCTCGGGTTTCGCGTGTGGGCGCCAAATCAGCGCGGCTACGGCGCGACGACGCGACCGGATCGCGTCAATGCGTATCGTATCGCGCGACTCATCGACGACGTCGCCGCGCTCATCGATGCATCGGGCGCACGAAGCGTCGTTCTCATCGGGCACGATTGGGGCGCAGCGGTGGCCTGGTTTTTCGCGATGCGCGCACCACGACCGATCGAGAAGCTCGTGATTCTCAACGTGCCGCATCCCGCGATTTTTCTCGACGTGCTTCGGCGCTCGTGGCGACAGATCGGCAAGTCGTGGTACATGCTGGCCTTCCAAATTCCGGGCCTTGCGGAACGTATGTTGGGGATGGACGATGGGCGCGCGATGCTGCGCATGCTCGAGGAAAGTGCGTGCGATCCGGGGTGTTTCTCGCACGACGAGCGCGAGGCATACGCGCGTCAAGCGCGCGACCCTGCAGCGCTCACCGCGATGCTCAATTGGTATCGTGCGGCCGCGCGCGGCGGCATGCGCGAACAGATTGCGCTCGGCTTTCCGACGATCGATCTGCCGACGCTCGTCGTATGGGGTGAAGACGATATCGCACTCGCAAAAGAGACGACGTACGGTACCGAGCGCTACGCGCGAGACGTGCGCATCGTCTATCTTCCCGGCGTGTCGCATTGGGTCGCGCAAGAGGCACCCGAACGCGTCAACGCACTTCTTACAAAATTTTTAGGGTAACGGCGATACGTTCATCCGAGGGCGAGCATCGCACGCGAAAGGAGCGCGCCCGCGCCGGGAAGACGCGAGAATCGCGCGTAGCGATCCACGCCCGAAGCCGTACCGAAGGTCGCGTGCGCGTACGCTTCGAGATGGAGGCGACGCACGATCGAGCCGCGCGTCGCACGCGCATAGTTTTCCCACGCGTCGTCGTCTCCAGCAAGAGCTCGGCGAGCGTATCGCGCGGCTCGCGCTCCGCTGGCGAGCGCGCTCGCGATACCCGAACCGCTGAGCGGGCTTGCGAGAGACGCCGCATCGCCGACTAAAAACGCGCCCGGTCGTGCGAGCGCGCACGCGCGCGGTCCGAGCGGAATCGGCCACGCGCGCGCGGCGCCGATCGTCGCGCCTCGAAGATACGGCGCGGCCGTGGAGTGTCGCCCGATGAAACGTTCCCAAGCCGCGCGTAGATCGAAGGCGCCTTCGCTCCGAATCGCGCCGAGACCGATGTTCGCGGTCCCATTCCCCATCGGAAAAATCCAGCCGTAACCATCGGTTTGGTCATGAACGAAAAATCGCATCCGCGTATCGGCATCCGGCATTCCCGTCGCGTAGGCGCGCGCGGTTACGGCGACGTTTCGATCCGCCGGCGCCGTGTTGCCCATCGCACGCGCAACGAGCGATCCCCAGCCATCGGCACCGACGACGATACGTGCGGCGATCGCCTCCGTCGCCGTCACCACGCCTGCGATGCGACCGTTTCCATCGCGCGTAACGTCGTGCACGTGCTCGAAGCGCACGCGCGCCCCCGCTTCGCGCGCGACCTCGAGCAAGGCGCGATCGAGTTTGGTGCGAGCGAGCATGTATGCTGGAGCTCGCGTCGTACGCTCGCGCGGCATTGCGAGCGAGCCGTATCGATCGCCACGCGGGCCGATAAGTATCGCTCCGTGGATCGGTGATGCGTCGGCGAGAACGCTCGCGCCAAAGTTGAGACGGTCGATCAAGCCGACGGCATCGCTCCCGAGTAAGTCACCGCAAATTTTTTCCCGTGGCATCGGCGTGCGTTCGAAAACGGCGACATCGAGGCCCGCGCGCGCGAGCGCGAGCGCACATGCCGAACCGGCCGGTCCTCCGCCGACGATCGCGACGTCGATCGGCGCATTCATACGCGACGCGCGCGTCGTTCGATGATGCCGACCGCGATCTCGTGCGGCACGGTAATCGCGAGAATGAGCGCGCCTACGATCGCTTCGTTCTCGTCCGTTCGTTCGAGCATCGCCGTGCCGCTCGCGCGAACGAGGGCGAATGCGAGCGCGCCGAAGCCCAGAGCGATCGCGACGTTCGGCGCGGATTCCCGAGCGAAGCGCAACCATCGCTCGCCTTTCGCGCCCCCGCGTGAATCGCGCTCGAGCAGAAGAACGGTGTGGCGCACGGCGTGCCAGGCCCCAAAATAGATGCCGAAGCCCAAACGCGGCGCGACGGCGAGCAAAAGCCCCGTCGGCAGCGCGACATCCGCGGCATCGGCGTACCGCCCCGCAATCGCGTGGCGTGCCGCGTAGCCGAATGCGGCGCTCGCGAATGCGCGCGAGCGCGTGTCGCTGCCCGCAATAAAAAGCGGAAGCGCACCGCGCACGAGCGCCTCGAAACGTGCGTCGCTAGGCGACCCGCAAGCGCGGGCGAAATTCGCGTCACCGCAGCCGAAGTGAAACCAGCTGAGGACGACGAGCGCACGCGCCGCGAGCTTGGGTGCCCGTCGCGCGGCGAGGAACGTCAGAACGGCAAGGGTGCCGTACACGAGCGAGATCATCGTGCGGCCGCCGCGCGGCCGAAACCCGACCCGGACGAGCGTCGCGTCATCGGTCGCACCGTGAGCGATTCCGAGCGTCCCGATCGCGACGGCGACGATGGCCCGTGCGACCTGTGGTCGCAAACGAGCGGTGAGTCCGAGTACGACGATGCCGATCCACGTCGC
>JAYTXC010000013.1:0-6792 GCA_043743145.1 Rhodospirillales bacterium
TCGGCTATAGTCCGACGGTCCGCGCATTTCTCGATGATTCGTCGAAGTTTCTCTTAGCGGCTGGCGTGATTAGTTCGGCGATGCCGGCCGACGCGATCCTCGACGGCCCGCTCAATCAAGCGATGAAAGAGATGGGTGCGAAAGCGCCGCTCGGTCAGACGCAGCAACATCGGTTGAGTGAGTACCCCTGCAAATGAGCGTTACGTCCGCGAGGTTCGTGCAGCGACGACGCGCCGAAGGTTTCGGTCGGCTAGGCCTTGGGATCGCAGGGTTCTGCATCTTCGCCCTAGCGTGGTACCTGCTCACGCATTTTAACGTTTGGCGATTCTCGAAACTTCCCGAGCCCAACGCCGTCGTTCAAGAATGGATCAGCCGGAAGCCGTCGTTTGGAACGTCGCTCTTCACGGCGAATTACTACCGCGACATTTGGACGAGCGTCGCACGCGTCTTCATCGCTTTCGTCCTCGCGACGGCGCTCGGGGTGCCGCTCGGAATTCTCTTGGGCTGGAACAAGACGACGCGCGATTTCTTGTTTCCGCTGCTCGAACTGATTCGCCCGATACCGCCGATGGCGTGGGTACCGCTCGCGATCTTGATGATGCCGGGCCAAGAACCGGCGATGATCTTTCTCACGTGGATTGCGGCGTTTTTCGCAACCGTCCTCAACACGATGCTCGGCGTCGTTTCGATCGATGAATCGTATATCCGCGCAGCATATTCACTCGGTTCCAATAACCGGCAAGTGCTCGTGCACGTGATCTTTCCCGGAGCGTTGCCCTTCATTTTTACCGGCTTACAAATCGCGATGGGCGTCGCGTGGTTCTCACTCGTTGCCGGAGAGATGATCGCAGGCGACGCCGGGCTCGGCTATCTCATCCTCAATTCGTACGTGCAACTTCAAACATCGACGATCGTCATCGGGATGGTCACGCTCGGGTTTGTCGGGTTTCTCTCGAGCGCCGGCGTGCGCTGGGTTGGAAACAAACTCATGGCGTGGCAAACCGCGTGAACGGTACGGAGCCGGCCGCGGCTGCGGCAACGTTCGACACACGCGGACACGGTGGAGCGATTTCGCTACGCCATGTGAGCAAAGTGTACGACCCCGGTGGCGCACGTGTCGTCGCCGTCGACGATTGGAATCTCGAGATCGAAGCCGGCGAATTTCTCGTCGTCGTCGGACCGTCGGGGTGCGGCAAAACGACGCTCCTCAACGGCCTAGCGGGATTCGACGGCATCACGGACGGCGAGATATTGCTCGATGGAAAAGTGATCGCCTCGGCCACGCAAAAACTTCGCCCCGGTTCCGATCGCGTGGTGGTCTTTCAAAACGGCGCGTTGTTCCCGTGGAAGACCGTTCTCGATAACGTAACGTACGGTCCGCTCGCGCAAGGCATCATGAATCGTGCCGAAGCGCGCGATGCCGGCCGCGCGCTCTTACGCAAGGTCGGGCTCAACGACGTCGACGACGCCTATCCGCGTAAACTATCGTCGGGCGTTCAGCGCCGCGTCGAATTGGTACGGGCGTTGATCAACGATCCGCGCGTCCTGCTGTTAGACGAACCGTTCCGCGCGCTCGATGCGATGAGTAAGAGCGTGATGCACGAGCACATGCTTCAGCTCTACGACATGGCTCGCAAAACCGTGTTTTTCATCACGCACGATCTCGAAGAAGCGATCTTCCTCGCCGATCGCGTCGTGGTCTGTACCAGCCGACCGGCGCGCGCGAAAATGATCATCAAGATCGATCTGCCGCGCCCGCGGACGTACAAGATCATGTCGAGCCCCGAATACCTATTGCTCAAGCAGCAAGTCGCTGCCGCCGTTCACGAGGAAGCGCAAAAAGCGTTCGCACTCGGAGAGCGTGAGCTCGCATGACGAGCGATGAAAGGATGATGCCAACATGGCAACGAGTGTAGCCGCATCTCCAGCCGGCAACGTAGCCGGTTGGAGTTCCAAAACGCTGAAATCATTCGCCAATATTCATACGGCGCGCGGTGCGGCCGGCATCCTCGCGTTCTTCGTGCTCTGGCAGATTGCGGTGTCGATTCACCTGCCGCTCGTCGCGCGTATTCCCGCGCCGGCGGAAGTCGCTATCGCATTCGCAGCGCTCGTCCACGATCCGAAATACGGAATGGATTGGGTCGTAAGTTTCCAGCGCGTGTTCATCGGGTTCGCGATCGCGCAGATCATCGGAATCCCGCTCGGACTCTTCATGGGCTGGAACAGACGCTTCTACGATCTCTCGTTTTCGACGTTCGAAGTGCTCCGTCCGATCCCGCCGCTCGCGTGGGTACCGATCGCGATTGTTTTCTGGCCGACGACGGAGTCGAGCATTTATTTCGTCGTTTTCCTCGGCGCGTTTTTCACCGTTCTCATCAACACGATCAACGGCGTGCGCGCGATCGACCAACGCTATCAGCGAGCGGCCGTCTCGCTCGGTGCTCGGCCGTTGCTCGTGTTCCGGCGCATCATTCTTCCCGGCGCACTCCCGTCGATCTTTACCGGCATGGCGGTCGGCATGGGAATCACGTGGTCGGTTCTCGTTGCCGCGGAAATCATTGCCGGGAAGAACGGGCTTGGGTATCTCACGTGGGAGGCGTACGTCGCCGGATCGTTCCCACCGATCATCGTGGGTATGATCAGCATCGGAATCGCTGGGTATCTTTCGAGTACGTTGATCCGGTATATCGGGAAGCGCGTCATGCCGTGGACGAGCCGCTTCTAATGTTAGAACTACGTAACGTCTCCAAGACTTTCGATAACGATACGACGATCGTCGCCGACTGCTCGTTTACCGTCGAACGCGGGTCGCTCACCGTGATGGTCGGCCCGTCGGGATGCGGAAAAACCTCGCTGATCAATATGATCGCGGGCTACGAGTCGCCGACCACGGGCGAGATCATCCTCGATGGCAAGCGCGTCACGTCGCCCGACCCGGAGCGACTCGTCGTCTTCCAAGAAACGGCGCTCTTTCCATGGATGACGGTGATCGATAACGTCATGTTCGGACCGCTTTCGCGTGGGTCTCTGCGTCCGCCTGAAGCGCGCGACCGTGCGCGCAAGCTGCTCGAATCGGTCGGCCTACGCGAATTTGCGGATCGCTACCCGAGTCATCTTTCGGGCGGTATGCAGCGGCGCGCCGAACTCGCTCGCGCCATCATCAACGAACCGAAGCTCATGCTGATGGACGAACCGTTCCGCGGCCTCGATGCGATGACGCGCGAACTGATGCAAGAGCAGTATCTCAAACTTTTCGACGACACGCGGGTTACGAATCTCTTCGTGACCTCCGAGATCGAAGAAGCGATTTTCCTCGGCGATCGGTTACTCTTAATGACCGACAAACCGACGCGTGTCGCTCGCACGATCGAGATCGATCTCCCGCGTCCGCGAACGTTCGACATGCTCAGTACGCGACACTATCAAGAACTCTGGGAAGACGCGATGCAGACGATGCATGCCGAAGCGTCTGCGGCATTTGCGGAAGGATCGACGATGATGCGCGACCGCGTCGATGCGATGTCGGCGACGTCGGGACGAAAGGAGGACTCCGAATAATGGGCTCGTTACGAACTAACGGGTGGCGGCGGAGTGCGAACGTACGTTCGACTCCCTGGGCGTTTGTCGAAGTTTGTAAACGTTCCGAGCGCGGAATGCGTCTTACTACTGTGCCTCAGACAGTTCACACCACCGAAGCGATCGAAGCCCTTTTGCGCCGTGGTATCACACCCAAAACCGACAATCTCGATGCGCTGCTCGAACTCGGGTTCGCGCGCTCGATTCCACGCGCCGAAGATGGCTACGATGCAACGCTCTTTGAGCGTGCGCGTGAACACGATCGCCGCGCATCCGATGGCTCGCGGCTCTTCATTCGCGAGCGCGCGGTGTTCGAACGGCCGCCGACGGCTGAGCCTGCGCTCGAAGATGTGGATCGATCCGAGCTTGCGGAAGTCGACTGCACGATCTAAGGAGCAGGCGAAGCGAGCGAAGGAGAACGCAAGCGCGGCGCGGAGCGTAAGGTATGCGTTATCGAAACCTCGGACGCTCGGGCGTCAAACTCTCCGTCGTCGGACTCGGCTCATGGCTCACGTATGGTGGTGCGGTCGAAGAAGATATGGCGCGCGCGTGCATCGTGCGCGCGTATGAAAAAGGCATCACTTTTTTTGATACGGCGAACGTGTACGCCCGTGGCCGCTCGGAAGAAGTTGTCGGGCGTGCCATCGCAGATTTTCGGCGTGAGAGCATCGTGCTCGCAACCAAAGTCTTCTTCCCGATGAACGACGGCCCGAACGATCGCGGACTCTCGCGCAAGCACGTGACCGAGCAGTGTCATCTTTCCCTCAAGCGGCTTGGCGTCGACTACGTCGATCTCTACCAGTGCCATCGCTACGATCGCAGTACGCCGCTCGAAGAAACCGTTTCGGTCATGAACGATCTCGTGCGGCAGGGGAAGATCTTGTATTGGGGTGTCTCGGAATGGAACGCCGACCAAATCGCTGCGGCGGTCGCGCTCGCACGCGCGCGTGGGTGGGCCGAGCCCGTGAGCAACCAGCCGCAATATAGCGCGTTGTGGCGCCGGATCGAAGAACGCGTCTTGCCGACGTGCGGCGATTATGGCCTGGGCAACGTCGTCTGGTCGCCGCTCGCAATGGGCATCCTCACGGGAAAATACGGCGATGCGAAGACGCCGCCCGCGGGCACGCGCGCGGCCGGCGCCTCAAAAGACATGATGGAAGATTACTTCACGCAGCCGGTCCTCGATGCGGTCGCGCGCTGCAAACCGCTTGCCGAAGAAGCGGGGACAACGCTCGCGCGTCTCGCGCTCGCCTGGTGTTTACGCCGCCCGGAAGTGACGAGCGTGATCGTTGGCGCGACGAAGACGGAGCACGTCGACGATAATGTTGCGGCGGCCGATCTCGATATCGACGCGTCGCTCTTCGCGCGCATGGATGCGATTCTCGTACCCGTCGCGCCGCACGAGCCCTATTTGGCGTGATAGCAAGCGCCCCACGGTCGCGACGGCGCGGACCTCGCGCGGGATCGATCCCGGCGTGGCTCCTCGTTCTCGCGACGCTCGCGCTCGCGTATTTTTTGCTGCCGCTCGTGGCGGTCTTCCTTCGCCTACCGCTGCCGGTGCTCGTTGCGAAATTGCAGAGCCCGCAAGCCTTTGGCGCGCTCGCGTTGAGTCTCAAGACGTCGATCGTCGCACTCGTCGCGAGCATCGCGATCGGCACGCCGCTCGCCTATTGGCTCGCGCGTGCGCGCGGACGCTTCGCGCGTACGGTCGAGACGTTGATGCAAATGCCGATCGTCGTTCCGCCCGCGGTTGCGGGCGTCGGATTGTTGCTTGTGTTCGGGAGATCGGGGCTCGCGGGCCCGACACTTCACGCACTCGGCATCACGATACCGTTCACGCCGCTCGCCGTGATCCTCGCGCAAATTTTTACGGGTGCCCCATTTTTCATCTTCAGCGCGAAACAAGCGTTCGAAGGTGTCGACCACGATCTCGTTAGCGTTGCGCGCACGCTTGGGTCGACACCCGCGAACGCGTTCGTGCGCGTGACGCTACCGCTCGCATTTTCGGGTTTGCTCTCGGGTGCGGTCTTATGTTGGGCGCGGTCGCTCGGTGAGTTTGGGGCGACGATCGTCTTCGCCGGCAACTTTCCAAACACGACGCAGACGTTGCCGCTCGCGATTTACACCGCGCTCGACTCGAGTCTCGAACTCGCCGTCGCGATGTCGGCGCTCTTGCTTACCGTCGCGTTCGTTTTACTTTTCGCCGTGCGGCTCGCCGATCGCGGGCGCACGTCGTGATTCGATGTTAACGTTCGATCTTCGGGCAACGCTTCCGGATTTTGCGTTCCGCGTCGCGCTCGACGTTGGCCGCGAAACGCTGGTGTTGATCGGGCCTTCAGGCTGCGGAAAATCGACGTTGCTCTCGATGCTCGCCGGGATCCGCAAGCCTGAGGGTGGCCGCATCGTTCTTGATGATGAGACGCTCTTCGACGCGAGCGCCCGCATCGATCGGCCGCCGGAGCGACGTCGGATCGGCTACGTCTTGCAGCAGTACGCGCTCTTCCCGCATCTCTCGGTGCGCGACAATATTGCCTTCGGCGTGCGCGGTATCGCCGTAGCCGAACGCGAGCGGCGGATACATGACGCCGTCGCGCTCTTACGGATCGAGGCGCTTTTGGACGGCCGACCGACGGAGATCTCCGGCGGCGAACGCCAGCGCGTCGCGATCGCACGAGCGCTCGTGACACAACCGCACGCGCTCGTTCTCGACGAACCGCTCGCCGCACTCGACGTCGAACATCGATCGCGGATCCGTTTGGAGTTGCGTTCGATCCTCGCGCGGCTCAACACGCCGACGATCGTCGTCAGTCACGATTACGAAGACGCGCGCGTGCTCGGCGATCGGATTGCGGTGATGAACGCCGGTGAGATCGTTCAAGTCGCGACGTCGGCGGAACTCGTTCGGCATCCCGCGAGTGAATTCGTGGCGCGGTTTTGCGGAACGAATCTCGTCGAAATCGAGACGGCCGGTGCGCGCACGCTCGCCGCCTTCGATCCATGGCGCGCGACGCTCTCGCGCACGCCGAGCGGTGCGGTGTACGAATTCGCGGGCCGCGTCGTCGACGTCGCGCGGCTGGGGGCGGCGCTGCGCGTCCACGTCGAAGGCGAGCGGTCACTCTTCGTCGATCTTCACGTCGAAGAGGGCGCCGTGGCGTATGACGCGGGCGATCCGGTGTACGTTTCCGTCGCAACGGCCGATCTGCGGCCGTACGTTAC
>JAYTXC010000014.1:0-12001 GCA_043743145.1 Rhodospirillales bacterium
TCTCTGAAGTCACGGTAGGAACCTTTCGCGGATGAGTGAGACGACGTTGGATAGATGACTGCTTGAAGGACGCTTTTTTAAAGCAAACTTCGTAGCTTCGAACTCGGCAAACGGTGTCTTTAGCGATCGGTGAGGAGCTAGTGCTCCTCACCGATCGCTAAAGACAGATACACGATGCCCAGCAACGTGAAGACGAACGCTTGAACCGTGCCGACGAAGAAATTGAAGAACTGAATGAAAAACGGCAACACGCTGACCACGATCGAAAGGTTGACGGGCCCGACCGTTACCTTCGCATTGACGATCGACGCGATGATGATGAAGAGCAATTCGCCGACGAAAATATTAAAGAAGAGACGCGCTGCGAGCGTAACGGGTCGAACGACTTCCTCGAGAATATTGATCGGGGCCAAGAAGATCGGCTTGAAAAGGTGCGCGTACCCGCCGAGGCCTTTGAGCTTGATCGTCATGAATTGAATGAGAAAGAATACGATGAGCGCGAGCGGGATCGTCGTATTAATGTCGCCCGTTGGCGAGCCACCGAACGGCAATCCGAGTGCCTTGAACGGAAAGACACCGAATTGGTTCAGGAGAAAAATAAAAATGAACATCGCGATGAAGAACGGGACGAACGGTTCGCCGCGCTTACCGAGAGAACCGTACACCATGTCCGAGATGTAATCGATCACGCCTTCGAGGACGGTCTGCGTCTTGCCGGCGACGGGCGACTTATAGCTCCGACCGACGATCGCGAGGAGGACCAGCGCCACGGCCATGGCGAGCCACGTCGTGAGAATGGTATCGCTGTGCACGTTGCCGACCAGCGGCAGCGACCACAGACTATGCGAACCGATTCCCTCTTTCAACGTTATCCTGTCCGAACGGCGCGCGCGACGAGCACGGTGTAGAGCGCGAGTGGCGTAAAAAACCCAAGAAAGTACGCGATCATAGTCCACCACGGACCGTGCAGTGCAAACTCCACCGGGACTATACCGAAAACGCCGATCCGTAAGATACTGCTAAAGACGAACATTGCGACGCTTTTATGGTCGACGAGTCGTTCGTTTCCACGCATTGTCAGCAATGCGTTCGCGATGCCGCAGCCAGTCCCAAAGACCAGCGCGATTCCCGCGATCGGGGCTCTCGTCGAAACGACGAGACCCGCTAGGACGGCAAAGACGATCGACCATACCACCATTGGCCGCTTGCGATCGAAATAAGCACGCAAAAGGTCCTCTGGCACGGCGAATGCCCTGTTGGGGAACCGAAACTGCGAACCCTCCTCGCATGTCGCATCCATATGGTGGAGGTGCGATTCGCACGTAGTCCGCGACGAAAGCCGGACGCACGTTCGGACGTCGACGGTGCGCGCTCACCGCGTCGAGCACGACGTGCGTGGGGATCGCGACATTTTCACGAGCTTCTGGAACGGTGTCGAACGTGGCGCTCGCCGTATCGCCAGCGGCCGCAGGTGGCTGCACGATCGTGATAATCGATGCGAGTGGTCAAAAGGCCAACGTCGCGATCGCCGTGACCTCGACGACGATCAGCCCGAGCGTGCGCGGCCGCTAACCCGGCACGCATTCCTCGGAACCGGGCTCGTCGCACGCGAGCAAGCGATCAGTGCGGTGGCCGTCGGCCATACCGTCGCCGAAGAAAGATATGGACCCACATTCGCAACCGTGACGAATGCAACGGTCGCGCTTCGAAGGATCGACGGATGTTCCCGACTCGCCCTCTTGCCATCGCCGCGCTCGCGGCCTTCGTCGGCTGCTCCGGCGGCGGATCGTCGCCCGGGGCTGGCCCGCCTCTCCCTCCAACGGCGGCCCCCATCGCCGCTACCCCTCCCCCACCATCGTCGACGGCAACGCCCACGACCGTGACGGCCACTGCCGTGCCCACGAACACAACCGCGACGCCGTCGCCAACACCGACACCCGCTCAGACCGCAACCCCGACGCAGGCCCCAGCCCCGGCGCCGCAAGTTCTCACGGTATCGCCCGCCTCACTCTCGTTTACGAGCGCTGCGGCGCAAATGTTTAAGGCGACCGAGACCGGCTACGGCGGCGCGTTCAACGCGTCGAGCGTGGCGCCCACAAGTTGCACCGGCATCGCGACCTTCTCACCCGCGACCGCGAACGGACCGACCGCTTCGATCGCGGTCACGCCGGTCGCCGCGGGCATGTGTACCATCGTCGTAACCGATACGATCGGCCAACGAGCGACCGTCTCCATTTCCGTCACGACGACGACGGGGACGATCAGCAGCGTCGGACGCTCGCGGTAACGTCGCGAGCTCCGTTAGGAGCGCGCGACGGTAAAGGGTTCGGGGAACATTCCCTCACGTCGCCGCGCGAGTAACCACGCGACGATGCGCGAGGCGGCGCGGCCGTCCCCGTAGGGATTGTTCGCCCGCGCCATACGTGCGTATGCGACATCGTCTTCGAGCAAGCGGCGTGTCGCCCCGACGATCGCGCTGCGATGCGGACCCACGAGCTCGAGCGTGCCCGCATCGATGCCCTCGGGACGCTCCGTTTCGTCGCGCATCACGAGGACGGGCTTGCCCAGGCACGGCGCTTCTTCTTGTAGCCCACCACTATCGGTGAGCACGAGTGTCGATCGTTTGATGCTGTGAACCGTCACGTCGTACCCTAACGGGTCGACGAGCTTGATGCCCGCGACGCCGTCGAGACGCGCGTGTGCGATCGGGGAGACGTGCGGCGACGGATGCACCGGCCACAGAATCTGCGGCTTCTGTGGGAGCGCCGCGATATCGGCGAGAGCATCGCAAATCTCTGCCATCTTCGCGTGATTCTCGCGGCGATGCGCGGTGACGAAAATCCACGGTTTCGTCGGATCGAGCCCCGCCCACGCGGGCTCTTCGAATGCGACATCTTTTTCGGCAACCGCGAGAAACGCATCGATCACGGTATTCCCCGTGACGATGATATCGCTCGGCGCGACATTCTCGCGTTCGAGATTCGCACGCGCGCGCGACGTCGGCGAAAAATGATACGACGCGATGCGACCGGTGAGTCGGCGATTCATCTCTTCGGGAAACGGTTCGAAGGCCGTCGTCGTGCGCAATCCCGCTTCCACGTGACCGACCGGAATTTTCGCATAGAACGCGGCGAGCGCAGCGGCGGTCGACGTCGACGTATCACCGTGCACGAGTACGACGTCGGGCTGCGCGTCGCGCAAGACGGGCTCCATGCCCTCGAGCACGCGCGTCGTGATCTGCGTGATCGTTTGATCGTGACGCATGATATCGAGATCGTAATCCGGCACGATCGCAAAGAGCGCGAGCAAATCGTCGAGCATCTGCCGATGTTGCGCCGTGACACACACGATCGGCACGATCGCGGGCCCTGCCGCGGCGAGGGCGCGTACGACGGGTGCCATTTTGATGGTGTCGGGGCGCGTGCCGAAAACGGTCATCACGCGGAGCGGTCGAGTCACGAAAAGCCTACAGAATTCCGGCGAGATGTTGGTGCGCGCTATCCGCGCGCGAGAGCCAATACGCCGCCGCTCCGAGCACGAAACAGACACCCCAAATCAGGAGCACGGCCTGCTTCACGTTGAGCCCGAAACGGAAGACGAGAATGTGATGGAAGTGTCCGCGATCCGCTTCCGTAATCGCTTTGCCGGCGCGGAAACGCCGGAAGATTGCCGCCGCCGTATCGACGACGGGAAGCGCGAGCGCGAGGAGCGGCACGAGCAGACTCACCGTCACCGCGATCTTTGCCGTAATGAGGAGCGACACGGTCGCGAAGACGTAGCCGATGAAGAGCGAGCCCGTATCGCCGAGAAAGATCTTCGCGGGATTGAAATTGTACGGGAGAAAACCGAGCGCCCCGCCGATGAGACCGCAGAGCACGAGCGCCGCGCCCGCCTGCCCGTGACCGGCCGCGATCGCGAAGAGAAAGATGCCCGAGATCGCGGTCACGCCGGAAAGCAACCCATCGAGTCCGTCGAGAAAATTAATCGCGTTCATCATGCCCAGATACCACACGAGCGTGATCGGATAGTCGATCCAAAATGGTAAATTGACGTAGTGATCGGTGCCGGGAATTTCGAAGCCCGGAATGTGGAAGCCATAGATCATGGAGACGACGGCGACCACGATCTGCGCGATAAATTTATTGCGCGGGCGCATCCCCATGATGTCGTCCCACACACCGACGAGCATGATGAGCGTCGATCCGAAGAGCAGTCCGAAGAAATCTTGCGTGTCGTTGGCTTTGTGGAAGAGCGTCGTGTGGAGGGCGAAGCCGATCGTCACGAAGAGCGAAAATGCGAGCCCGAGATAGACCGCAATGCCACCGATGCGTGGCTTCGGTTCCGTGTGCATCCGACGTTCGCCGATCGCATCGAGCACGCCGACTTTGAGTGCGAGCTTGCGGATCTGCGGCGTCGCGAGAAACGCCGTGACGAACGATGTAACGAACGCGAGCGCATAGAGATACGGGAACGCGACTTTCACAGATGCGACTCTGCCGTCACACGCTCGAGCGACCCGAAGTATGCCAGCGCGACGCCCGCTTCGGCGAGCAACGACTGTGCGAAAGCATCGGTGTATGTCGATGCGTACACGATCCGCACGACGCCCGCGCTAATGAGCAGCTTCGCGCAGTTCACGCACGGCTGGTGCGTGCAGTACGCGGTCGCCCCGTTGAGCCCGACACCGTGCAATGCGCCCTGAACGACCGCGTTTGCCTCCGCGTGCGTCGAGCGCACGCAATGCCCGCTCACCATCTCGCACCCGATCTCGGAGCAGTGCGCCACGCCACGCGGTGCGCCGTTGTACCCGGTCGTGAGGATCCGGTGTTCGCGAACCAGCACCGCGCCCACACTCGCGCGCGGACACGTGGCGCGTGTCGCAACGGTTCGCGCGACTTCCATGAAATATTCGTCCCAACCGGGTCGCGATGCAGTCATCTCAACACGGATACTACGCCGTGCTCCCCTCCGCGTCCGGTTCCGATCCGCTTCCCGTGCGCCGATAGCCCGTTGGCACCGACGACGCGCTGCCGAACATGCGGTCGCCGGCATCGCCAAGGCCGGGAACGATATACCCATGCTCGTTCAACCCCGCATCGATCGCACACGTGACGATACGGGCATCAGGATGGCGCTCACGCAGGTGCGCGATGCCCTCGGGTGCGGCGAGAAGGCAGAGCAACGCGGGCTCGCGCGCGCCGCGTTCGGCGAGCACATCGAGAGCGGCCGCCGCCGAATGGCCCGTCGCAAGCATCGGGTCGAGTGCGAAGACGGCCGTGCCGCGGAGATCGGCGGGAAGGTTCGCGTAGTAGGGAACAGCCTCGAGCGTTTGGGGATCGCGAAAGAATCCCAAGTGCGCGACGATCGCGCCGTCGATGACCGACAGAAAGCCCGGTAAGAGTCCGAGGCCCGCGCGCAAGATCGGCGCGACGACGGGTGGTGTGGCCAGACGCATCACCTCAGCGGGGCCGACCGGCGTCTGCGCACGATCGGGGCGCGTTGCGAGATCGCGCGTCGCCTCGTAAGCGAGAAAGATGCCGAGCTCTTCAACGAGCCGACGAAAGACCGGCATCGGCGTTGCGATATCGCGGATACGTGCGAGTCGATCCGCAACGGCCGGGTGCGAAACGACGACGGGTTCGCGCATGCCGCGCCGTTCACGGGTTCGCGCGGAGCGACCTGGCATCGATGCGCTGCCTCGCAGCGTCGGGGCTTGACGGGGGGGCCAACTGCGCCGACGCGAATTCAAGGCGACTCGAATTCTGGGAGAACGCATGATCGAAGGCTCTACACCGCATCGCTACCGTGGAACGGTCGCAACGCTCGGGTTCGCATTCGCGCTCTTCGCTGCGCTCGGCAGTTCGATCGCGCCAGCGAATGCGGCGAAGCAACTCGCTTCGCCATTTACCGGCACCTACGTCGCCACGCACGTGACGGGCGCGAGCGTCGTGCGCCTCGAGTTGTCGCTGCGCGCCGATGGTCGCGCACGCTTACGGTCGGGCTCGTCGCGATATACGCAACGACCCGAGGCCGAGCGCGGGCAGACGACCATTCAAACGGGGACGTGGCACGTGCAGGGTGGCCGCGTCGTTCTTCATATCGAGCACAGTTCGAGCGATACCGATCTCAAGAGCTCCGCGGCCTACGTCGATCGCACCTTCGTTCTCGCCGGCTGCGAACTGCGACTTCTGGGTGCAAACGCGGGATTCACGTTCGACAAGCAGCACTGCACCTAGGGGCGCGATCGACCGACGACCGTTTTACGGCACGTCGTACCGCGAAGTCAATTCGTTGACGCGACCGCGAAGTTCGTCCATTTTCGCACGCGCGCCGACGTCGTCGAGTGCCGCGCCGATAATCTTGCCAATCTCGCGCGCCTCGGCTTCGCCCATGCCGCGCGTCGTGATCGCGGGCGACCCGATGCGGATTCCGCTCGTCACCGCGGGCTTTTGCGGATCGTAGGGGATGCCATTTTTGTTGACGGTGATTTGAATTTCGTCGAGATACCCTTCAACCGCTTTACCCGTTAAGTTCTTCGGCCCGAGATCGACGAGGATCAGATGTGTGTCGGTGCCGCCGGCGACGAGACGCGCACCCGCGCGTTGCAGTTCTTCGCCGATCGCTTTCGCGTTGACGAGCACCTGCCGTTGATACGCGACGAAGTCGGGTTTGAGCGCCTCGCCAAAGGCCACCGCTTTGCCCGCGATCGTCTGCATCATCGGGCCGCCTTGAATGCCGGGGAAGACCGCTTTATCGATCGCGGCGGCATGCGCTGCCGTCGTGAGGATGAGGCCTCCACGCGGCCCGCGGAGCGTTTTATGCGTCGTGGTCGTCACGAAATCGGCGAGCGGCACGGGCGAAGGATGCAAGTCCACGGCGACGAGCCCAGCGATGTGCGCCATATCGACGAGGAAGAGCGCGCCGATCTCTTTCGCGATCTCCGCGAACGGTGCGTAATCCATCGTGCGCGGATATGCACTCGCACCCGCGATGAGAAGTTTTGGCTTATGTTCGCGTGCGAGCGCACACATCTGATCGTAATCGATGAGTTCGGTATCGCGCTTCACGCCGTACGCGACCGCGTTGTAATACTTTCCGCTCAAACTTACTTTGGTGCCGTGCGTGAGGTGGCCGCCGTGATCGATCGCGAGCCCCATGATCGTGTCACCGGGCTTGAGCGCGGCGAGAAAGACGGCCGTGTTTGCTTGCGCGCCCGCATGCGGCTGAACGTTTGCGTGCTCGGCTTTAAAAAGCGCTTTCGCACGATCGATTGCGAGTTGTTCCGCAACGTCGACATGCTCGCAGCCGCCATAATAGCGTTTGCCCGGATAGCCTTCGGCGTACTTGTTCGTGAGCACCGAAGCCGAGGCTTCGCGCACGGCGAGACTCGTATAATTTTCCGACGCGATGAGCTCGAGGTTCACGCGTTGGCGCTTTTCCTCAGCTGCAATCGCGGCGTGAAGTTCCGGATCTTGGTCGGCGAGGAGCGACGATTCGAGCAGTTGCATCGCGCGATGCGTTCGACGTTGCGCCGCCCGAGCCCGTCAGGTCGCGAGGCGCGGAACGGCGACGCCGATCATCGTATCGCGCGTCACGAGCGCCGCGCATGCGGCCTCGTCGAGGTGCTCGGAACCGGCCGGTCGAGCGGGAAGAACGATGTAGCGCATGTCGGCCGTGCTGTCGTGAACGCGCACCGCGACGCCCGGCGGAAGCGCGAGCCCGAATTCTGCGAGGACGCCGCGCGGATCGCGGACCACGCGCGCGCGATAGATCACGCTTTTGTACCAATCCGGCGGTACGCCCATGAGCATCCGCGGATAGCACGAGCAGAGCGTGCAGACGATGACATTGTGCACGCCCGGGACGTTCTCGACCACGATGAGTTTGAGCGTACCGATATCGATCTCGAGCAACTCGCAGACCGCGGCACTCCCATCGGCGAGAAGCCGGGCCTTGTATGCGGGATCGAACCACGCGCGAGCGACGACGCGCGCGCCGAGTGCCGGCGTCCGACCGTAGAGCACCTCGATGCGCTCGACGATCTCGGCATCCGTCACGATCCCACGCGCGACGAGCGCTTCGCGGAATGCCGCCTCGAGCGCCTCGAACGCGCGGTCGATCACGACGTCTTCTCCGGGGCGAGCCAATGTTCGTAAAGCTCCACGTCGATCGTATCGCCGGGCGCGCCGTCCGCGCCGCTTGGAAACACGTCAGCGAGACGGAATCGCACACGATAGAGCGGGACCGGCGCACCATCCCAGCGGCCGTACGCGAGGTCTTCGGGATTTCGAAATGCACCGCAAAATCGCTCGATCACACCGCATTTTCCACGCGCGTAACGCGGCGTGCGAACGTGGCCCGCGCGCGCGAGATCGAGGACGCGCACGTCATCGCCAGCGGCAAAACGCGGAGCGCTCACGTTCCATGCTCGTCGTGGTCGTGATCGCGCAGTTCGCTCGAAATCTCTGTCGCGCGACGCCGCACGCTCGCCGCATCGATCGTCCCGCGTTCGTCCAAGATGACGAGCATCGAGAGCAGCCACTTTTCGTAGTATCCGAGGTTCGTGTCATCTTCGGGTTTCAGCGACTCGATACCGCGCCGCAACTCATCGACGAGCATGACGGGGCCGCCCGTTCGCGTCGGATCCGTCAGCGCGCGCATGAGCGCGTCGACGCGGACTTCCCACGGCGCGAACGTGTGTTGGTCGCGCGCGATCGTAACATCGATTGCCGTACCGCCGACGTCGTGCTTCACCCGTCGAACGTTCGCCCACACCAACGGGGGTGCCCGCCGCGAATCAGCTGCTCCCGGCGTAAGCGCGCCCGCAACGCCCAGCGGGAGCGCGGCCGCAACGCCCGAACGCAAAAACGCATGAAGATCGCTTCCTCGAGCGCCGCATTCGCACGCGCGTTCGTCGCCCGTGAAATCACGCAACTCGAGTGGCTCGATCTCGCCGCCAACGAACTCGAAGTCGACGCCGTCGTTTTTGCAAGCGAGCACTTCACGCGGACCGACGCCGAGCATTGCGCACAGCTCAAAAAAGTCGCGACCGACCTCGGACTCGCCGTCGCCGCGATCGACGCAGCCGAACTCATGGGAGACAGCGGCGAATCCTGGCTCGAGATCGCGTCGATGCTCGGCGCGCCGATTGCGATCGTACGCGCACCGCTTGCGAGCGAAGATCCATCCGCGTGGAGTGCATTCGTCGGCCGACTCAAGAGGCGTGCGAAAGACGCCAAACGCGCGAACGTCACGCTCGCGCTGCGCAACGTGCCCGGCACGATCATCGCGAGCGCCAATGATGCCAAGCGCGCCGCGAATGACGTCGATAGCGCTTGGTTGCGCTTCCAAGTCGATTGCTCGTCGACGGGCTCGCATGGCGATCCGACCTCACTCTTGGACGAGTCGGTCATCGCGGCGTATCGAATCGCGTCGATCGCGCGCTTCGCGACCGACGGCGACGACGAAGCGCAGGCGCTCATCCGCGCGCTCAAACGGTTTCGTGGTTGCGTCGTTTTGGAGGTCGGTGATGGGGGCGAGCGCGGCGCGTATCACGACGCACTCGGTCGCTTTGCGACACTCCGCGCACGCGCGCTCGCCGCGCCCGTTTAACGAGAAGAAAGGGCACTCTGCAAAGAGTGCCCTTCGGGACCGAAGTGACAACAACCACACTGCCGTCTGCATGCCCGGGTAAAGACCTGCGTTAGCAGGTGGGTGCGGCCTGGGCGCCACGTAGTTTCAACCGGAGGCCAAAACGGTGTCGTATCCAGAGCTGATGCTCCCTGGGGTAGTACATTGGTCCCACACCAAAGCAAGTACGCGAACGAGCGCAGTTATCGTCGCTGTAAGTATCCCACGTCGGTCAAGTCTTGACACGCGCCGCTTTTCCCATGACTGGTGCGTAGAGCGCGAGCGCACGTTCGCGCGCTCTTCCATGATCGACGATCGGCTCGGGGTAGTCGCGACCGATGCGAAACCCGATCGCCTCGGCTTGCAATGGTGCGAGTGTCCAGGGCGCGTGCAGCGCATCACCATCGAGCCTCGCAAGCGCTGGCAACATGCTCTTGATGAACCGGCCATCGGGATCGAATTTCTGACTCTGCAAGAGCGGGTTGAAGACACGGAAATACGGCGCAGCATCGGTACCCGTCGAAGCCGACCATTGCCACCCGCCGTTGTTTGCTGCGAGCTCGCTATCGACGAGCATGCGATCGAAGTAGCGTTCGCCCGACCGATAATCCAGGAGAAGGTCCTTCGTAAAGAACGATGCGACGATCATCCGTAATCGATTGTGCATCCACCCCGTCGTGTTGAGTTGCACCATCGCCGCGTCGATGATCGGATAGCCCGTACGGCCCTGCGCCCAAGCATCGAATTCCGCGGGCGCATCGCGAAATGCAAGTCGCTTTGCATCGGCGAGAAACGGCTCGGTTGCGACGTGCGGAAAATTTGCGAGGATCTGCTGGTAAAAGTCGCGCCACACGAGTTCGGAGAGCCACGTATCATAGCCGGTCGCGCGCCCGCCACGGTGCTCCTCGCGCGCCTGCAATGCGGCGAACACGCACGTCCGAATCCCGATCGTCCCGGCGCGCAAGTGTGGCGAGAGATACGACGTTCCCGGGACGGCCGGAAAATTGCGATCGTCCGCGTAAGCACCCGCACGCGTCGTTAAAAAATCGGCGAGCACGCGCCGCGCATGCGACGCGCCACCACGCGCGTACAGCGACGACCGCGCGTGACCGTAGACCTCGGGTTCGGGCACATCGCGTGTCGTACCGATCGCCGCGGCCGTCGCGAGCTTTTTCGCGCTCGCCTCGCGCGATGCGACCGGCGGACGCGGATCTTCATCATGGCGCGCGAGCCAGCGCCGTTTGTACGGCGTGAAAACAGTGTACGGCTTGCCGTCGGCCTTGAGCGTTTCATCGGCGCCGTAGTACACGTGATCGAGCGACGCTTCGACCGCGCATCCGGCCGCACGAAGTGCCGCGACGACGCGTTGATCACGCGCCTGCGCGCTCGGAACGTAATCGCAATTGTAGAAGATCGCCGTCGCATCGACGCGCTTCGCGAGTGCCGCGAGTTCGACCGCAAAGTCGCCCTCGAGCAGCGCGAGATCGCTTCCCGTCGCGCGCAGATCCACACGCAGATCGGCCAGTGCGTCGAAGAAAAACGCCACGATCGGCGCGCCGAGTTCGCCGCCACGGAGCAGGGCCGGATTGAGCACGAACGCGCAGATCACGCGCTCGCTCGCTGCCGCCGCGCGGGCGAGTGCGACGTTATCGTCGAGACGGAGATCGCGACGGAGCCACACGATCGAGGTACGGTACTTCACGGCCATATCAGACCGCGGATGTCGCTCCTGCGTGCGACGTCCCTGCGCGGGGAGCGATCCCGCTTCCGCGAAAGCCTGCGCTCGTGCGTCTGACCCTTACCGAACTCGCGTTGCCCCTCGTCCATCCGTTTACGATCTCGCGCGGCACGGCAACGGCCGCACACACCGTGCTCGCACGACTCACATGGAACGGGCGCGAAGGTCTCGGCGAAAGCGCTCCCTCGGCACGTTACGGTGACGCGATCGCAGCCGTCACGGGCGAACTCGCGCGCCACCCGATCGGCGACGATCCTTTCGCGCTCGAAACCGAACTCGCGACGCTCGCACCTGCCGCGCGCTGCGCGCTCGATATCGCCATGCACGATCTCATCGGCCAAGAAGCGGGCCGGCCGCTCTGGCAACTCTTCGGATGCGATCCAACCCGCACGCCCGTCACGTCATTTACCATCGGCATCGATACGCCGGAGAACATGCTCGCGAAACTCGATGCGATCGTGGAGCATCCCGTCATCAAGGTCAAGCTTGGATTCCCGGGCGATCTCGAGATTCTCGAAGCGATGCGCGCGCGGTATACCGGGACGCTTCGCGTCGATGCGAACGAAGGCTGGACACCCGAGAGCGCGGTTGCGCATCTCGAAACGCTCGCAAAACTCGACGTCGAGTTTTGCG
>JAYTXC010000015.1:0-10794 GCA_043743145.1 Rhodospirillales bacterium
GCGACGATGCCGCCCGCGGCTGCGGTCGAGACGTTGCACCCGGGCTCGTCGCGATGGACGCAATCGGAGAATCGACACGTGCCCGGCAATGCGGCAAATTCGCGAAAGCCCATGGTGAGTTCCGCGGGCGTGATCTCGTGCAATTCGAATTCACCGACACCCGGGCTATCGATGAGAAACCCATCGGCGAAACGGTGGAGCCGACCGGTCGTCGTCGTTTGTTTGCCGCGACCGATTTTCGAGACGTCGCCGACGTCGGCCGTGCCCCCGAGCGCGCCGAAGAGCGAACTCTTGCCGACGCCCGATTGTCCGATCAGGAGCGTGCGCCGACCGGCGAGCGTAGCCTCGACGGCGTCCATGCCGATGCCCATTTTCGGATTCGCGACGAGCGTGACGTATCCGAGCGACGCATACGTCGCCACGAGCGCGGGCACGTCAACGTCACCGGCGATATCGGCTTTGGTGAAGATGAGCCGCGCGACGATGTCGTGGATTTCCGCAAAGGCGAGCAGTTCGTCGATCATCGCGAGATGGAACACCGGTCGTGCGAGCGCCGCGACGATTGCGATGCCATCGATATTCGCCGCCATCGTTTTCGTGCGTCCGCCCGCCGTCGTGCGTTCGAGCGCGAAGGTGCGCGGCTCGCGGCGTTCGACGATCACGCGTTCGTCTTCGAGTCGCGACGCAGCGACGAGATCACCCGGCACGAGCGCGAGCCGTTCGAGGCCCTTGCGTAATTGAGCCAGCCGAACGACGTCTTCATCCTCGAAAGAAATCCAGGCGGCATTGCGCCCCACGCTCACGACACGCGCGGGTCGGCCGGGTGCGTCGTCGCGCATGACTCGCGTGCTCGGGCGTGTAAAGATACGTGAGCCTCAGGTTCGCAAGGAATCCATCGTGAAACGGTTCGCCAGCGTCATATTCGATGGTGTGCTCGCGTCGTGCGAGCGCGAAGATAGGACGCGTGTCTTAGGTTCGCTCGGTGCGACCGTGACATCCTGGAATGCGAGCGCGCGCCAGACCTACGCGAGCGCCGAACTCGCGCCCGCGGCCGACTGCGCGACCATCGCACGTGCCACGCACGCGTATGTCGACGAACCCGCGCTCGTCGTCTTGCGTGTCGTGCCCCGATTCGCCGATCGCTCGGGTGCGCTGCTCGATGCCTTTGCCGGTGCTGGGTCCCCGATGGGCGTCCGCGACGCGCGCATCGATGATAACGGCGCGATCGTCATCGCGATCGACGCGACGCAAACCGCGCCGCTCGTGGCCTTGGCGCTCATCGACGTCGAGACGGGTGGCCCGTCGTTCCGACGGATCGAGCCGCTCGTCGCATTCTCCGATGCGACGCTGGCCGCATTTGCGGGCGCATTCTTGCGCGAACCGACAATCGATGCGTCGCGCATCATCGAAACGTTTCTCGAGCCGCTCCTCGCGGACGACGCAGCATGATCGAGAAATTTGCGGTCCTCATGTCGTCGCTGACGTTCGGTGTGAGCGACGCGATCGATATCGTCGCGACCGCGCTCTTCGTGTATTACGCGCTTTTGCTCATTCGCGGCACGCGCGCCGTCCCGATTCTTCTGGGCATCGCGGTTCTTGCAGCCGTGCTCGGGCTTGCCAACCTCTTTCACCTTTTGGTCCTCGCGACGATCTTGCAATTCGCGCTTGTCGGAACGGCGGTCACCTTGCCGATCGTTTTCCAACCCGAACTGCGGCGTTTGCTCGAGCAACTCGGGCGTGGCGGCATGATCGCGCGACGTGACGCCGAGGGCAACGCGCACACGCTCGAAGAGGCGGTCTCGACCCTCGCGGCCGCAGCGATCGTGCTCTCGCGAAATCGCATCGGCGCGCTCGTCGCGATCGAAGGTGCGACGGGTCTCCGCGAATATGTCGAGAGCGGAACGCGTCTCGACGCGAAGCTGTCGGTCGAATTGCTCGTCGCGATCTTTACACCGAGGTCGCCCTTGCACGACGGAGCCGCGATCGTCAAAGGGATGCTCGTCGGAGCGGCGGGCTGCTTTCTGCCGCTTTCGGAAAATGTGTTGACCGAGAGCCATCTGGGAACGCGGCATCGCGCGGCGATCGGACTCTCCGAGCAAACCGACGCGGTGGTGCTCGTCATCTCAGAACAGACGGGAACGATCTCGATCGCACGCATGGGGAAACTTTCGCGCGAGCTCGGCGACGAAACGCGCCTGCGGGCGGTGTTGCTCGCGTGCTGTCGTGCGTCGCGCAGCGTGCGCCCCGAACTCTTATCGGCGCGCCCGCGCTTCGGTCGCCGCCGTCGCAACGCCGCCACCGCGACCGGCGCTACGAGCGGAGATTTCGTCAACCCCCGTGCTTGATCGTCTTCGGAATAATTTACCGCTAAAGCTTTTATCGCTCGCCATCGCGTTGCTCGGCTGGACCTATCTGCGTCTCACGCCAAATCCCGTGATCGCGGCGCGGTTCGTGCAACAAGTGACGGTGCCGATCGGAACGACGGGTTTGCGCGCCGACGAGATCGCGCATTTCTCCGATCGCGAAGCCGTCGTTGCCGTCGACGTTCCGCGCGCGGGGGCGCCACTGCGGCGCGAGAACCTACGCGCGGTGCTCAATCTCGAAGGTCGCGAGCCCGGCGTCTATAATGTGCCCGTCGAAGTGATCGCACCCAAGCTCGAAATCAAATCGCTCTCACCGGCATCGGTGACGCTCTCGATCGAACGCATCGAAGCGCGTACGGTTCCGGTAACCGTGCACTACCTCGGCGAATCGCGACGCGGCGTCGTCGTCGGCCACATCGGCGTCTTTCCGCAATCTGCGACGCTACGCGCTTCGACGAGCGATCTGCGTCGTGTCGCGAGCGTGCGCGTCGACGTGCCGCTGCCGAACGCCCCGACCACGTTCGATGCGATGCTGCGGCCGATTGCCACGGACGACCGCGGTATCGAAATCGGCAACGTCGCCGTCGCTCCCAATCTCCTGCGCGTCACGGCGAAATTCGTGGCGGCGGGGCGCGCACGCTAACAGTGGGACGCATCTTTGGAACCGATGGCGTTCGCGGCGTGGCGAACGTCGATTTAACGCCGGAACTCGCCTTCGCGATCGGCCGCGCGGGCGCCGCCGTCCTCACCTCGGGCGGTGATCCCAATGCGCCCATCATCGTCGGTCGCGATACGCGCCTCTCGGGGACGATGCTTGAAGCCGCCGTCGTTGCGGGTATCGCATCGACGGGGCGTGACGCGCTCTCGGTCGGCGTCGTGCCGACGCCCGGTGTCGCGCGCATCACGGCACTCGCCGGTGCCGCCGCGGGCGTCATGATCAGCGCCTCGCACAACCCGATCGCCGATAACGGGATCAAGTTCTTTGGCCCCGACGGCTTTAAACTCAACGACGCGCAGGAGCATGCGATCGAAAGCGCGCTCGACGACCCGTCGCTTCCACGCGCGAGCGGGCTCGATATCGGCATCGCCCGCACCGCCCTCGGGCTCGTCGATCGCTATTTCGCGACGCTCGTCGAAGGGGCCGAGGATCTTTCGTCGCTCACGATCGTCGTCGATGCGGCGTACGGCGCCGCCTATCGGATCGGACCTCGTGCGCTCGAACGGCTCGGTGCCACGGTGATCGCACTCCATGCCGAAGACGACGGATCGCGGATCAACGTCGCGTGCGGTTCGACCGATCTCTCGACGCTCGCGCGTACCGTCCGCGAACTTGCGGCGCAACGTCCGCAGGCGCACGTCGTCGGCGTCGGATTCGATGGCGACGCCGATCGTGCGCTCTTCATCGACGAGACGGGCGAGATCATCGACGGCGATCGCGTCATGCTCGTCCTCGCGGTGGATAAGAAGAAGCACGGGAAGCTCGTGGGTGATACGGTCGTGGGGACCGTCATGAGTAATATCGGTCTCGAACGTGCGCTTCGCGCGGAAGGGATCGCTCTCGTCCGCGCGGCGGTCGGCGATCGCTACGTGCTCGAACGCTTGCGATCGAGCGGCATGACGTTCGGCGGCGAGCAATCGGGACACATCATCGATCTCGACCGCAACACGACGGGTGACGGACCGGGAACGGCTGTCGCGCTCTTCGCAATCGTGGCGCGCGAACGACGAACGCTCCGCGACCTCGCAAGCTCGCTGCTCGTCGCACCGCAAATTCTCGTCAACGTTCGCACGCCGCGTAAAGAGGTACTCGATCGCGACGATATTCGCGCGGCGATCGCGCGCGTGGAATCCGAACTCGGCGATGGCGGACGGCTCCTGGTGCGACCGTCGGGAACGGAGCCGCTCATTCGCGTGATGATCGAGGGCGACGATCACGCGCGCATCGGCCGCCTCGCAAACGATCTAGCGGAAATGGTCCGCGCCGCGGCGCAATAACGCCGCATGAATCGTCGCATGTCGTGCGTCGCGCTTGGCGCGGCGTTTTCTATTTTCTCGGTCCTCGATGCACGCCCGGCTCGCGCGGAGACGACATCCCCGATCGTCGTCGCGGTCGACGCGACGCAGGCTTCGCAAAAAATCTACCATGTGGCGGTCACGATGCCAGCGCATCCGGGCGCCTTCGCGTTCGTTTATCCGAAATGGATACCCGGCTATCACGGGCCCGTCGGCCCGATCGAAGCGGTCGCGAATATGCGCGTGAGCGTGGGTGGTGCGGCGCTCGCGTGGCGACGCGATCTCGTCGATCCGTATACGATCACGACGACGCTCCCTGCGACGGCGACGAGTCTCGATGTCGCCTTCGATATCGTGACGGCGCCTTCGCATAACGGCCAGAACGAGGCGATCAGCACGGCGCAACTCGCGCTTTTAGAGTACAGCAATTTCGTCGTTTATCCGCAGGGTGCGGTTGCGACAGAGACGCCCGTGCGTGCGTCACTCAAAGTGCCCGCCGGCTGGACGATCGGCACGGCGTTGCCGATCGCTGCACGTACGGGCGATGTCGTCACCTTCGCACCCGCGTCGCTCTACACGCTCGTCGATTCACCGATCATCGCAGGCGCGCACCAGCGCTCGTTCGTGCTCGATGCGAATCACACGCTCGACGTGGCGGGCGACAGTGCGGCGTCGGTCGATGTCTCGCCGAAATTCCTTACGGGGATGAAGCATCTCGTGGCCGAGGGTCCGGCGCTCTACGGCGGCCGCCATTATCGCACGTATCACTTTTTGCTCACGCTCTCCGATCGCGTCGAGTTCAACGGCATCGAACATCACGAATCCAGCGACAATCGCGCGTCGGAAAAATACGTGATGGATGAAGCGGGATTTCGCGTTTCAGCCGATCTCTTGCCACATGAATTCTCGCACTCGTGGAACGGAAAATATCGCCGCCCGGCCGACCTTTCCGTTGCCGACTATCAGGCGCCGGAAAAGACCGATCTCCTCTGGGTGTACGAGGGTCTCAACCAATTTAATGGAGAGAAGATCACGACGCGCGCGCGGCTGACGAGTTTCGAGGATCAACTCGACGAACTCGCGATCGCGGCGGCCGCCATGGACAATGAGAATGGTCGCGCGACGCGGCCGCTCCGCGACACGGCCGATGGCGCGTACTTTTTATATCAAGCGCCGGGTGCGTTCCACGCGCTTCGGCGTAGCGCGGGCGACTTCTACACCGAGGGAAATTTAATCTGGCTCGAAGCCGACGTGACGATTCGCAAGCTCACGAATGGCGCGCGTTCGCTCGATGATTTTTGCAAACTCTTCGCTGGCGGAACGTCGGTGGACGTTCCGCGGTTCGCGACGTATGACGAAGCGTCGATTGTTCGGCTGCTCAATAACGTGGCGCCATACGATTGGGCTGGATTTTTCGAGAAGCGCGTTGCGACGGCGCAGCCGCGTGCGCCGCTCGGCGGCATCGAGGGCGGTGGGTACAAGCTCATCTATACCGATAAGGCGTCGGATTTCTTCAAAGCCTCGGAGACCGAACGCAAGGAACTCGACGCCATGTACTCACTCGGCCTCGCGATTTCGACCGATGGCGATTCGATCGGCTCGATCCGCGATATTCGCGTCGACTCGCAGGCGTTCGCGGCTGGGCTTGCGCCCGGGATGCGCGTCCTCGCCGTCGATGGCCGAAAGTTTTCACCCGAGGTATTCCATGCTGCGCTTCGCGCGCACGCGGGAACCGATATGCCGCTCTCGCTTATCGTGAGCAACGACGATTTTTACCGCACGGTTCTCGTCGCGGCGCGTGACGGGGAACGCTTTCCGCACCTCGTCCGCGAGGCAAATACGCCTGATCTCCTCGTAAAAATCTACGCTCCCCTGACCTTCGTCCCCATTCGCGATCACGCCGAGGTAAAATCGAAGTAATACGCGTTCCTTTCTCGCCGATGGTACGCAGGACACGTTAACCTCGCAGCTAATGCGGTCGTTCGAGAT
Source organism: Rhodospirillales bacterium (assembly GCA_043743145.1). Lineage (GTDB taxonomy): Bacteria > Vulcanimicrobiota > Vulcanimicrobiia > Vulcanimicrobiales > Vulcanimicrobiaceae > JANYGA01. The sequence continues at coordinate 6,366 of JAYTXC010000015.1, forward strand.
TGCTCGAAGCTCTTTACAAAGCCGAGCAATGCCCGGGTGACACCACTCGGATTATTTCCTTTCCACTACGCCAAATCGCCGAATCCGAGCGCAACTCGGAGCGGGGGACTCCCACGGTGGGGTGAATGCGCCGGTCGGCGCACGGGCAGACTCTTGAGCCCGAACCCGTCAACTAACCTCGTAGGCGTCGAAAGAGAAGCATGATTCGTTCCTTCGGAACGGCATTATTCGCCGTTGGACTCGTCGGTTTCGTGAACGAAACCGCCTTCGCAAAGCCTCATGAATCGACCCCGATCATCGCGACGGCCTTGCAGGCCAGCGCCGATCGCCGTGGCGACGAGGCGTCCGCCAATCTCGCCGCGCCCTTCAGCCTCTCGATCCAGACACGCGCCAAGCTGCGCGCCCTCGAGACGGCATCGATCATGCCGAGCGCCACAGCGGACCTCGCGATGTGGTCGTCGACGGCGAAGGCCACGGGGGGTCCCGCGACGGCGCAGTCGGTGCTCGCAACGAAGAGCCCGGATTCGATGCACCGCTTCGCGCGCGGAATTATCAGCCGGACGTCGTCGATTGCGATGAGCCTCACGCGTAGCGCCATGCGCTTCATCGGCACGCCGTACGTCTTTGGCGGCACGTCCCCGTCGGGATTCGATTGCTCGGGATACACGCAGCACGTTTTTGCGATGCTCGGCATCGCGATTCCGCGCCTTGCCGACGCGCAATTTTATGCGGGCCGCCCGACGAGCGGCGGTATGACGACGGGCGATCTCGTGTTCTTCCAAACATACGAACCCGGCCCGTCGCATGTCGGAATCTATCTCGGGAACGGTCGTTTCGTGCACAGCTCGAGCCACGGCGTGATGGTGAGCCGTCTTGGAGATAGCTACTGGCGTTCGCGGTACCTCGGCGCGAAGCGTCTCGCGAAGCTCAACTAGCCGACGACCGACGTTCCACCGATGATCGACGGATTTCGACGTTTTCTCTTTCGCGGCAACGTGGTCGATCTCGCCGTCGCCGTCGTGATCGGCGCGGCATTTGGAGTCGTCGTTACGGCGTTGGTGAAAGATCTGATCACGCCGCTGATCGCCGCCGTCTTCGGTAAGCCGGATTTCTCGGCGCTGACCTTTACGATCAATGGTAGCGCGTTTTTGTACGGCGATTTTATCAATGCGGTGATCGGCTTCGTCCTCGTTGCGGCGGCGATCTACTTTGCGGTCGTCGTTCCCATGAACCGGGTCACGGCGCGCTTCGCTCCGCAGGCCCCTGACGCGCCGGTGCTCAAGGAATGTCCTCAATGCTGCAGTGATATCCCCGCGGCAGCGAGCCGCTGCAAGTATTGTACGGCGACCTTGGCGTAGGGATCAGCGAGTCGACGATCATTTTAAACGGGGTACGCGACCATCGAGGACGTCCCAATCTGCACCGCTTGTCGCCACCCCGTCGCCTCACACACGGCGGCGGGATGTTCGAGCAATGAACCCGGAACCGCGTACAGCGCCCCCCGCGGCTGTCCGTGTAGCCGGAGTTCGCTCGAAGCCGAACACGTTCGGTCGCCACTTGGGCGCTTCGCGCCGAGGTAACGTTGGCAGTCCCGTCGTACGAGGCTCGTCGCGGCTTCACTGGGGCGTCGCCAAGCGGTAAGGCAGGGGCCTTTGAAGCCTCCATTCGTTGGTTCGAATCCAGCCGCCCCAGCCAAGTTTTTTTTTCCGTGTTGCATCGACGGCACGACAAGGCTTCATCGCGCGCGCTGCGTAGCGAAGAACGATGACTCATCGCGAAGCCCTCACGCGTCTCTTCGATTCATGGAAGGTCGGCGACGCGCTCCGTTCCGGGGCGCACTTCGCCCACGACGGCACGTATCGTGAAGCAGGGCGCGAGCCACTGGTCGGGCGCGATGCGATCGTCGCGCACTTCACGCGTTTTTTTCGCGATGGTCCGCGCTTCGAATTTTTCGTCGACGACATCGTCGTGGAGGACAATCACGCGGCCGTGCGCTATCGGTTCGCCATCGCCGACACCGGTGCTTCGTGGCGCGAGCGTCCGGGCTGCGCGTTCGTGACGTTTTTGGACGGAACGATCTCCGAGTGGCGCGAATACGAGGGGTAGTATGTCACAAGATTCGCTCAGCATCGACGTTACGGCCGCAGCCGATGGCCGCGTCCAACTTTTCGGGCTCGGGGGCAGCCTCGATATCGCGACCTCGCCGACGCTCCGCGCCGGCTTGATGGAAGCGGCGGATCGTGACAATCACGAGATCGTGGTCGACCTCACGCATCTCGAATTTCTCGATTCGACGGGCCTTGGCGCGCTCATCGGCGCTCACAAACGAGCGGCCGAACATGGCGGTTCGGTGCGGTTGGTCGCGCAAGAAGGTCAGATACTACGCTTGCTGCGGATTACGGGCCTACTCGACGTTTTCGCCGTCTATCCGACGATCGAAGCGGCACTCGTCGATAAAGCGCGTTTGGTCGGTCTCTAAAGAGCGGCGGTAAGATCGGCGCGGCTCGGTCGTCGCCCAACTGCCGAGGACCGCTCCGTCGCGTTGCCGTAAGCGGCGACGTGGGATACGACATGAAAGCCAACAGCGCGACGATCACGAACGGCCGCGATCGCGCGGGTGCGCGCGCGATGTTCAAAGCCGTCGGATTTTCCGATGATGACCTCCGCAAGCCGATCGTCGGTATCGCGAACACGTGGATCGAGACGATGCCGTGTAATTGGAATTTGCGCGGACTTGCCGAACACGTCAAACGCGGCATTCGCGAGGCGGGCGGAACGCCGATGGAGTTCAATACGATCGCCATCTCCGATGGCATCACGATGGGCACCGAAGGCATGAAGGCGTCGCTCGTTTCGCGCGAAGTCATCGCCGATTCGATCGAACTCGTCGGCCGCGGGCACATGTTCGATGCGATCGTCGCGCTTACGGCCTGCGATAAAACGACGCCTGCGGCCGCGATGGCACTCGTCCGGCTCAACGTTCCGTCGCTCATTCTCTACGGCGGTTCGATCGGTCCGGGCAAACTCGACGGCGAAGATCTCACGATCGTCGATGTCTACGAGGCGATCGGCGCACACGCCGCAGGTAAAATCGACGACGCGCGGTTGACCGCGATCGAAAATGCTGCGTGTCCCGGCGCGGGCGCGTGCGGCGGTCAATATACCGCGAATACGATGGCGATGATCATGGAATTTATGGGCCTCTCGCCGATCGGCAGTGCGTCGCCCGGCGCGACCGATCCGCGCAAAGAGCGCAAGGGATACGAAGCGGGCGTCCTCGTCATGGATCTCTTACGCCGCGGTGTGCGGCCACGGGATCTCTTAACCCGTGAAGCATTCGAGAATGCGATCGCGGCGGCTGCGGGGACGGGCGGCTCGACCAATAGCGTGCTCCACCTCCTCGCACTCGCGCGCGAAGCGGGCGTGCCGCTCGTCATCGACGATTTCGATACGATCAGCCGTCGCACGCCGATCATCGCCGATCTCCGTCCCGGCGGCCGCTACGTGGCACTCGATGTCGATCGGGCCGGCGGCATCCAACTCATCGCCAAGAACATGGTCGCCGCGAACCTCGTGCACGCGGGCACGATGACGGTTTCCGGGCGGACGCTCGGAGAAGAAGCGGCAGACGCCGTCGAGACGCCGGGCCAAGTCGTCATTACGACGGCCGACAAACCGTTCAAGCCCACGGGTGGCATCGTCGTCCTGCGCGGCAATCTCGCGCCCGAAGGCGCGGTCGTGAAGATGGCGGGCCACGAACGGTCGTACCATCGCGGGCCCGCACGCCTCTTCGATCGTGAAGAAGCCGCAATGCACGCGATCGAAGCAGGCCTCATCGTCGCGGGGGACGTGGTTATTATTCGCTATGAAGGTCCGCGCGGTGGGCCGGGCATGCGCGAGATGCTCGGCATTACGGGCGCGATCGTCGGTGCGGGGCTCGGCGAAACGGTCGCCCTCGTCACCGACGGACGCTTTTCCGGCGGAACGCGCGGCCTCATGATCGGTCACGCAGCGCCGGAAGCTGCGATGGGCGGCCCGCTCGCCGCACTCCACGACGGCGACATCGTCGTGATCGACATCGATAACCGCCGCCTCGATACGGAGGTGCCCGCGGGTGAAATCGCCACGCGGCTCGCGACCTGGAAAGCGCCGAAGCCGCACTACACGACGGGGGTGTTCGCCAAATATGCGGCGCTCGTGTCATCGGCGGCCGACGGTGCGATTACGCGACCGCCCGACGACCGACTCGATTAGCTCCGATGTGCCGCGTCGTCGTCGCCGCGTTCGGCGCGCGTGCGAAAGCGAAAGCGGTCCGAACGGTACCAACCGTATCCCGTGATAATCGGAGTATCGCCCGTCGTAAAGATCGTGACGGTACGGCTCAGTAAGGGCGAGCCAACCACAATCTTGAGCGGCCGCGCTTCGGTGA
>JAYTXC010000016.1:0-4308 GCA_043743145.1 Rhodospirillales bacterium
CCGACGAACTCATCTTCTGCGATGAAATCTCGCTCGGCACGTAGACCGCACCGCGCTCGATGATCGCCTATCTCTTGCGCCGACTCGCTGGCGCAGCGATCGTTCTTGCTGGTGTCGGCGCGATCGTCTTCATCATCCTCCACCTCACGGGCGATCCCGCAACCGTGATGATGCCGCCCGAATCGACGACGGCCGAGATCGCGGCCTTTCGGCACGTCCACGGCTTCGATCGCCCGCTCGTCGTGCAATTCGGCACGTTCGTATTCGCCGCGCTGCGCGGCGACTTCGGCACGTCGCTACGCCACGGCGAGCCCGCGCTCGGCCTCGCACTCGATCGCTTGCCCGCATCGGCGGAGCTCGCATTTTGCGCTCTAACACTCGCGCTTCTCGTCGCGATTCCCGCTGGTGTGATCGCGGCGTTGCGGCGCAATACGCTCATCGATCTTTTCGCGCGCATTGCGGCGCTCGTGGGCCAGAGCATGCCCGTGTATTGGCTCGGTATCATGCTCGTGCTCGTCTTCGCCGTGCAACTCGGCTGGTTTCCCACGGGTGGCAGCGGCGGACCGATCCATCTCGTGCTGCCCGCGATCACGCTCGGGCTCTTTACGATGGCCAAAATCATGCGGCTCACGCGCGCGGCGATGCTCGACATTCTCGGCTCGGATTTCTTACGCACCGCACGCGCGAAAGGCGTCGGATCGTTCCAACTCGTGTGGCATCACGCGCTCCGCAACGCGTGGATTCCGATCGTCACGGTCGTCGGTATCGAACTCGGAACCTTGCTCTCGCAAGCGATCATTACCGAGACGATTTTTTCGTGGCCCGGGATCGGGCGACTCGCGGTGCAGGCGATCGCAGATCGCGATTATCCCGTCGTGGAAGCGATCGTCTTGCTTTCGGCATCGTCGTTCGTCGCGCTCAATTTGCTCGTCGATCTTTCGTACGCCGCACTCGATCCGCGCATTCGGTACGGATGATCGCCGAAGCCATCGCGCCCAAGCGACGTTCGTTCGCGCGCGTGCTCTTCGCCGCGCCCGCGACGATCGCGGGGGCGTGCATCGTTGCGCTCGTCGCGATCTGCGCGCTCTTCGCGCCGTTTCTCGCACCGCACGACCCGAACGTGCAACATCTCGGGCTCGCGCTGCGACCACCATCGTGGCTCGCGGGCGGCGATGCGCGCTATCTGCTCGGCACCGATAGTCTGGGCCGCGACATCCTCGCGCGTATCGTGTGGGGCGCGCGCATCGCGGCAGTCGTCGGCATCTGCGTCGTCGCTATCGGCGGCACGCTCGGCATCGGCGTCGGTTTGGCGGCCGGCTATTATGGTGGCCCGACCGACGCCATCATCTCGCGTATCGCCGACATGCAACTCGCCTTTCCACTCGTGCTCCTCGCGCTCGCGATCGTCGGCGTTGTGGGTCCGGGACTGTGGACGATCGTCGCGACGCTCGGCGTAACGAGTTGGGTGCAATACGTGCGCGTCGTGCGCGCGGAAACGATCGCGATTCGCGAACGCGATTTCGTGATGGCCGCGCACGCGACGGGATCGTCGTCGCTGCGCATCGTGCTGCGTCACATTCTGCCCAATCTCACATCGGTCATCAGCGTGCTCGCGACGTTCGAAGTGGCGCGTGCGATCATTCTGGAGAGCGCGCTCTCGTTTCTCGGCCTCGGCATGCCGACGTCGATTCCATCGTGGGGCGGCATGCTCGCCGATGGTCGCGCGTATCTCGACACGGCGTGGTGGCTCGGGCTCTTTCCCGGTATCGCGATTTCAATTGCCGTGCTCGGCGTCAATCTACTCGGGGACGGACTGCGCGACGCGCTCGACCCGCGATTACGCGCGTGATCCACCGATCGCGCGCACTTCGGGATGCAGGAGCCACACGACGGCGGAGAGCTGGACGAGCGCGCCGATCGTAAGCGTGGGTACGATCCCAACACGTGTCGCAAGTGTTGCGCCAACGAGCGCACCAAGAGGGAGCGTGCCCCAGGCGATCGTGCGAACCGTCGCATTCATACGACCTGCAAGTTCCGGCGGAACGGCCGCCTGGCGCCAACTCACCTGCGCGATGTTATAAATCGGGTTTGCCGCACTCGCGATCAGGCCTTCGGCGATGAGGAGCGGTATCGAGAATCCGAACGCGGAGAGCGGTACGAGCAACTGCGCGAGTGCGACGACGAGCATGCTGGAAACGAGTGTCACTGAAAGGCCAAATTGCCTCACGATGCGCGGTGCGAAAAACGCGCCGATGAATCCCGCGTTTCCAACAGCTAAAATGATGCCGACGAGGGTCGGCGTGAGATGGAGCGTTCGGTACGCAAAGACGAGATACACCGCGCTCGCGATCGAGCCTCCGAGATTACTCGTCGCGGTGCAGGCAACGATACGCAACAACGCACCATTCGAGAACACGTAATCCAAGCCGTCACGCAGCTGACGTACGAACGGCGTCGCGATTTCCACATCGCGTCGCTCGCGCGGCCGTTCGCGAACGAACGCGAGCGTCACGACCGATAGACCGAACGAAGCTGCGTCGATGGCGGTCGTCAGCGCCGCGCCGAGCGTCGCAATGAGCGCGCCCGCAACCGCGTTTCCCGCGATCTGCGCCGCACTGCTACTCGCTTCGAGGCGAGCGTTAGCACCGTTCAACGCCTGCGCTTCGACCACATCGGGAAGATACGCCTGATATGCGATATCGAAAAAGACGCTCGCGACACTCGCGATCAGGGTGACGACAAAGAGCAGGGCGAGCGTGAGTGCGTGAAACGCCGACGCGAGCGGGATCGTCGCGAGCGCGAGCGCGCGAATGATATCGCACGCGATCATGAGGCGGCGGCGCGGCCAGCGATCGACCCACACGCCGGCAAAGACGCCGAGCACCGGAAACGCGACGAACGATGTGGCTCCGAGCGCGCCGACTTCGAATGCGCTCGCGTGCAACGCGAAGATCGCCGTTGTCGGAATGGCGAGCCGACTGACCGCGCTGCCGACGAGACTGACCGTCTGGCCCGCCCAAAGCCAGTTAAAATTGCGTGCGTCCGATCTCACGATAAGCGCGGTTGCGTTCTCGCTCGAGCCGAGCCTTGGCCTGCGCGAAAACCTCGGTCGGCGCGGGACGACCGCGACGGAACTCACCTGCAAGAAGTTGCGACGAAAGTCAGAACACCATGTCAACTCTCGAGTTATGGAGGTCTTGCCGTGGGTCAGTCTTTATCGAGGCGGCAATTTGCCGTCGCCACCGCCGCGACGTTCGCGTCGATCGGCGTTATGAAAGCGCCGGCAAAAGCCGCCGAGTTCCAGTACAAGATGGCCCACAATTTGCCGGTAAATCATCCACTGCACGTGCGCAACGTTCAGTGTTGGAACGCGGTGAAGAAAGAATCCGGCGGGCGCCTCGAGGTCCAGGTGTTTCCGAGTAACATCCTCGGCGGCGATACGCAGGTGCTCTCGCAGCTCCGCCTGGGCGGCGTCCACTTCTTCACACTCTCCGGCGGCATCCTCACCTCGCTCGTGCCGGTCGCCGCGATCCAAGGTGTCGGCTTCGCGTTCAAAGATTCCAAAACGACGTTCGCTGCGATGGACGGCGAGGTGGGCAAGATCGTTCAGAAAGAAACCGCGACCAAAGGACTGATCGCCTTCGACCACATTTGGGAGAACGGTTTCCGTCAGATCACCTCGAGCACGCATCCGATTACGAAGGTCGAGGATCTCGAAAATTTCAAGATCCGCACACCTCCCGGCCGTCTCTGGATCGACCTCTTCAAGACGCTCGGCGCATCGCCGACACCGATCAATCTCGCCGAAGCGTATACGGCGCTGCAGACGAAGGTCGTCGACGGACAGGAAAACCCGTTTGCCGTCATCGAGACGACCAAGTTCTACGAAGTGCAAAAGTACTTAAGCGTCACCAATCACATGTGGGACGGCTATTGGATGCTCGGAAATGCGGATGCGTTCAACGCGCTACCGCCCGACATTCAAGCGATCGTGCGCCGCAATACGTCGAAGTACGCGCTCATGGAACGACAGGATGTCGGGCTGCTCAATGCGTCGCTTGCCGATAAGCTCGGACGCCGCGGTATGAAAGTCAACATTGCCGACACATCGGGCTTCCACACGCGTCTCCAACCGTTTTACACGAAATGGAAGGGTGAATTCGGCGACGTCGCGTGGTCGGCGCTCGAAAAATATTCCGGAAAGCTCGGGTAGCGCGCATCCGCTACACGCGCGCAATCGATACCGCGATCGGCCGGTTCACGGAGCCCGTCGCGGCTTTTTTTTTAGTCGCCGAAGTCCTCATCCTC
>JAYTXC010000017.1:0-1688 GCA_043743145.1 Rhodospirillales bacterium
GAAGACTTCGGCCGTGAGCCCGCGCTCGTTTTTGTTTGGCATGCCCGCCCATCGCATCGCGACGTATCCGAGTTCGAGCGTCGCATTGGGGACGAGCAACTCGCGAACGAATTTTGTTCGCAGATTGAGTTTGTTCATTCGAGCCGCATGCGGCGCGAGTGCCTCGGCGAACGTCGGGCGCGCGATCGCGTTCGGTGCGCCGTGAACGGGTATCGGCATTTTGGAAAGAAACGCATCGATCGCAGCTGACGCAGCATCCGCGGGTAGCGGCGGTTCGGCGAGGACGATCGGCTCGGGTTGCGTTTCCAAAACAGGCTCAGGCTCCGGCTCCGGCTCCGGCTCCGGCTCCGGCTCCGGCTCCGGCACAGGCTCCGGTTCGGGCTCGGGCTCGGGCTCGACCGTCGGTTCGGCAATCGGTTCGATAATCGGTTCGATAATCGGTTCGTGCTCGGGCTCGATCGTCGCCGGCGATTCCGTTTCGGGCTCGTCATCATGCGTGCTTGCGCTCGCATCTAAAAGTGCCGGCGATTCGATGAGTGACGGCGCAGTCGGTACCGCGAACGCCATCTTCTCCGGAACGCGCGGCAACAGCGGATCGCCGCCGATGAGACCGGGCGCGCGTGCCAACAAGAAATCGGCGAGTTTTGGGAGCGCTTCACCGATGGCGACGAAGAACGTCTGCCACGCGACAGCGTTAACGATCGGCGCGCGCGTCTCGAAGGCGGCGAAGACGGCGCGTGCGACATCGTATGGCGACGCGGCAATCGAGGCGGGCGGGCCCGCAAATCCGACGCGTGTCATGAACTCGGTCGCAACCGCACCGGGGTCGACGTACGTCACGGCAACCCCGTCGCCGGCGAGCTCGTTCCGCGCGACACGCGAAAGGTTTCGTACTGCAGCTTTCGCGGGTGGGTAGGCACCGAGCGTCCCGACGGGAATGCGAGCGACCCCGCTTCCGAAAAAGACGATGAGGCCGTGCGACGCGCGCAACGCGGGCATCGCCTCGCGTGCGAGCGCGAGCGGGACGATAACGTGCGTCTCCATCTGCTCGTAAAGTGCGTCATCGTTCTGCTCGGTGATGCGACCGACAGCGGTGCCGCCCGCGCAATTCACGAGCACGTCGATGCGGCCGTAGACTTCGAGCGTCGCGCGAACGATGCGGCGTGCGGCACCGGGTTCGCGGAGGTCGAGGGCGAGCGTTTCGATCCGACCCGTCGCCGTCGTGAGCTGCGCGGCAAGCGCGTTCAAGCGGTCGACGCGTCGGCCCACCGCATAGACGTCCCATCCGGCGCGCACCGCGCGCTCGCCGAGCGCGCGGCCGATGCCGGACGACGCTCCGGTGATGATGGCAACGCGACGCTCTTTCACCGTGCGGGGGTTGCCCCGTTCGTGCCTGCGCTCCTTGCAAGCTGGCGCCGGTCGAGGTCGCATTCGCAAGCCGCGCGAACTCGGGCCATCATGGAGCAACCCCGCGTCGGTATCATCATGGGCAGCGTTTCGGATTTGGAGACGATGCGCGCCGCATCGACGACCCTCGCCGAGCTGCTCGTCGCGCACGAAATGCGCGTCGTCTCCGCGCATCGCACGCCGGATCTCCTCTTCGAGTATGCATCGACGGCAGCCGCACGCGGATTATCCGTGATCATCGCGGGCGCGGGCGGCGCCGCCCACTTGCCCGGGATGGCGGC
>JAYTXC010000018.1:0-29729 GCA_043743145.1 Rhodospirillales bacterium
GAAGCGACGAGCGTCAGAATCGCGCCGCGGAAATAACCGCTTGCGAGTGGAACCGCCGAACTGAACGTACCATTCGTATCGGCAGTAACGAGGTGGCGACTTAGGACCACATCGGGAAGTTCGGTTGTGAACGTTCCGATGAGCGTCAGGGTGATCGGCAGATTAGCCGGAGCTTTTCCACCTACGGCGAGCGCCTGTTGGCCGGCGATTTGCGTGACTGTGAGGTCCGTAATCGCGCCTCGGACGCTTGCGATTCGCGCTGGCGCCACGGGATTCGTGACGACGATCGCGCGATCGCTTACCGTAGCAGCAGGGTATTTTATCGCGATTTGGCGGAGACGAGCGACGAGCGACTCAGAGATATAGATGTCACTGAGTGCGAATCGCGGCGCCGATCCGTCCATTGCTTCGGTTCGATCGTTGACGTCGAAGAGGCGTTCTCCCGGACGAATGACGATCGTCACACCGGGCCGAGTCAGCGCTGCTGCATCCTCGGGTCCGAGGTAACTGTAGGCGTACCCAAGATCGGCTGCCACTTTCATGAGCGCCCGATCTTGTGCGGCAAGGGTGAACGACGACGGCGTCATGATTGCGACGCTGACGGCGAGAACCCCAATCGAGAAACGATTCACTATAACTGACCTCCGCATGCTGATGGTATCGGCTTCTAATTCTGTGGTGCAACGTGTCCGAAGAAGATTTTACAGGACGAGTACGCGGTGTTGACTCGTTAACGCCGATAACCCATCTACAACCCTTTCGAGCGTTCCGGCCTCGGACATTAGCCTTACAACACGGAGATGACGTGATCGACTTTCGCACGCGTACGTATATGACGAGTGGCTTCGCAGCGCTCGCGCTTCTTTTCGGTAGCGCGCCCGCAGCGGCCGACTCCATTCAAATACTGTCTATACAAACGGGACACTCGGTCATCGTCAACGCGACGGGACTCAGCCGGGTCGCCGTTGGTGACGGCCGCATTGCGGGTGTCGTTCCCGTTGGAACTTCGCAGCTCGTCATTAATGGAAAGTCCACGGGTCATACGACGATCTTCGTCTGGATGGGCCCGACGCGGACGACGTATGAAGTTACCGTTACCGAGCAAAGCTTCGACGATATCGCGAAGGTACTTCGCGCGGCGATTAACGAGACCAACGTTCAAGTCGTCGCGTTCAATTCCAACCTGATCGTCCGTGGTACCGTCGCGGATTCGGCGGCTTTCAGTCACCTCACCGAGGTCCTCGAACGCTTTAAGGGCGCCAAATTCAGCTCGAGTGGGAGCGGCGGCGCGATCGTCAACGCGGTCTCCGTCGCAAAGCCGCTCGGCAATATCCAAGACGAGCTCGCAGCCTTCCCCGGTACGCACGGTCTTCGTGTCGATCCCGACTCAAAAGGCAATGTGATCCTCAGCGGCAACGTGCGCGATCAAGCCGAATCGCAACAGATTCTCGATAAGATCAAAGGTCTCGCAGGCCCCTACCTCGCGACCGACGGGAAGGTGATCAATCGCCTTACCCTCGACCAACTGAGTCAAGTCGACATCAAAGTATACGTGCTCGAAGTCGACAATACGGCGCAATCGAGCCTCGGATTACGTCTTAATACGGGCGTCAATACATCTGTCACCAACGCGGCAGGCTCGACGGCTCAAACTTTCCAAATCTCGAATTCGCCGGCGCTGACGGCCGTCGAAAGCCTGCGAGTCACACAAGGAAGCAACCCGGGAATATTCGGGCCCTTCGCCCGCATCAGTCTGCTCGCGCCAACGCTCGACTTACTCATGCAAGAGGGCCACGCGAAACTGCTCTCGTCGCCAAACCTCGTCGCTCAACCGGGCCAAGAAGCGACGTTCCTCGTCGGGGGCGAGATTCCGATTCCGGTATCGAACGGCCTCGGCACCGTTTCGATTACGTATAAAGAGTTCGGCGTTAAGCTGAACGTTACACCGACGATTTTGGGGAACGGCAGCGTCGAAGCAAAGATCACCCCGGAGATCTCCGATCTCGATTTCGCCGACGGTATCACGCTCAACGGGTTCACCGTTCCCGCGCTCAAAACGAGCAAGATCTCCACGGACGTCATCACGCGCGATGGCGAATCAGTCGTCATGGGCGGATTGCTCCGTCGCCAAGAATCGAAGAACGTGCAGAAGTTCCCGATTCTCGGTAATCTGCCGATTCTCGGACCGCTCTTCCGCTCGACGACCTATCAGAAAAACGAATCGGACGTCATCTTCGTGATGACCCCGACGATCGTGACACGCTAGAACGTGACCTCGCACACACGATGCCACGTGGCGCGTGACATGTGGAATCGTCTCGGAGGTATCGTCGTAGCCGTGGCGTTCGCCGTGGTACCGACCACGGCAAACGCCAGCACGGATGTTCGGTCCGTGAACGGTGTTGAGATCATTACATTCGATCACGACGCCGCGGTGCCGTCTCTGCGTCCACGGCATCTGCGACCGACGGCAATACGTGCGACAGATCGCCACATCGCAGCGACGGCGCCGACCCCCGAGCTTCGCGGTGCATCGACCCTCGTTCGCAACGCGATGTTCTACGTCGGCACGCCATACGTTTGGGGCGGCTCGTCGCCCGGCGGTTTCGATTGTTCGGGCTTTATCTATTATCTCTACGCACAGCTCGGCATGCACATTCCGCGCACGGCGGATTATCAGTTTGCCGCCGGTCGAGCCGTCGTCGGCGATCCGTTACCGGGCGATCTCGTCTTTTTCCAAACCTACGATTACGGCGCGTCGCACGTCGGTCTCTATCTCGGGTCGGGTCGCTTTATTAATTCGATCGGCGAAAACGTGCACATCGCTTCGTTCGCTTCGAATTACTTTCGCAGTCGCTATCTCGGAGCGCGCCGCTTCCTCTCGACTTAGAGACTTTCCGCCGGCCGCAACGCGTGCCAGATTTCGCGCAAGAATGATGCCGCATCCATCACGAGTCCGATCGTTTGTGTCGATCCGCGGTCGGTGAGTTTCGTGACGCTCGCGGGATTGATGTCGACGCAGATGACCTTGCAACTCGACGGTAAGAGATTGCCAACGGCGATCGAGTGCAGCAGCGTGCAGACCATGAGCGCCATCCCGATCTCCGGAACGTAGCGCCGCATCGCGCGCTGTGCCTCGATCACGTCGGTGAGGACGTCGGGCAGCGGGCCGTCGTCGCGAATCGACCCTGCGAGGACGACGGGAATTTCGCGCGTATACGCCTCGTACATAATCCCGCTCGTGAGGAGACCACTCGCGATCGCAGGCGCGATTCCGCCGGCCGCTCGAATACGATTCACCGTTCGCAGATGGTGTACGTGGCCTTCTTCAACCGGGAATGCGTCGTCGAGATTGACGCCGAGCGACGTTCCGAAGAATTGCGATTCGATATCGTGCACCGCGAGCGCGTTGCCCGCAAAAAGCGCGTCGATATACCCCGCGCGAATGAGTCGCTCGAGATATTTCCCCGCACCCGTATGCACGATCGCGGGACCGCCAACGAGCAGGACGCGTTTTCCCGCGGCTCGTGTGTTGCTGAGCTCGCGCGCGACCTCGGCAATGAGCGATTCCTTCGGTTTCTCGCTCGATACGGCGCTCGACATGAATTCGAAGACTTGCTTGCGGCGCGGTCGCTGCAACGCTTTGACCCGAACGCCCGCATGTCCGACCACAACCCCGTCTCCGCCACGCACGTCCGACGGGGCGACCGTCGTCGCACTCCCCGCATCGATGACGATCGCGCAGTCCATTTCGGGCAGTGCGACCGGGATCCAATCGCCATCGACCCGAACTTCGGTCTCGAGATTGGTCGTCGCGTAGAACGCGTCGGGGAGCACGCCGTCGCGCGGTGCCGGCTCGAGGCTCGCGTCGGTGTCGTCCGCAACGATCGCCCCGATGTCACGGAGTTTGTCCAGGAGCTCGTCGAGATGTTCGTCCGTATCCGCTTCGATCCGCAAGCGCGCGGTGCTCGGTTCGGTCGCCGTCTTGCCCACGGCAAAGTTATCGATCGTGTAACGCGCGAACTCGTTATCCATGATGATCTCGAGCACGCGACCGAACACGCCCGAGTCGAGAATATGACCGCGCAATTCGATCTCGCGAACGCAGGGTCGCGCGTCGCTCGTCATTTCGTTCATCGTATCGGACATTGAGCCTCACGTTCGTTCCCACGCCGCTTGGCAACCTCCGCGACATCACGCTCCGCGCACTCGACGTTTTGCGCGATTGCGATCTCCTCGTCGCGGAAGACACGCGCGTCGCGAAACGTCTGCTTTCGGCGCTCGATCTGCCGGGGAAAGAACTGTGGAGCTATCGCGAACAGAATGCCGCGGGTGCGACCGCGGCAATTGTCGATCGCGCGCGCATCGACGCGGTCGCCGTCGTTACCGATGCGGGCACGCCCGGTATCTCTGATCCCGGCTGCGGGCTCGTCATTGCCGCGCGCGAGGCGGGCGTCGCGATCGAAGTCCTGCCGGGGCCCAGCGCCTTCGTGTGTGCGCTCGTACTTTCCGGCTTTCCCGTCACTCGATTCGCCTTCGACGGCTTTATCGCGCGCGCGACCGGCGAGCGCGAACGCCAGCTTCGCGAGGCGCTCGCGAGCGGCCGGACAACCGCGTTTTACGAGGCGCCCGGGCGCATCGCCGCAACGCTCGAAACGCTCGCTTCCCTCGCACCGCGAGTCCGCGTTTTCGTAGCTCGCGAGTTGACGAAACGCTTCGAAGAACAACTCATCGGAACGCCGAGCGAGGTCGCACACGCGCTGGCAAGACCCGTGCGCGGCGAGATCGTCCTCGTCGTCGCACCTCACGCAAGCGATCGAACCGTACCCGAAGCATCGGCCGTAGACGACGCAATCGATGCAGCGCTCGCCAGCGGTATCGCGCTATCGGCGCTTGCAAAAAGCCTCGCGAAGCGCGGCTTCGGAACGCGCGCCGGAATCTATCGTCGAGCGAGCGACCGCAAAGCGAATGCGGTGGCATAACGTGTTTATTGAGGCGTTGGAATCGTCGCTTTCGAGCGACCCCGCAGACATGCACGAATGGTAACGATGACGGCAAGCAAACTGAACGCGAGCGCTGCAAAATCGCGAAATGCCGTCCAGGCGTAGGTAAAGCCGGAGAGCAACCCCACGCAGAATGGTAAAGCAATTAAAAATGGTGCGAGTGCGCCGGCGCGATCGGCGATCGGGATACCCCACGCGAGATACCACGGAAAAGGGAGGACGCCCATGCTCATCGCGACCGCTGCCGTGCCGGCAGCGACGCGTCCCAACCAAATGACACGCAGAAAACTCAGCCCGAGTACCACGTTGCAAGCGACGTGCGTGTTGTTCAATAACTGATTCGTGGCCGAATGCATGTCGCTTTGATATGCGATGGCTCCGAGATATGTTGGGCCGGCCCACGCAATCGAGATTCCCAGCGCCGAAAGCACGATGGCGACGCAAGCGAGCACGCGTTGGAGCGGCGTCGCGCCCGGAACGACCGAAATGATTCCAACGATGAGAAACGGCAGCTTGATACATCCCGCCGCGACGATGCAGGCCGCGCGCAATACCGGTGTGCGTACGACACATATCGCGAGTAAGAGCGTCACGACGCCCAAAATATCGTTGTGTCCGTCGATGACGAACTCTTCAATAAGCGCCGGGTTGAGCGCAAAAGCCGCAGCAACATCGATCCTACCCGAAGCTCGCGCAATGAGTACGCTTCCGAGTGCCATTAATACCGCGTTGAACGCGCGAAGCGAGAAGATCGTCGACGATACGTCCGTTGCAAACGATGTGACGAGCGTCGTTATACCAAGCCAAAGCGGTCCGTAGGGACATGGCAACAGCGGGAATCCCCACATGACGTGAATGAAGTGGTAATCACCGGTTAATTCGCGATTAAGCGGATGATAAGCCGCAAGGCCGAGCTTGATGAACCCGACGTATGCATACACGTCCGAACTCTTGAGCGTATGATCCGCAAGTGCGATCGCGATCATTGCGGTAAACGTGACGATAACGAGCGTCGTCGATCGCCGTTTGTGGCGATACGCGCGTACTACGAGGACGACGAGGCCCACGAGCAGAGACTGCACGACGCTCAAAAGCAATGCGAGATCGCTAGCTACCCAACTATGAGAGTTGCCGTCGATCAACATCACGTAATCGTGCCTCAGCGCCTCGGGCGCGACGGGTTGCGTGCTATAGACGTAACCATCGATCATCGCGCGAGCGGCGACCGAAAGCAATAAGCCCGCGCAGGCGGCAACGAGCGTCGTAAACTTATGAAACTCGGCGCGGTCGAGCAGGACACGACACTCGCGAACGAGCGCCTCCCGGTATTGGAGTATGATGCCGACCACGAGAAGCACGACGTAACTTAAAAGCACGGCTGCCCCGGCGACATTACGATCTCTTCACGAAAAAAACAGAAGCCGATCGCTGATCGCGAACCGACTTTGCCCGAGGCGAGATCAGCACGGAAACGTGGCCTGAGAACCCCAGATCGGCAAGGAGAGCCTCCATTTAATCAGAGGCGGTACCTGGTCGCGGTATGACCATGCAAATCGCGCCCGAGTCGGACACACAACCGTCGGTCGCCGCACCGCGACACGCGAAAGCCGACCCTCGCCGGATATCATAATTTCGTGACCAAGCGAGCACGCTGGCCAACGTGGCACGCACGTTTGTACGCCATACTCCTTGATTCGGTCGCTTTGCGCTCAATCTTGATCGCCGCAGGCTGCGGGTGTTTGCCGCGTGGAACACCGCCGGGTGTCCCAATCCGTTTTTTTCGTGACCACCCCGATCTATTATATCAGCGGTAACCCGCATATGGGCCACGCCTACACATCGATTGCCGCCGACGTCCTCGCGCGATACCATCGCACGCGCGGCGCCTCATACTTCCTCACCGGCACGGACGAGCACGGGCAAAAGGTTGCCGCGGCTGCTGCTGCCGCTGGTCTCGATCCAAAAACATGGACCGATTCGCTCGTCCCTCGCTGGCAAGATCTCTGCGCGCGTTACGACGTGCGCTACGACGATTTCATCCGCACGACCGAACCGCGCCACATCGATCAAGTCGTCGAAGTTTTCGAACGCCTCAAAGCAACGGGCGACGTCTACCTCGGCACGTATGAAGGCTGGTATTGTACCAACGACGAGACGTTTTGGCTCGAAGCGAAGCTCGTCGACGGGCGCTGCCCCAATCCCGAATGCGGCCGCGACGTCCAATGGCTCTCCGAGCAGAATTGGTTTTTCGCGCTCTCGAAATATCGCGATCGTCTGCTCGCATATTTTCGTGAGAATCCACACTTCGTGCGGCCCGAGCGATCGTACAACGAAATGGTCGCGACGCTGGAGGGTGGGCTCGACGATCTTTGCATCTCGCGCACGAATCTCGATTGGGGCGTCCCACTTCCCGGCGGCGGGGTGATGTACGTCTGGCTCGACGCGCTCCTCAATTATGTTACGGCTCTCGACTATACGCACGACGGCGAAAAATTTCGCACGCTCTGGCCCGCGAACGTGCAGCTCGTTGGAAAAGAAATCGCGCGCTTTCACACGATCATTTGGCCGGCCGTCTTATTCGCGCTCGGCTTGCCCGCACCCGAACGCGTCTTCGCCCACGGCTGGATGACGCTCGAAGGTGAGAAGATGTCCAAGAGCCGCGGCAACGTCGTCGATCCCTTCGAGATGGTCGATCGTTTTGGCGCCGATACGCTCCGCTATTTTCTCTTACGCGAGGCGCCCTTCGGCAGCGATTTTTCTTTCGGAGAAGAGAAGGTTCGACTACGTCGCAACGGCGATCTCGGCAACGATCTCGGCAATCTCGCGCGCCGCAGTCTCGCCATGCTCGTGAAATATCGTGACGGCATCGTTCCCGCACCAGCACCGAGCGCGACGGGCGCCGCGTTTGCATCGCTCCCCACGCGCGTGCATGAAGCGATGACGACGCTCGGTTTTCGCGACGCGCTTGAAGCGATCTGGGAACTCGTCGCCGCACTCAATCGGCTTATCGACGAAAAACGGCCGTGGGATCTGCACAAACGCGATGCTCGTGAAGAACTCGATGCGGTGCTGTACGATTTGTGCGAGGGTCTGCGTTGGCTCGCGGTCATGCTGTGGCCGTTCATGCCGACGAAAGCCACGGAGCTTTATGGCACGCTCGGTCTTACGGGCGAACCACTCGTCGCGTGGACCGACGCGCTGCAGTGGGGCGGTCTCGCAGCCGGAACGCGCGTCGTCCCCGCGGAGCTGCCCCTCTTCCCGCGCATGGATGCCGAGGCGACCGCACCGGGAGCGCTCGCCGCGCCTTAGTTTGCGTCGCTAAAACGCAGATTCGGAAAGTACACGCGCAGCGCTTTGCAGAGGGTGCCGGGCGGCACGTAATCGCTCGGCGGCGACGGAAGCGGCGTGCGCGCGAGCAAATCGAGGCGGTCGTTTGCGAAGGGATCCTTTGCGGGTCGGAAGTGAATCGGCCAGGGCACGCTGCCCGTCTCGTACGTGCCGTCGGGATAAACGTATTCGTAAGTAACGTAATAGAAATCGAGGCCGTCTGCGTGCCACGCTTTGATCGGCGAGTACGTGCCTTGGCCGCGGTGAAGCGACCCCGATTTGCCCTCCATCTGCACGCGATAGTGCACGGGCGCGGCGGGACTTTCACGCACGACCGTGCGCATCGGATCGACATGCGCGCGCACCTGCGCGACCGTCTTCGCGAGATCCCGATCGATTTGTGCGAGACGCTCTTGCGTCAGCATGGGAGCAATCGGACGTGTTGGTTCGCGCCGCGTGACCGCCGGCGCACGCACGGGCGGAGCGACACGTAGTGGTGGAGCGCTCGCGCGAGCGACTTTCGCGAGCTCGTGTCGCAGCAGCGCCGGCGCGACATACGCCGGCTTCTGCGGTGCGACGACCGGCGGGAGCGCGCGCCGTGCAATCGGCCGTTGCGGCTCGGGCACGGGTCGCGCGCGCTTCTCGAACCCGATCGCGGAGGAGATCGTCACGACCTCATCGGGCCGTTTACGCGCGAGATGCACGGGCGTTCGCAACCCAGCGAACCGGTGCAACCCGTCGTTTACCGCGAGCGCGAACACGATCGCGATCAAGTGCACGAGGAGCGACGCGACGACGGCGATCCGAAACGCCCGCGAGCTTCCGGTCGGGGTATCGGGCATCGTGCTCATGCTACCATCCTGCTGCCATGTTCGACACACACGCGCACGTCCACTCAACCGCCTTCGACGACGATCGAGATGCGATGCTCGCGCGCGCGCGCGATGCCGGTATCACCCGCATCATGACGATCGGATGCGACCTCGCCGACAGCGAACGCGCGCGCGACATCGCCCTCGCGCGCGATCTCGATTACACGATCGGCATCCATCCACACGAAGCAATCGATGCGCCGGACGATATCGCCGCCGCCTTCGACGCGCTCGTTTCGCCCGCCGCGCGGCCGCCACGTGCCATCGGCGAGATGGGGCTCGATTACTATTACGACCACAGCCCGCGCGACGTGCAACGCACCGTACTCGTCCAGCAATTGCACTATGCGCTCGAACGCGCGTATCCGTCGGTTTTCCACCAACGCGATGCGTACGACGATTTCGTCGACGTCTTGCGCGCCGAAACGCCCGCGGGTCTCCGCGGAGTCGTGCACTGCTTCACGGGCAACGCCGAAGAGGCAAAACGATTCGTCGGCGAGTTCGGGCTCCATCTCGGCATCGGCGGTGTCGTGACGTTCAAGACCGCCGAGAACGTCCGCGAAGCCGTACGCGCCGTGGGCCTCGATGCGATCGTCCTCGAGACCGACTGCCCGTATCTCGCCCCGATCCCGCATCGGGGGAAACGCAACGAGCCCGCGTTCATGACGAGCACGGCGGCATTCGTTGCGTCGCTCTTGGCGATCGACGAGCGGACGGTCATCGAAC
This sequence comes from Rhodospirillales bacterium, assembly GCA_043743145.1. Classification (GTDB taxonomy): domain Bacteria; phylum Vulcanimicrobiota; class Vulcanimicrobiia; order Vulcanimicrobiales; family Vulcanimicrobiaceae; genus JANYGA01. The sequence continues at coordinate 9,929 of JAYTXC010000018.1, forward strand.
GGACGCGCGCGACGGCCGAAGCACTCTTCGGCGCGCCATAGTCGAACGCGCCTACCGGACTGGCGTTCCCGTTTCCCACACCCGCGCAAAGGTCGCACGAAGCGCATCGACGATTGCCCGATCGGTTGTCGTGAGTCCCCAGTCCGACATCGGCCCCGGGGTGTAGGTCGCGTTCGCTGAGCCGAGCCACGCGCGATCGCTACAGACCGCCATCTTCGCGTTCGTTGACACGGCGCGAACCTCGACGCCCTTTGCTGCGAGGTGAACGAGCAGGGTTCGCTCGCGGCCCGAGCGATCGGTTGCGAGGACGTGTGCGTCGACTTCGAGGCGGACGTGCGTTCCGGCGAGCGCGCGTGCGGCAAGCGCGACCGAGACGGCGCATCCGCCAAAGCTTTCCGTCGCGATATCGATCGCATCGCCTGGTGCCGCCGCGATCGCTGCGGCCTCGGCTGCGAGGGCGCTCGATTTTTCGAGCGCGACCGAGCCGCCCGTCGCCACGCGCCCGGCGATCGCCTCGCGAATCGCCGCAACATCGGTAGGGTCGTCGTCGCGAACGATCGTCTCCTCGCCGCGCGCCGCCCAATTGCGATCGTCGAGATATGCCACGCCGTCGACGACGGCGGCCTTGAGATGCGCGGGCGGGTCGGCCGGATTCGTCGTTTCGACGCGGACGCCGTGCGAAGCAAGATCGCGGGTCACGGCATGGCCGAAGCCGTCGCTCGCAGCGGCATGGCCGAATGTCGGATGACCGTCGAGCCGGACGACGACTCGCGCGCCGCGATCGCCGGCAGCCTCGAGGGCGTGTGCGACCGGACCACTCGGCGCAAGGGTGTAGCTCCCGAGCGCGATATCGCGTGCGGTTTCGAGCGCGCTAGCGAACCGCGAGCGCGGCACGAGCGTTATGCCCATATGTCACCGCAGCCGAGCCCGGGTCGCTTCCCCGACGATACGGAGCAGGTCAGATCGTCCATCACACGATGGTGTCGCGACGACGAGCAATCGCGACTAGGGATCGTCGGGCGGCGTCAAAATCGCAGCATGAACCTCGTGCGTCTGTCAGGAACAACCGACCGCTACTAAATATGGAAAAATCCGTCTACGTCCGCGAGATGTTCGCATCAATCGCGCCCCGGTATGATGCGACGAACCGTCTCCTGACCGGTGGCGTGGACGAAAGCTGGCGTCGCCGTGCGGTCAAGGAGCTCGCGCCTCCCGAAGGCGGCTGCATCCTCGATATGTGCTGTGGAACGGGTGATCTCTCGTTTCATCTGCTCAAGACCAACCCGAGCCTTCACGTGACCGGCGTCGATTTTTGCGAGCCAATGCTCGACGGCGCCCGCAAGCGCGCGCCAAAAGAAGCGGCGGATCGCGACGTCACATTTCAGACCGCTGATGTGATGGCGATGCCCTTCGCCGATGCGACCTTCGACGGCGCGATCATGGGCTTCTCGATGCGGAACGTCGTCGACATCGTCAGCACATTGCGAGAAGCTCGTCGCGTGCTCAAACCCGGCACCCGGTTTGTGAATCTCGATGTCTCCAAGGCGCCAAATCCGCTTTTCAAGCGCGTGTTCGACGTGTACTTCTATGGCGTCGTGCCCTTCGTGGGCGGCCTCGTGGGCGGCTCGAAGAGCGCGTACCGCTACCTCCCGAACTCGCTCACGAATTATCCCGGCGCCGATGAGCTCGCGAAACGCTTCGAGACCGCCGGATTCAACGATGTTCGCTTCATCCGGTTCGCCGGTGGTGCGATCGCCGCGCACGTCGGTACGGCATGATCGACCGCTCGAAGCCGCTCGCCGCGGCCACGCGTTCGGATCACGACCTCTTCGAGCTCATCGAAGATTTTTTTCGCACGTCGTTTTCGACCGATAACGTCGTCATCACCGAAGCCGTGCGTCGGATGCTCGCCGCCGGCGGGAAACGCCTACGGCCGCGCTTCACGCTCTTGGCCGTCGAAGCGAACGGCGCCGATGCGAGTCAGCATCTGCCGCTCGCGGCGTACATGGAACTCATCCACGTCGGGACGCTCATCCACGACGACGTCGTCGATAATGCGAGCACGCGGCGCGGCGTCAACGCGACCGCGGTCGATTTCGGCAACAAAGTCAGCGTTCTCGCGGGCGATTATCTTTTCGCCTGGATCTTCAAAAACGTCACGGCAAACTACCCCCATCCGGTGCCGAACATTTTGGCCTCGACGCTCGCCGACATTACCGACGGTGAGGTGCTCCAACACCGCGCGGTTGGTCGGCTCGACCTGCCGATCGCCGATTATACCGAGATCGCGATCAAAAAGACCGCGACGCTCTTTGCGGCGTCCGCAGAGTGCGGGGCGATTATGTCGGGTGCCTCGCCACTTCGCGTGAAAGCGCTCCGCGACTATGGCATGTATTACGGCATCGCATTTCAGATGCTCGACGATCTCCTCGATTTCGTCGCGACGGAGGCCGAACTCGGCAAGCCCGTCGGCAACGATTTACGTGAACACAAAATGACGATTCCGTTGATCCTCGCACTCGGTATCGGCGATCCCGATCTTCGGGCTGCCGTCGCGCGATTCTACGCCCTGCCCGCAAGTGACGTCCCGGTGGCCGAGGCGGCCGCTTCTGTCGCGGATCTCGTCGCGCGGGTCGAAGCGGCCGGAGGCCTCACGAAGACGCGCGAAGCGATCGCGGGATATGTGGAACGCGCGAAAATGTCGCTCGCTCCGCTCGGTAATTCCTCGACGCGTGCCGAATTGGTCGCTCTTGCAGACGGCCTCGCCTGGGAAGGCGCGGCCCGCACGCGGTAAGAGTCCCCCTCACGGGGAAAGGTGCTCGACGATGTTCGGAAATCCCATGGAAATCGCGCTCTTGGCGGGCGCCGCCGTTCTCCTCTTCGGTGGAAACAAAATTCGCGATGTCGCGCGTGGTCTCGGCGCAGCCAAAAAAGAATTTACGCTCGGCCAAGCCGAGGCCGATGTCGCAGCGGAACGTGCGCGCGCCGAAGCACGCGCGATGGCGGAAGCCAACGCCGCGAACGCGACAGCCGCCCCGGTCACGCCGACGATCGTCTCGCCGGTAGCGCCGGTAGCGCCGGTCGAGTCCGCTACGCCGCACGCATAGGGCGCGCGTCCTGATCGCCGAGCGCCCCCCGGAACTCGAGGCCCGAGCCCCGGACTGGGACCAAAAAGAGATGCCGTTAACGGAGCACCTGCGGGAGCTCCGTCAACGTCTCGTTTTCACGCTCGTGACGATTACCGTGATCGCCGTTGCGCTCTTCTGGCCCGCGCAATACGCGATCTTGTGGCTCAAGAACGAGTACTTGGGACCGACGATCGATCTCAACGCGTTTTCGCCGACGGACGTCATCTTCACCGAATTCAAGTTCTCGCTGTACGGCGCGATCGTGCTCGGACTGCCGGTCATCGTTTATCAAACGTGGATGTTCATGGTGCCCGCCTTCCATCCCAAAACGCGGCGCATCGTTTACGGCTACACGGCACCATCGATCTTTCTCGCCGCAGCCGGAATCGCGTTTTGTCACTTTTTCATTATCCACCGCGTGCTCACCGCACTCATCGGGATCACATCGGTCGTTGCGAAAGAGACCTTCGGTATCGAACCGACGCTCAACATCATCTTGCTCTCGTTCCTCGCGTTCGCACTCGTCTTTCAAACACCGATGATCATGGTTGCCCTCGCGCGGATCGGGCTCGTCAACGTGTCATTTTTGCGGAAAAATCGACGCTACGCGTTGATGGGGATCTTACTCGCCGGCGGCTTCCTCGCACCCGATGCATCGCCCGTAACGATGTTGCTGATCTCGGGACCGATGTACGTGCTCTACGAAATGAGTATCTGGATCATTCTGATCCTTGAGAAGTCGTGGAAGAAAGACGCTGCGCGAGCGTAAGGTGATGGCATGGCAATGATCGGAACCGTGCCGCCCGCGCCCTCGCTCGTCGACGGCGTGCGCGCGGGCATCCGCGAACTCCTCGGGCAGCTCTCGAACTTTTGGTTCGGGATGTCGCTTCTGGGCGTGTGGGGATTTCTCACGCTCATCGGTGTCGTGGTCGATCAAGGAAAAGACGAAAGTTTCTATCTCACGAACTATGCGCCGGCGCTCGCGCGACTCGTCTTGCGCTTGCATCTCGATAACATCTATCACTCGCCCGCGTATCTCGGCATCGTCGGATTTATTCTCGCATGCATGACGCTCGCGACGTTTTGGCGCGTGATTCCGACGCGCTTACCGCCGCTCCGTGGCGTGAAGATCGACGCGATTCCCCTCAACGCGAGCATGACCGTTCGTGGCGACGAAGCTTCGGTGCGCACGCGCGTCGAAGCGTTTTTTGCCGCTCGCGGCTGGCAGGTACGTAAACGCGAACTCGGCGGCATCGAGTGGACCTTCGCCGATAAACACAACTGGGCGCGCCGTGGCGTGCTCGTCGCACATGTGGGCTTCGTGATCATTGCGATCGGCACGACGCTCTATTGGGCCTTCGGTTACAGCGGTCAGACCGCCGTGCTCGCGGGATCGACCGTGAAAATTGCCGAGAACGGGACGATTTTTCGACTCGATCGCTTCCGCTATCGCATCGATCCGATCCGCACGAAGAGCGGTATCGTGTACCAGCCGATCGATTACGTCTCCGACGTGCACGTGACCGATCACGCGGGCAAGACGCACGTCGATCAAATCCGCGTCAATCAGCCACTCGATATCGACGGCGTCTCGTACTATCAAGCGTCGTACGGATTTGGCGTCCACTTCACGGTCAGCAAAGATGGCAAACCGCTCGCGAACTCACCCGCCGGCTCCGTCAAGGAAGGCGAAGGCTTCGCCGTGGGGCAGTCGACGCGATCGCTGCAATATGCGAAGTTCGTCGGCACGATCGGGCCGGGAAACACCGTCGGGCCCGATCCGCGGCCAAACAATCCGGGCGTCATGCTCAACGTTTTCGATGGCGCGCAGAATATTGGCAGCGTGCTCGTACCGCTCGATCGCGGCATCGATATCGGGAACGGCTTCCGCGTCGATGCCGGGCGCTATACCCTCTACAGCGGCATTCAATATCGCCACGATCCCGGGATTCCGTTCGTCGGCGTCGGAGCGTTCGTGTTGCTCGCCGGCCTGTGCATTTCGTTCTATTTCTTGCCCGCGCGGCTTTACGTTCGGGTCGACGGCGACGCCACGTCGTGGCAGATCGGCATGGCCGCGACGACCGTCAAGGGATATGATATTTACGAGGAGCAGTTCGCGGCGCTCGTCCGCGACTTCGAACGCGAAGATGCCACACCGCCCGCTCGCCCGCTCCAACCCGCCGGTTCGTTTGCGTAACGCGGATACAATCACAGCGTCTAAGACGACGTTAGGCTCCATTCACCCAAAAGAGGGTACCGTATGAATACCGATCAGCTCCTCATCGTCATCTCGATCTCCGCGTACATCATGAGCACGCTCGCGCTCTTCACGTACTTTCTCTCGCGCGAGAAGCTCCCGAAACAGATCGGGATCCCGTTCGCGTTCGTCGGTTGCGCGGTGCAATTCTTCGAGCTGGTCTACCGGTATCAGACGAGTCACATCTGGCCGCTGACGAATCTTTACGGTTCGCTCTCACTGTTCGCGGCGATGAGCGTGGCGATCTTCATCGGCTTCTCACTCAAATACGATCTCTGGTTCATCGGTGGATTCGTTCAGGCGTTCGCCGCGGGTTTTCTCGCCTACGCCTTGACCTGGAACGAGGGCTATCTTCCGGCCGTGCCCGCATTACAGTCGTATTGGATCAAAATTCACGTACCGCTCGTCGTCTCGTCGTACGCGGCGTTCATGGTCGCGATGGTGATGTCGATCTTATATCTCATCAAATATTATGGTGAGCGATCGCTCGAGCGCGACTCTCTGCGCCCGATGAACTTGCGTGCGGCGCCAGCCGGTTCTGGAGCGTCAGGTTTGCAGATGGCGGCATACGCCGCGCCGATGACGTCGCAGCGAATCATCGGTGGCGATCTTCCCGTGCTCGCAACGGCCGCCGCTGCAGGCAACCCGCTCGCGATGTGGCTCTCGACTCTGCCATCGCTCGCGAAGCTCGACATCATGACCTACCGCATCGTTTCCGTGGGTCTGCCGCTGCTCACGGTCGGCATCATCACGGGTGCGTGGTGGGCGAAAGAGGCATGGGGCGCGTACTGGCAATGGGATCCCAAGGAAACGGCTGCGCTCGTTTCCTGGACGGTCTACGCGATGTATATGCATCTCCACACGCGCAACTCGTGGCGTGGCGTCCGATCCGCGTGGATGTCGGTGTTGGGATTCGTAACGATCATCTTCTGCTATCTTGGCGTCAACATTTGGGTTTCGGGGCTACATAGCTACAAGATGTAGGAGCGCGATCGTTGGGACGGATCACGATACGCGTTCGAAAACAACGACGCGACCGTCTGGGGAAGATGTAAGAATGTGATAGGTTCGGAGCGTTCGCATATTCGCGCAGAGCGGCACTTCGTCCGAACATAAAACGTCCGTCAGATTCCACTTTCTGAGGATGCGTTCCCATCCTAGAGAACCCGAGCGCAATGTGATGAAGTCATCCCATTCCTGCCCCGGAAACGGATCTGAGCGACTGTCGAGCATGTGGGGGATTCCACCTCGTAACCACATCGCTTGCGCGCACTGACGCAATTCCGTGCACACGAGTCGAATCTTCCGCTGAGACGTTATCTCGGGTAGCTTTGCGATGATTGGTTGCGCCGCCAAAATAAGTCGATCGTGATCGGCGCCGTTCGCGCGCGTCGATATGATTCCACTCGCAAACAACGTTACCGCAAGTACCACGGATAAGCTGATTGAGAGCGCGCCCGATGGTCTGAGCCAGGCATCAGCTGCCGCTCCCAACTTCGATTGACGCCACCGCGCAGACACGATTTCGAGGATGACGGGTGTGCCGAGCAGATAGAAATATGGTGTGTGGCGGACCGAATGGAGCGCTAGTGCGAGCGTAAGCACGAAGAGCAACCATCCACCGATCATCGACGCTTTAAAGTCTCGAGCCGCGCTGATCGCCAAGAAAATAAAAATAAGGACGCCATCGATACCGTGCGGATATTCGTGAAAGAGATTAATCGGATCCCACTCGTCAATGTACTGAGCGCGGTGCAATGTCGGCACGAGACTACGAAGTGCATATTCGTCGAGCCGCCAACCGAAGGGATTGAGAAAAAGCACGATTCCAACCATGGCTAGAAAAATAAACGATACGTCTCGGCGGTCACGTGTATTTCCGGAAAACCACGATTCGAAGACGGCGATCGCACACAGGACCAGCGCCATGAGAAAACTTCCATGCACGTTGACCCAAACGAATGCCAAGGGAAGCACGAACCATCGATACTTATCGTGCCGTCTCAGGAGAATTGCGACCGAAATGGCAATTGGATAGCTCAAAACGTACGCGCGTAATCCGATCGGCATCGCACTTGCAAGAAGAATCACTGAGAGGACAATGAGCGATCGACCGACGCCGCGACGCTCCAGGTCGCAAGCGTAAATGCCTAGCGCCCCGCACGCCGCGAGCGCATACAAAATTTTTACAAAAGTGAAGCCAGGGGTGTCGATACCGGTATAGGCGATGAGGGTTCCGATAAGCCACTCTTGCGATATCCAAGGGAGGCCGGGAGTCAGGGTATCGGTTCCGAGGAACCGACTCGGCCAATGTCCTTCGAGCAGCGGCAAACCTGATTTATAGTAGACACCACTGTCGGCGTTGTATCCGCTATGCCCGAGAAGAACGATCGTAATTACGCAATACACGGGTAGCAAAATGAGGTTGATGCCATACCGCGGTTTGCCCAACATTGCGATTACAGAAATTCGAACTCCCTACGGCAAGACATATTCGCTTCTCCGCAACTCCCAAACGACAAGCAGGCGAAATTTCTCATCATTGACTCGGCTAAGATCTCGAAAGCAGACGCTCGTTTCGTCGATCCTGGCCCGTGTTGCAGGGGGCAGAGCCGTCCCTCATTCAAGCCGTTTTTTTTATTGCTCGCGAAGAGCTTTCCTCCCGTCGGGTTCAATTAAATTACGACATTCGAGCGTGCGAATCACGATGGGCTTACCATCTTTAAAGCCGACGTCTTTTACGATCTGCAGTATAAGTACTTCGCTCACATGTGGAAAGAATTCGATCTCACCGTCGCGCGCTTTTTTATCCGCGTGCGCGCGCCGATCGACGAAGACTATCGCGATGTCGGAGACGGTTCGCACCGATCTCGAAACATTGTATCCGTGGTCGTCAGCCAGAATCGTACTCGTGCCCCTCGGTTGCGATCCCGATTTTGTTCGCATGCGCGAACGCCGGGCGATCGAGCCTCCGTTTGATCAAAAATTTATTCTCATCGTTTCGTCGCTGATGCCGCACGAAAATGACGAGCATTTCTTTTTGGCTTTCTCACGCTTTCGCCGTTCGCACACCGATTACACGCTCATGATTGCGGGCTTCACGGGACTCGACGCAAAGCGATTAGGGCTCCTCCGAACGAAGTTCGAGTTGGATGATGCGGTGACGTGTACGGGATGGATTCCGCGCGTTTGTTTACGCATCGAACTTTGAGCGATTCGGTATTCCCGTGCTCGAGGCTCTCACTGCGGGCATTCCTTCCGCGGTTTCGAATATCGCGCGATCGTCGAGATTGCAGCCGATGCCGCACGCTATTCCGATCCCGGTACGCTAGATGACGTAGCAAATGCACTTTGCGACGCCGTTGATGACGACGCGTTACGCGCTACGCTCTCGCAAGAAGGGCCGCGCCGAGCCGAGCCGATTGCTTCGACGAATTCGCTCGATCATCTCGTAACGACGCTCACGTCGCTCGCACGAAGCTCGGTAGCGTGCCGCCGATCGTCGATGATCTCGAGTCGAACGAGGCACACTCCTCGAGCGACGGCCGTGCGCACGGCTCGAGCGGTACGCCCATTAATCCACTCCAACGTTTTGCAAAAAAATCCGTCCAGGCAAGGACGGCCGCTCGCGGTGCGTCCATTTGCCCGCGCGTTAAGCCGAGCAGAGCGAGCGCACACGACGTTGCAAAAAAAGTTGCGACCACGCTCGGCCAATGGTACCAGCGCGCGTGCTTCGCCGAGGCGATGAGATTGCCACGCAACACCGTGTAGATGTAGCGGCTCGAGTAGAGGCGGCTCGAGGCGGCCCGACCGTGATAGACGGACGCCCAGGGCACGAGCGCCATCGTCATCCCGGCTGACGCTGCGCGCAGCGCGAAATCTAAATCTTCGCCGTAAAGAAAGAAATCCGGATCGAACCCTCCGAGGCTCGCGAACTTCACCGCATCGATCAACAAGCACGACCCACTAAGAAATCCGTCGACGTTTGACGTCCGATTCGGGATTCGCCGGCACGCGAGCGGGATCGGGATCCAGGGCGTATAGGAGTAACCTGCTGACTGCACGCTTCCGTCACGATTGAGAATGACCGGTCCGACCGCGACGATTTTGGGATCTCGGTCGAACTCCGCGATCAACCGACCCAGTGGAGCGCACGAATCGGTAAGCTCTGCATCGTTATTGATCAACAGGAGATGCGTCGCACCAGCACCGAGCGCGACGGTGGCGATGAGGTTCACGCCGCGCGCGAAGCCGAAATTATCTTCGCTGCGGCGAACATCGACGTGCGGAAATTCCGCACGCAGTGGCACGCTCTCGTCGCGGGTCGAGCCGTTGTCGAGCACGATCGTTCCGGTAAGACCTTGAACGCTGTCGAGGCTTGCTAGGGCACGTCGTGTATCGTTGAGACCTTCGAAGTTCAGCATCAGAGCGAAGACGCGTATCGAAGCTCGTAATCCGCAATCATCGCTCAATGAACGGCGCTCAGGCCATCCGCTTGGACGGAACTCGAGAATCCGATGGTCGAGTTGAGATCTTCCCTCATGATCTTGAACACGCGCGAAGAAAACTGAACGTCGTACAAAATTGCGTTGAGGAAGAGTTGTGATCCCATGATGAGCGGGGCAATGACAATTGAGGCATTTCCAGGCGTCGTGGGGATGCCCGATCGGAGCGCCATGGACCACCACATCAATCCTAAAACCGCGGCTACCGTCCACAAGAGCGCTCCAACGACCATTAAGAGCGACCCGACATTCATGTCTGCAACGAAGTATTGCCAGACGATCCGTTTGAGCAGCGACGCAGCGAGACGAAACGGAAACGTTGCGATTGTGCGCAAGATCGAGAGACTGCTCGGAAACTTCCCGTAGATCGGGGGCATCTCCATCTCCGCGATCGCCGCTCTGCGCAGCCCAAGAGCCGCTAAGAGCGAGATTTCAAAATAATATCTATTCGAAAGCTGGTCAATGTTGATGCGCTCGATCGCCGAAGCGCGGATCGCAAAAAAACCATTGGTCGGATCGACGCCATTCCAATAACCCGTGGAGATACGCGCGAGCAGTGTAAGAATCGAGTTTCCGACGAGTCGCGCCGTAGGCATTACCCGCACGACCGTACCGTCATTAAAACGGTTACCCTTCACGAGGGCAATCTTCGGATTCGCGTCCAGGACCCGGAACATATCTGGGATGTAGCGTGCGTCCATCTGATCGTCAGCGTCGACTTTGACGATAAGCCTCGCGCCAATGCTTAAAGCGACGGCAATACCGAGCTTCATCGCCCCGCCTACGCCGCGATTGACGGAGGCGAAAACGATTTCGACGCGGCTATCATGGGCAAAAGCCGCCTTCGCGACATCGCCCGTTCCGTCGGAGCAGCCGTCGTCGACGACGATGATGTGATCGACGAAAGGCAAGACCGACGAAATGACACGCACGATCGAACCGGTGGCACGAAAGGCCGGGATGATGCAAACCCGCATGTACCTTCTCTCGACCCGTTGCGAACGCGATATTAGGAAAGAACCATTCTCGATCATACCAACGCTTGAATCGTGTGACGTTCGAGGTTGCCCGCCAAGCTCGCATCGAGTGGCTACGGCGATAAAGAGAAGCCGACGAACCCGCTGGACGCGACCGCTCAGCCCCGCACGAGCGAGGCATAGCCGATTGGGAGAACGGCCCCAACCCCGACTTTCACACGGTGGTCTTACAGGCGGCAAGGGCATCTTTGTCTATGTAGGGGCAGCCAAAAAGCACGGACGCGGTCGGCTCCACCGATGTCGCGTTCCGATCTAAAATCATTTTACAAAGAACGTTGCAGAGGCGATGCCGGGGGCTGCCGATACGTTGCTCGGGTTCCCGACGACCATTCGGATGATGTGTTTTCCGGGAGATATCGACTTGCGAGTAACATCGCCGGCAAAACCGCTATGTAATAAGCTTTCCTCGTAGAAGCATAACATCTCGGGTCGGTCGATAAATGAAATTGGTACGATGCGACGCCCATCAAGGACCACCGAGATGTTCCTAAGCGGAGCAGCTTCGCTTAAATCAATAGCAAAGCCGGAGATTCGAATCGAGTTGTTACCGACTTCGGCGTGGATCTCAACGTTACGTTCGTCGCCCGCACGTGGAGACGCCGTCGCGGGTTTGTAAAACTCATTCCACAGTGTTGGGAATTGTGAAACGAAGGCAGTGCACGTAAACAATCCCAAGAGGACGAGGAGCCGTTTTGTGACGGCTTCACCTGGCCGACGGCCGAGCACGCGCGGCGCTCGCACCAGTGCTAGGAGCCAAATCGAACCGAGATACGGTAAGAAATACCGTCCTTGAACCGGCATGTACCCATCGACGTAAATTTCGACGCCCGTGAAGATCACCAGAAAGGCGAGATAGGAATTTATAACGACGTTCGACGTCATTATTTTGAACGCGGTTAACAGCGACCGCCGGCGGCTAATAACGAATATTCGAAACGCATTGCGTAGTAGGAGCCATAAGGACGCGACGGCTAGAATCGAAGTGGCAATCGGAATCAACACCAACAGACCAGCCGTCAAGCTTTCGTTGCCGACGATCAACGTCCGATTGCGATAAGCCGTGTAGGTAAGCCAAAACGAATTGAGTCCGATCCCGCCGCGAAAACCGTCTTGCACGACGGCAGCGATTCCGTCGTAAACGAAGGACGAAGCTTCAGAGAGCGTTTTTGCCGACCCGATCATCCTCGTCGTATCGCAGAAACCGGTAGCGGCCGATTGAACTCGCAGCGTATCGTAGACGGACGCGAAAGATGCCGCGGGAAATGCGAAAAGAGCCGTCAATAACGCGACGCTCGTCAGGGGACGTTTCATCAGGGGCAGCCGCGTAACGATGAGGGCAAAAATCGGAATTATTTCGGCGACGAGATAGTGCGGTTTGACGATTGCAAGAAGCGCTAAGGAAACGCAAAGAAGCGCATAAAGTTTTCTATCTAAGATGCGCTTCCTGAGTCTCAACGCGACCCAAGTCGAAATTGCGCAAAGTGGTGCAGCGAGCGTATCAGGCTGCACCGACCCGAACGTCCAGATCGTAACGGGAAAGAATGCGATCAGTGCGAGCAGGACGAGCGAACGAATCGAACCGACTTTCAACTCACGAAGCGCGAGCCACGTGAAGATGAGTGTCGGAACGAGAAATGTCGCCGAGAGGATGCGTACGGCAAGGAACTCCCATACTGCCGAGCCGCCTGTTAAAAAACTCGCTATCGCGATTGCAGCAGCGGCTAACGCATAGTAGCCGATGGGATATGCACGGCTCACGTAGGGAATTTTCAGTCCCGGATCCGCCAATAGATTTTCACGCGTCGTGATTGGAGCTCGCCGGTCGATGTCGCGAATATGCGCCAGGGTGAGCTCATGCGGTCCGAGTCTTACGTACGGATCGACTTTTAAAATTCTCGCACGAGTGGCGGCCAACAGATACTTTACGACGGGATGCGTGTCACGCCCGACGCGATTTTCTGAAGGCACCATACCACGGCGTAAGGTAAAAACCGTTACGGCGTAGTCGTAATGGTTATCCTCATCCGGTGCCAACATGATCGGAAAAGTTAATGCCCAAAGTATTGTCGCGATGAAACTGACAAGAACGATCGCACCGACGACCGATCGGTCGTGGCGCACCCAGAAAGACGGTCGACTCATTGCCTGGCTTTTTGAAGCGAGGCGGCACGAAAAGGGCTCACCACGCTTTTATCGGCACCAAACTCGTTATCCACCAGGAATGATTGGCATTGAGGTCTCGGCGCAGCAGAGTTATCGGATGGGTTCATAGCCGATTTGTAGCTTGCTTTGCGTCGGGACGCCGGCTGCCAACAATGGCCTCTCTCGGCGTCGTGCAAATGCTATTCCCCTGTCGCGGCGCCCAAGACGAGCCGAGTCTCCGACCGCCTGCGCCGCAAGCCTCGCTGCGACCGCAAGACGTACGGCAGTACCGCGAGCGGCCCGACGGCACACACGGTCATTGCGACCGCATACCCGCCGCCCGTGAGCGTCGCCAGAGTGGCGACACTTGCGCCGATCGCCGCCCCGGCGCTAAAGGCGAGCGTGTACGCGCCCATTGCCGCGCCACGCGTCCGAGACGTACTGTGCTCGAAGAGGAGCCCGAGCGCCACCGGCACGACCGCGGCCCATGACGTTCCCAAAAAGAGCCCCGCGAAGACGACCCCGAGCAACGAATGCGCGGAAGCTGCGAGCACGCAACCGAGCGCCGAGAGCAACGCCGTTGGAACCGCGACCGCACGCGGGCCGAATCGATCGACGAGACGTCCGGCGGGATAGCGGAGCGCGAACGAGGCGAGCGCGGATGCCGTGAAAATCGTAGCGCCGTTGACGATTCCCCGCTGGTGAAAGGTAAGGATTGCGAGCGAGCCGTTCACGCCGCCTTGAAGCATACACGCAAGGGCGAAACCGATCGCGGGATACCAGCGTGGGTGCATGAAAATCGGCGCACGCGATCCGCTGCCGCGCCGCTCGTCGAATCTCCCGGGCAATAGAAAAAGACAGGCGAACCCGCAGATCGCGAGGCCGCAGGCCCACGCGTATTGCTCCCGACCGATTCCATGTTGCCACAAAAAGACGCTGGCCGCGGGCGCGATCGCGAACGAGAGGTTTCCGATCATGCCCAGGGTCGCAACGCCCGACACGGCGTGTTTCTTTGAGACAATCTCGCTCGCATAGGCGAATTCGGCGGTCACGTAGCCGACGAACGCGATGCTTCGGACCCCGAGTAAGATCGCGCCAAGGATCGGCCCGTGTGCGAATGCGAGCCCGAACAACGAGAGAATTCCGAGCCCCGCAGAAGCGCGGAGCATCGGAAGGCGGCCGATTCGATCCGTGAGCGCCCCGATCGGCAAACTCACGAAAAGTGCGGCGAACATCCCCGATCCCATCGCGATCGCGACGGCGGTCGGCGCCGTACCGTCGGCCAGCAGCGCGAGGGGCATCGTTCCCACGGGCAGATTCAGAGCGAGGTCGTACAGGAGCGCCGAGACGACGAGGATCGCGTAGGGCATCGCCCTATCGTATCATGTCGCGTGTAGCCCCTCACCATGCGTGAAACGCATACCAAAGTTATTGCCACCCGAATTCCGACCTGGTACAGTTTCCCGTGGCCGAGCCTGCGCACGCATAGCTCGTTGCGACGTCTCATTGACTGGGACCACAAAACATACCCCGAGTAAGCGCCGTCGGCGCGAAGGAAAGGCGACGTGGGAGAACACGAAGCGCAAGCTTATAAAGACGATGGCACGCCCGAAGAGCAGTCGCGTCGGCAGTTCCTTGTGAACGCCACGCTCGCCGTCGGTGGCGTGATCGGGCTCGTGCTCACGGTGCCTCTCGTGGGCTCACTGATTCCCGAGTCCATGATTTCCCCCGAGAAATCGGCAGGCGGCGTTTGGGCCGATCTTCCGAAGCCCGACTTGAGCACGCTCGCCTCGAAGCCAGGCGAGCCCGTCAAAATTTCGTTTAATTTCAAATATGCCGACGGCTATCTCCCGGCAACGGAAAAAACGGAATTTGTCTGGGGTGTGAAGCTGACGCCGGAACAAGACAAGACCTTCCGATCGAAGCGTCCCGATCTTTTTGGTTCTCCCACCGAGATCGTGAAATACGAAGCCGTCGTCGCGAGTTTCGTGATGTTCAGCTCGATCTGCCCGCATCTCGGGTGCCGCTACGAGTGGAACGGCGAGCAAAAGCGCTTCATCTGCCCGTGCCATGGTTCGCAATTCGGACCCCAGGGTGACCATCTCGCGGGGCCCGCACCGCGTGGGCTCGACCCGCTCCCGTTTCGCGACAAAGACGGCGCGGCGCAAGTCACATGGATACAATACAAGTCGGGACAAGCCGACCGCCTCATCGTCGCCTACAGCTAACACTTCACCGGAGCAACTTGTAACGTGAGCGTTTTAACCTGGATCGAACAGCGAACCGGGATCGTCAGCCAGACGGCGGACTTCCTTACGGAAGATGTCCCTGGCGGAGCGAGCTATTGGTACGCCTTCGGAAGCGCGACCATTTTTGCGATGATCTTGCAGATCGTCACAGGCATTTTCCTAACGTTTTACTACGCCCCGTCGGCTGTGTCGGCGTGGGAATCGACGAATTACATCTACCACAACGTCCCCTTCGGTTCGTTCGTGATCAGCCTCCACTTCTGGGGAGCGACGGCGATGATCGCCTTAGTCTTCATGCACTTGCTACAAGTGCTGCTGTGGGGTGCGTACAAAGCTCCGCGCGAGCTGTCGTGGGTCGTCGGCGTGTTGCTGATGGTCATCACGCTCGTGCTCGGCCTTACGGGCTACCTCTTACCATGGGACATGAACGCGTACTTCGCATCGCAAGTCGCGATCAATATTGCCGCTTCGGTGCCGATCGTCGGAAACGCGACGCAGCAGTTCCTAAGCGGTGGACCCGGCATGGGCACGCTCACGATCGGTCGCTTCTTCGGACTCCACGTTTGGCTCATGCCGGCAGCAATGATCGCACTCGTCGGCGCACATCTTTCAATCTTCCGCCACAACGGTTCGGCGGGACCGCCGGTCGACCACGATCTCAAGAAATTGCCACAGGGTCGCTTCTGGCCGAATCAGATGTTCATGGACGCCATCGCATCCCTGGCCGTCTTTGCCGTCATCGTCGCGCTCGCGATCTTCTCGCCCGCGCCACTCGATGCGAAGGCCGATCCCACGCAGAAATTCATCGCGTACCCCGCGTGGTATTTCCTCGCGCTGTATGGACTTCTTCGTATCGCAGGTTCGCTGCCCGCCAACATTATTCCGATCGCGAATTTGCTCGCAACCGTCGTGATCCCGGGTGGACTCGTGACGTTGCTCATCCTTCTCCCGTTCATCGATCGCAACCCGAGCCGTCAGCTCAGCCGACGCCCCTGGGTGCTCGGCCTGACCGCGGTCTCGCTCGTGTTCGCCATCGGGCTCTCTCTCTATAGCCAGCTTGCGATCCAACAGGAACAAGCCGAAGCGGGCGAGGGCGGTACGAAAGCGGTAGCAGCCGCTCCGGCAGTCGCCGGTGCATCCGGAGCCTCAACCACAAATGGCGCAGCGGCGGCCGGCGGTACCGGTGGGGCGCAAGTCGCCATGGCCGGCGCAGCGTCGAAAGGCATGACCGTCTACAATGCCAACTGCGCGGGCTGCCATGGAGCAGCAGGCGCGGGTCAGGCCGGCGTCTTCCCACCCCTTGGTGGAAGCGATTACGTGACGGGTGATACCAAACGACTTGGCCACATCTTGCTCTACGGCCTCAACGGCAAGATCAAGGTCAAGGGCGTCGACTATAACGGCCAGATGCCCGCGTGGAAGGGTCAACTCTCCAACACCGATATCGCAAACGTGTTGACGTACATCCGTAGCTCGTGGGGGAATAAGGCTGCGGCCTACCCCGAGGCACAGCTCGCGGGCATCACCAAGTAACGAAGCAAGCGATCCTTCGAAAAAGATCACCGTGGAGAACACGGTGATCTTTTTTTATCTTCGGATACGACTCGCGCTCCGCATATGGCGAAGAAGCGTTGTGAGCGCCTTCAAACGCTGCGAGACGAGCCACGGCCGTCGAACGCATCCGCTGCTGAGCTGGCGGCGACCAGCGAAGCAAGGAACCGGTCGGACCGGGCGCTCGCGCGGACCATCGCCAACGATCGAAGCGATTCGTTTGTTACACGATCGTGCCGTCGCGCAACGCAACCACCACGGGCCGCTCCATCGTCGACCAAAACGTTCGTAGACGTCAGCGAAAAATCGCGCGACCTTCGGAACGGTCGTCTCCGCCGACGGATCTTACGAGCGTGGTGGTGCGAGCGAGCGCAATGCTTCGCTCGTACAAGGCGGTCCGTCGTACAGAAAAAGCACGTCTTTATTGGAACTTGCGAGTTCGTGGCGCGTCCGACCGTACGTCGGATCGATGGTGGGGCGCTTCTTCGTCGTGATGACGAACGCACGAGCTGACGAACAGATCACACGACGCGGATCGGTCGCCGTCGTCATTGCCGCATCGCCCGGAACGTCGAGCGTCGCGACGCGCGGATGTGTGTAGAACACGAGAGCGTTCCCACCCGAGACACCTTGGATCGCGATCGTGTCGCCCGGCCGACTCCGTTCGACGATCGTGCGTGCGAGCGGGGGGATAGGCTTGAACGGCTCGACGAGCGGTTCGCCGAGCACGCCGATAATGAGCACGACGACCGCACCCGCCGCTGCGAGCGCGAAGGGCGCTGCCCACGCGAGTCGGCGCACGATCAGCAACCCAAAACACGCGAGCGAACCGAACACCATCACGAAGCCGAGTGCGAGAAAGTCATTGCGGATCTGCTGCAAATCCGCAATGAGCTTATTGTCGTGCGAGAACGCCCAGATCGCAAAACCGATACCGCAGATCGTAACCGGAACGACGGCGGTCCATGCGAGTGCGGAGCGTCGGTCGACGCGATCGACCACCCGATCGAACCACAGCGCGACCAAGATCGCGAACGCCGGTAATTCGAGAGCAATATAGTTCGGGAGTTTTGTTTTTGCAAAACTGAAAAATACGAACGGCACGATCGCCCAGATCAGTGCGAGCCGGACGAGGCTCGGATCGCCCCCCGAATCGTGCGCATGCGTGACGTCTCGTTTCGGCGCCGTCGCGTCACGCCACGCCGCCATCGTGGCCGGAACCAAAAACGCGAACCACGGGAAGAGCCCGAGTATCACGACCGGGACGTAGTACCACAGCGGCCCACTCTGATTTTCGATCGTTCCGAGATAGCGCCCGACGGTGTAGTGCAGGACGAGTTCGCCGAAAGCAACGGGGCCTGCAGCGCGTTCGAGGGCGATCGCCCACGGTGCGAGCAACGCGACGAAGAGCCCGATCCCGAGCCCCCAGCGCGTGACCGACGGCAAGCGCAAGCGACCGCCCGAGCGAGCCGTCCACACCGCCCACGGCGCGATCACGAGCAGCGTGAGCGCGAGGGCTACCGGCCCTTTCGTGAGCGTCCCGAGTGCGAGGGCCACCCAGCCGCCATACCACCACCTTGCACCCCCCGTTCGCAGCGCCCCAAACCACGCGAGGATCGCGAGCATCACGGCGAGGTCGAGCAAGGCGTCCATAATCGCGAGGCGGCCGAGTACGGCTTGCATCAACGCGGTGGAAAGAATCGTCGCTGCGAGGATTGCCGCGCGAGCGGAGGCGACGCGCGCCACCACATACCCGACGCCCGCCGCCATCGCAATCGTCGCGAGCGCCGAGGGCAGGCGCAACGTGAACTCCGAGATGCCCCAGAGTTTCGCGAAGAGCGCCGCGATCCAAAAGTAGAGCGGCGGCTGAACGTACCAAGGCGCCCCGTTGAGATGCAAGACGACCCAGTTGTGGGAGAGCAAAATCTCGCGCGCGACTTCGCCATAGGCCGTCTCGCTATTGTCCCAAAGCGTTCCCGTGCCCAAGCCCGGCAAGGTCGCAAATGCCGCCACGAGCGCACCGATAAGCGCTGCACGCCACGACGCCGAATTCACGTCGATGCGGGTTGGAGGGCGGAGAGAAAAGTCCCGCGCCGCGGCGGCGAATAGTCTCGGGCGTGTACCCTATTGCGCTCGACTTGCGCGGAAAACTCGTCGCCGTCATCGGCGGCGGCACCATCGCCGACCGCAAGGTGCGCGGCCTTCTCGCTGCGGGCGCACGCGTTCGCGTCGTCTCGCCGTCGGCGACCGAGGGCATCTGCGAAGCCGCCGCAGCCGGCGCACTCGAATTCATCGAACGCGCCTATCGCGAAGGCGACCTCGCGGGCGCGCTCCTGGCCTACACGGCGACGGGAATCGTCGCGGTCGACACGGCCGTCGTGACCGAAGCACGCGCACGTGGCGTGCTCGTCGACGATACGACGGGTTCGGCGGAGAGCGATTTTTCAACGCCGCTCGCGCATCGCGTTGGCCCGCTCACGTTCGCCGTCGACACCGGAGGCAGTTCGCCCGCGTTCGCGCGGCGACTCCTGGACGATCTGCGCGCGCGCTACGACGCGCGCTACGGTCGCGCCGCCGAAACGCTCGCCTGCGCGCGCGATTACGTGAAAGCGGTAGTCCCGCCCGAGCATCGGGCGGCCGTGATGCGCGAGCTCTCGGCCCGGGAGATCGACGCTCTCGCAGCGATGAATCCGAGCTCCGTGGAAAACGACGTCGAAGAAGCCTACGCGCGCATCGTCGCGCCCGCAGCCGCGCCGACCGAACCCTTCACCCAACTCGTCTGCGCGACGCGCGCGAGCGCGCTTGCGATGTGGCAGACGCGATACGTGATGAGCGAACTTGCAAAGGCCGGACTCGTCTCGACCGTCTTGCAGATCTCGACCAAAGGCGATCGCGTGCTCGACCGGTCGCTCGCGGCGCTCGGCACCGACAG
>JAYTXC010000019.1:0-2432 GCA_043743145.1 Rhodospirillales bacterium
CGACGAACACGCCGCTGCGCGAGATCGGGAGGATCCACGTATCGACGCCGCTTTGTAAATCTCTGGTCGGTGATGCGGTACGCGCAATCAACATAGAAACGGAAAACAATGAACGGCTGGTGCTCGCGGAACACACGCTCAAAACAGTCGACCTCGACAGCAATCAGCTCGTTAAGCATAATGCCGTCGCGGATATAACGCGTCAATACGTGACGTTGCGAGCGGCCGCCGTCGAGGGGAACGGCATTATGCGCGATTTTCTTAAATATACCAAGACCGTGGCGAGTGAGGAGAAGCGTGCGGATCTTGTCTCGTTTGCCGAAGCTCTCGACGGCGCGCTCCACCGTCAAAAAGTCCTTTCCGACGATCTTGGACGACTCATCGCCTACCTCGATGCCCACGAACCAGTCGATAAAGATACGCACGACTCAATGATTTTTCATGCGATCGTGGAGCAGAACGATCGGCGACTTTCTCACTCGATCTTCGATCAACGGAACTATTTCGGGCCAGCCGCAAACGTTCCCGAACAGCTCTCGACCATAGCAAAAAATGCCTCCGAAGAAATCAGAACACGCACCGAGCCCCTCGAGACCGATGAAATCGCGGCTGCGACTCGCATCGATCCGGCATTTGCCGGTTGTTAATGGACATTGGCTTAGACACTAAATAGTGATGAGGACGACAGCGCACGCCGCGAGACCAATGCCGAACCATTGCGAGCGTGAGAGCCGTTCTCGTAGGACGACTCGCGCAAGGAAGACCGTACTCGCTGGATAGAGCGACGTAAGTACAGCAACGATCGAAAGCAGTCCATAGCGAGTAGCCGCAATAAAGAGCACATTTGCCGTCATGTCGAGCGCGCCAGCGAGGAGTATAGCCCGCAGCGATCCGGCCGCAGGTCGTAGCGTCTCGCGCCGAACGAGCGCAAAGGTCACCAGCAACAGGACCGACGTCGCACGCGTGACCGCGAGGCGTGTAAGCCCGGCATCGGCATGACCGTAGCCCAAGAGCAAGAATAGGGCGCCGATTGCGGCGCCAGAAATGAGCGCCGGGATGAGGCCGGGCTCGCGCAACGACATTCGGTGGGTCTCTGCATTCGCCGAGACGAGCGCGACTGCGACGAATGCGCAAACGACGCCAACGATCGCTTGCGACGTCGGCCGCTCCCCCAGGAGCACCCCCGCGACCACGGGGACGCTCGCGCCGACGACGGCCGTTATTGGCGAGACGACGCCCATTCGGCCGACCGCGAGCGCTGTGTAGAGCGCGGCGATCGCGATGCTACCTGCAAAACCGGCAGCGATACCCCACCCGACATCGCTTGGATAAAATTTGCCCGGCAGCGCGAACCAGCCGATGGCTAGGACGACGATCCCGGCGAATTGGGAAAGCACAACGACAGTCACGGCAGGGGTACGGCGGCTCGCGAAGCCGCCATAAAAGTCCGCGGCTCCGTATACGGCGGCCGCCAAGAGTGCGAGGACGACCGCCATGCGCTACCGGTCGGTCGGATCGAGCGCGTCGCGCAGGCCGTCGCCAAGGAGATTGAAGCCGAGCACGAGCGCCGTGATCGAAAGCCCCGGAAAGATCAGCGCCCAAGGCGCCGATATCCAGTAGTCTCTAGCGTCGTTAAGCATCGCTCCCCATTCAGGCGTCGGCGGTCTCGCACCGAGGCCGAGATACGAGAGTCCCGCGGCTTCGAGTTCGGCCGTCGCGATGCCGAGCGTCGCTTGCACCAGCAACGGCGCAAGAATATTCGGAAGGATGTGGCGAATCAGAATCCCAGGCGTGTTCGAGCCGATCGCCCTGGCCGCTTCGATATATTCGAGCTCGCTGACCGCCAGGACCGACGAACGCGCGAGCCGAGCATATTGTGGAATGTAAACGATGCCTACAGCGATCATCAGGTTGTTGATACTCGGGCCGAGGATCGTCGTGATCGCGATCGCGAGAATGATTGACGGGAACGCGAGCATCACGTCCATCGCACCCATGAGGACCGTATCGACGCGTCCGCGCTGATAGCCCGCGAGCAGGCCGATCGCCGTGCCGATCGTGATGGCAAGCCCGACCGCGACGAAGCCGATCCGAATCGAAATGCGCGATCCATAGACAATTCGTGCGAAGAGATCGCGTCCGAGCTTATCCGTCCCGAAAATGTGGCCCGAAATCGGGGGGATTCCCTGTTGCGCGAGATTTTGTGCTAGAGGATCGCTCCCCGATATCAATGGAGCGAAAATCGCTCCCAGAACTATCGCAACGACGATCCCGAGCCCGATAATCGCGCCGGGCATCCGGCGAAACTTTCGCCACGTGTCGCCAAAAAACGTCCGCGCTGACGTCGCGTCCGCCGTATCTGGGAGGCCTTGTGCGTCCCGCGGAACGACGGTTCTCAAAAACTCTATTCTCTCAAAGCAAGGATTTAAGCT
>JAYTXC010000020.1:0-12364 GCA_043743145.1 Rhodospirillales bacterium
ATCGAGTGCACTTTGCACCGGGCGATGTATCGCACTTTCGAAATAGCGCACGACGAGAATGAGGAAGATGACTTTCGCGAGCCGTTCTTTGAGATCATCGAGGCTGCGGATGAGCAGAATGCGCTTGGCGACTTCGCTGCGCTCTGCCGCTTCGATCTTGCCGATAAAGAGCTCGTAGATCCCGAATGCAAAAATTAGCAGCACGAGTGCGAAGAGGAAGCCGTCGACGAATTCGGCGACGCTCGTAATGATTCGAAGGCGAATCGCATCGTGGGCCGTGGCACCGAGCGAACCGTCGGCGTAATGCGCGAGTTCGACGAAGAGTTGTCCGACGTCGAGAATCGCGACGTAAAAGAGCGCAAAGGACCCGATGAGGCTCGCGATGACGGCGACCAGCGTCACGAAGCGGATGTTCCAGAGCACCGACTCGAAGACGATTTCCAACCTTTTCAAGAACATCATTGATGCAACTCTCGCGCGCGGTACGGCGACTCCTTGATGGTAAGGTGTGGAAAGCACGTCTCGTACGAGCGGATGCGTGGGATCGCATCAGAGGATTTGGAAGCGCCAATTTTCGCCCCGGACGTCGCCTTCGAAATCCAGTCGCCTGACGATAACCTCGACGATATCGAGGACAAGATTCGCGTCGATCGTGCTCGCGGCACGCATGCGGTTGTCGTTATCGATCCTCGGTGCCGATTCGTGCGCGTCATCGACGACGACGGCGTGCGAGCACTCCAACGTGACGACGTGTTCGAACACGCAGCGCTGCCGGATTTTCGCCTCGAACTCGCCGAACGTTTTTCGGCGCTCGACCTCCCCGTGTAGGCGTCCGCCGCCGCTACGTGTACGTAAACGGATTTGGAAATGGGAGTCCGTGCGGTCGGCCGCCTTTGATGACTTTTACCGGTTCGAGGTAGCGGTCGCCCGAAAAATTATGTTTGTTTGTGTCGACGAACGTGGTCGACGCGTCGACGACGCGAAAGATCGCGACATCCGCGGGTGCGCCAACGGCGAGCGTTCCGAGGCCGGGGACGCGATCGATGATCTTGCCCGGCACGCTCGTCGTCTTCGCGATGACATCGGCGAGCGAGAAGCCGAGCGCGAGAAATTTCGATGCGACGTTTGGGAAAAGCGGTCGCGAAGGCGATTGGATGCTCGCGCTGTGCACGTCGCTCGAAATCGTATCGGGCGTGAGGCCCCCTTCGATCGCCGGCTTCGCAATCGTGACGTCGAAGCTGCCGCCGCCGTGGCCGACGTCGAAGAGCACGCCACGTTTCTTCGCGCGCAGCGCCGCGGGCAAGAGTTTACCATCGACGACGATGTTGTTCGCTCCGAAGGCACCGGAGTAACAGTGCGTGATGATGTCGCCGGGCCGCATCATGTCGAGCACGTCGGAAAGCGGCGCATCGCAGTTGCCGATATGCGCCATCACGCGCGCCCACGGCCCCGCCATCTCCGCAGCCTTGATCGCGCGGCGCAGCGGTTCGATGCCGTTGGTGCCCACGACGTTCTTGGAGAGCCGGACCTTGACGCCGAGGACGACATCGCGGTTTTCTGCCACCGCCTTCGCGCACTTCTCGACGTCGGCGTAATCGATATTGAAGAGCTCGCCAATTTTGATCGGGTCGCCCGCGAGACCGATCGAAGCGATATGAATGAACGCGAAGTGGCGCGTGCGTGCCGCGCCGATGACGAAGTGGCGAAAACCAGAAAACGTCGCGTAGCCCGCATCACCCGCGTCGACGCCGGTCGTCGTCATCGTGAGGTGCATCATCTCGTCGGCCGGCAGTCCGATGCCGGAGACCTGATGGTAGTAGTGGCAGTGCATGTCGACGAGTCCTGGCGTGACCAGATTGCCGCTTGCGTCGATCGTTTGTGTGCTTTTCACGGTCGTGCCGGGTGCGAGCAGCGCCGCGATCTGGCCATTTTTCATCGCGACGTCGCGTTTGGCATCGAGCTTCTGCGACGGATCGAGGACGGTGCCGCCCGTGACGACGAGATCGTAGACGATATTGGGATCGCGCGGATCGAACGAGAGTTGCGATGGCACGGGCACGCCAGCCGCGGCTGCGACGCGCGGAGTTTCGCTTGCGATCAAAGCGGCAGCTCCCGCGACGGCGTTCGCTGCGAGAAAGTCTTTGCGCGAAACGGACATGGGTCGCTCCTTGACGTGACGGGAGGTTGAGCGCGTGATTAAACGTGGAGAATCGAATTCCGTTTGTGTTTGAAACGGAGCGGAGAACGCCGTCGAACGAGGAGCGACCGATAAGCTCCGGCGTACGTCGGCTGAGTGACGTATCCGCCTTTCCGCGTGCGCGCATGAGCGCCACGGCCCTCGCTCCCGCGCCCGCGCGCTTCAATCTGCGCGGACTCTCCGTGGTCTCGATGGCTCACGGTCTCAGCGACTTCTATTCGGGCATCGTGCCGTTTACGATCTTTCTCGTGCTCTCACGCGGCCATATCTCGCCAGCGTTTCAGGGCGCGTTCGTCTTCCTCTGGTATTTCACGAGTTCGATCGTCCAGCCGTTTTTTGGCGCGTTTACGGATCGTCATGGGCGCTGGTGGTTCTTGCCGGCGTCGATCGCGCTGACGGTCATCGCGATTTCGTGCGCGGGTGCGGCACCGACGTTACCGCTGCTCGCGCTCTGCATCGTGGTCGGTGGATTTGGTTCGGCACTGATGCATCCCGAAGCCGGAAAATTATCCGCGATGCTCAGCGGGCCCAAGCGCGCGAGCGGAATCTCGATTTTTCAGATCGGCGGCCAAGTCGGCTACTCCGCGGGCCCCGCCGTCATTGCGCTCTTGTATGCGCGCTACGGCACGGGCGGATCGCTGTGGCTTCTCGTGCCGGGATTACTCGGCGTTGGCGGGCTCTTTGCGGTCATGCGTCGCGTCGATCGATCGGCCGCGCGCGATCACGCATCGCACGCGCGCGCGGCGACCATGGCGAGTGCGGATGTCGACCGCATCGGCGTCTCGTTGCTCGTCGCGAGCACGGCGCTACGGCATTTCGTCTCCGCGGCATTCGTGACGTATCTGCCGAACTTGCTCGTCGCGCGTGGTGCGTCGATTCCGCAAGCGGGCCAAGTCGTGACGGCGTTTCTCTTGATCTCGGCGATCGGCTTGCTCGCGGGCGGTTCGCTCTCCGATCGCTTCGGAGCGATCCGCGTTTCGATCGCTGCGCTCGTGGCTGCCGTGCCGTTGCTCTTCGCGTTTTTCTTCACGCCGGTCGCAATTGCCGTACCGGCCCTCATGCTCGCGAGCGTCTTGCTCGCGGTGCAAAATGCCCCGGGCGTCGCGATCGTGCAAACGATGTTACCGAAGAATCTCGGCATGGCGCTCGGACTTATGAACGGGGTCGCGTTTGGATTTGGGTCGGCCGCCGTTGCGGGCATCGGGTTCGTCGTTGCAGGTGCGGGCCCGGCGGTCGCACTCGAATCGGTGAGCGCGGTGCCGCTTCTCGCGGCGCTGGCGTATGTCGCGGTCGCGCGCCGCATCCCCGCGCCGAACGCAAAACGTGTGTCCGCGTCATAATGCGCCGCGTGATATCGACCGGGTCGGACTACGCAACCGAGATTGCGGATTCGGGCGCCTTCGTCGACGGGGAAGAAAATTTGCGATTTGAAGGGTGCGCGAACATGGTTGATCCAGGCACTTCGACCCTAAATCCTTCGTTAGCCGCGTCGCCGAAATTGCCGGATTGAAGACACTCTAGGAGCATACGCGATGACCAAGGCCGAGACGGCAGCGCTTGCGACCATGACGCCTGAACAGCTCATCGAAGGTTTCGTCCACGAAACGAAACTTTATTAGCTTAATAATAGGCGAAAATCAGACGCGGCACTCGAAAAGAAGATTGCCTTTGCCGAAGAGATCGTACGCCGCGGCGGGTGTTCGAGCCTTATGGAACTTATGGAAAGCCCCGATCCATATATCGCGTATAGCGCGGGTGCCGCACTTGTCGAAGTGCCGGAATTTCAAGAACGGGCACTCGTTGTACTCGATCGCATCGCCGATGGGCAGCTAGGCTCGGCATCGGGCCTCGCCGACAGCGCTCGTAACTTTATTCGTTATGGCAATCCCGATGGCGATCCAGTCGAAGTCGAGAAAGAACTAGCGGCGATTCGCGCGCGTTACGAACGTGGCTGATCCAAGCATTCCGACCAAAATCCTCAGGTCGCCGGCTGGAAGCCTCGTCCATTATCCTGACCCGCCAAATCTCATTGAAAGGGATCAATCTCCAAGGGCGTTTCCGCACGACGTGGCGCGCCAAACACCGGCCCAAACGCACGAATCGCACGTTCGAAAGCCAGAAGACGTTCGTCATTCGTGATGTCGAGAAGTAAGTCGAGGAGAAGTGCGACCGCTTCGCGAGCGCGCCCACGATTGTAAAGCGTCATCGCGAGAAACGGTGCGAATGTCGGATCGTTGGGGAAGCGCCGTATTCCGTCGCGCAACGTCGTTTCGGCATCCGCGTAGGCGCCGATCGCGCGATATGTCGAGCCGAGGCCGTGCGAACGCGCTCGCATCGCGTTCGCGACCCGCATGATCGTGAGACTCGGCGCGCGCAAGGGCGGTCGCACCATCGCCCGCAGATCGTGACGTGCTCACGTAAGGTACAGCAGATAACTCTGACGCATGTCGTTGAAGGCTTGCGTGGCGGCCTCCCATGGTTGCAGGATGGCGTCTGCATCGAGCCCGGCTTCGAGTCCCTTGCGTAAGGTATCGGTGCCCCAGTCGCGATCGATGATCGTCGCGTTGCCGAGCTGCAATACGCTCGGCGCGATCGACCGCACCGCCACGAGCACTTCGACGGCCGTTCGCACCGCGCGAAACGCGCGCCGATCGTTCACCGTTAGCTCGACGCCCGTGAGCGATTTGCCCGCCCAAAAACCCGCAAGCGGCGTCCACGACGCTGCTTTAAAATGAACGCCAGGTAATTCGCGCGCGTTGAGTGCGTCGCTGAGTTTCGTGCCGTCGACGCGATAACCACCCGCGAAGAAAAACGGCTTGAATGGCTGCGTGTCGCCCGTACCGTTGTTCACGCCCGCGCTTCCGACGAGTCCCGTTGCGGGATAGACGAGCGTCGTGCTCCAGGCTGGAATATTCGGCGACGTCTTCACCCACGGCAAACCCGTATCGGGCCAGAACATCTCGCGCGTATATCCCGTCATCGGCACGACCTCGAGCCGACAACCGATGCCGAAGCGATCGTTGTACATTCGCGCGAGTTCGCCGATCGTGCAGCCATGACGGATCGGCAGTTGGTAGAGCCCGATGAACGACGCGAAGTGCGGATCGAGCACCGGGCCTTCGACGATGCTGCCGCTAATGGGATTGGGCCGATCGAGCACCCAGACGGATTTGCCGTAACGGGCCGCGGCCTGCATCACGTAGGCGAGCGTCGAGATGTACGTATACGCGCGATCGCCGACGTCTTGGATGTCGAAGAGCAACACGTCGATGCCCTCGAGCATCTCCGCGCTTGGATGTCGCGTCGCACCATAGAGCGAGTAGACCGGCAAACCCGTGCGCTCGTCAACGTACGATGGGACGTATGCTGCTGCCGGACGATCGCCGCGCACGCCATGTTCGGGTGCGAAGATCGCGCGCAGTGAGATCGCCGCGTTTTCGCGGATCGCATCGACGATCGTGACCAGTTTCGACGTTACGCCCGTTTGATTGGTCACGACGCCGACGCTGCGGCCGTGCAACTGACGCCACGTTTGCGCGAGGAACGTTTCGTTGCCGAGCGTGACGATGGGGTGCGCC
Source organism: Rhodospirillales bacterium (assembly GCA_043743145.1). Taxonomy (GTDB): domain Bacteria; phylum Vulcanimicrobiota; class Vulcanimicrobiia; order Vulcanimicrobiales; family Vulcanimicrobiaceae; genus JANYGA01. The sequence goes on from JAYTXC010000020.1 coordinate 5,776, forward strand.
TGCTGCGCGATCACGGGGCTCGCGACGGCGATGCCGCACGTCGCGAGCGACGAACCGATGAGGAACTCCGAACGGCGCATGTGTCTTCCTAGTTCGGGCGCGGCCCCAATGCCTCCGGAGGCAACTGCGAAAGCGCGACCGGCGCGGGAAAGAGGTCGCGCGCGTAGGTGATGCCCGCGGGATTTCCACCCTCGTCGAGGATGCGTTTCTTCGCTGAGAGCGCGACGACGGTCGCTCGCACGGCAAGGATGGTTTGCGGCGCATCGCCGTTCTCGAGCCGGTACTCTCCGAGCGCCGCGGTACACCGTGCGATGACGCTGCGGTATTCGGCGCTCGTGGCGTCTCCATGTGGCGCTTTGATCAGGCTTACGATCTGATCGATCTCAATCGTACAATTCGAATCGCGTTCGAGTGCGGCTGCGAGGTGGCCGCTGCGCGAAAAGTGCAGGTGGAAAGCGTCATCGATGTAGCGGTACGTCTGCGCGACCACATACGGCCACGGACCGTCGTTGACCGCGATGCGGCAGACCGGCTGATCGGCGACGAATGCGGCGACGGCATCCCAGTCGTTCCAAGCGTACTCGCTGCGGCGACTATCGTTGTGAAAAAACGCGGGCGCGCCCGTCACACGAATTCCGGTGCGACGCTGGGTGGAATGAGCCCGGCTGCGGATGCACGCGAAAAAAGATCGCCGATTGCAGCCATGCCCGCGTCGCCGAGGTCGACGGAGTACTCGTTGACGTAGAGCGCGATGTGCGCGCGCATCACGGCTTCGTCCATTTCGAAAGCATGTTCGCGGACGTACGGCGCAACGGCCGCTTCGTCGGCGCGCGCGAAAGCGAGGCTCGCGCGAATCGTCTCATCGATCTTGCGCGCTGCCGCATCGGCCAGATCGCGCCGCACCAAAATAGCGCCGAGCGGAATCGGATTGCCCGTCTCGGTTTCCCACCATTGGCCGAGATCGGCGATGGATGCGAGGCCCGATGCCGCATACGTGAAACGTGATTCGTGGATGATGAGGCCGGCGTCGACGTCGCCCTTCGCAACGGCATCGACGATGCGATCGAAGCGCATCGGCACCGCATCGACGCCGTGCCCGAGAGCGAGCCGCAATAAAAGATATGCCGTCGTTAAGGCGCCGGGAATGGCGATCTTCGCGCCGATCGGCAACGTCGCGATCGTCGGCACGTTGCCTTGGGCATCGGGTTTCGCAATGAGGAGTGGTCCGCATCCGCGCCCGAGCGCACCGCCCGCGCGGAGGATGCGATACGAGCCGAGCAAGTACGGAATGGCACCGTAACTGACTTTCGTGAGCTCGAAACGCGCGCCGCGCGCCGCTTCATTGAGCGCTTCGACGTCGTCGAGTACGACGTTGACGGGCGGCGCGTCCGCAAGCAACTGTTTCGTCCACGCCGCAAAAATATACGTATCGTTCGGGCATGGTGAATAGGCGAGGGAGAGCGTCGACATCATCGGTCTTTCCGGGTGGCGAGTCGTGCGAACAAGAGATCGAGCGTGGCGGCCGTGGCCCGTGCGCCGGACACGAAATCCCATTCACTCGCCGCACGGTTGCCGATGTAATTGGATATCCCACGCACGCCGATTGCCGGTACGCCCGCAATCTCCGCCGCGCGGAGCACGGAAAAACTCTCCATCGTTTCGACGTCGTGACCGTAGCGCGCGCGCAATCGCTCGCCCGTTGCGTCGGTCGTCGTCACCGCAGCAACGGTGACGCCCGTGGCATGCGGTGCGATCCCCGCGAGTTGCATGATGAGTGCGGCGTCGGCACTCGCGTGTTCCACCAGCGTTCCCTCGGGCAAGGCGAGCGCGCCGCCCCCTTCGAGGCCAAAATCGGCGAGTGCGTCGGCCGTGATGAGCCGCGCGTCGCCGACGCGTGCGACGTCGCGGTAGATGCCGCCGATCCCGGCGTTGATGACGGCGGTATACGGCGCCGACCCGAGTTCGCGTGCCACGGCGATCGCGGCTTCCACGGGGCCGACACCGCACGCGAAGATCTTCACGTTCGCGGGAGGCGTGAAGAAGCGAAGTTCGGCCGGAAGGGCGCAGACGAGCAGGATCATGCGATCGCGATTCGCTTCACGTGTTAACGAATACCGATGAACTTATGCGTCTGCAATCCGAGACGGAATCGCTCGGGTCGTGTCTTGGCCGCGTCGATGGCGAGGGCGACATTTGCGGGCTTGTTGCCCTCCGGCTGGAGAAACGTCGGTAACGCGCGCGTGCCGAACGATGCGAGCCATTCGTCGGGCACGCGACCATCGACGATGAGTTTGATTTCATTCGCGCGCGCCGCCATCTCCGGCGTGAGGCGCTCTTTCGGTGAGACGGTGAGCCACACGTCGCTCGCGAGGTCGACGGCGATGCTGCCATTGGATTCGACGTGCACGCGGCGACCATCAGCGCGAAGCGCATCGATAAGGACCGAACTTTCGACCTGCGCGAAAGGCTCGCCGCCGGTGAGGACGACCATCGGGCACGCACCCCCGAGCTCGCGCACGCGCGCGACGATCGCCTCGACGGAAAGAAAGGCTTTCGTCGCATAATCGGTGTCGCAGAAGCGGCAGTTGAGATTGCATCCGGCGAGTCGCACGAAGACGGCGGGCGTGCCGGTCCAAACGCCCTCGCCTTGCACGCTATAGAACATCTCAGCGAGTGCGAGCATCGTCGCCTCGCACGATCGCGCATGCGGTTTGCGTTTCCCAGACCACGATTTCGACGAGCTGCGGGAGATGCGCGGCAATCTCGTTCCAAACCCAGATGGCGATACGTTCGGCCGTTGGATTATCGATGAGGTCGTTGAGCGAGGCATGATCGAGACGATCGATGACGCGCGGCCGCACGACGGCGCCGATCTCATCGAAGTCGGCAACCATGCCGGTTGCGGGTCCCGTCTGTTGCAACGGCCCGGCGACGGCGATATCGAGCCGATACGAGTGACCGTGCAAACGCGCGCACTTCCCGGGATGGAACGGTAAAATGTGGGCGGCTTCGAAGCGGAATTGCTTGCGGATTTCGACGGTCACGACGGAAGGGTCTTCGCCTGACGAGTGCGATTGCCCCAGGCGAGGCTCAACCCGCGTTGACGCACTCCGTCGATATCCAATAGTGTTTGCCCGCACCGAAGGGCGAATAGACATCGATCGTCGTTTCGTAGAGCGTGAGCCCGACGTAGCCGAGCGTCCCGTCGCCGATCACGTCGAAACCATCGCCGATGCGCGCCGGGGGATAGCCCGATTGCGTTGGTGCCGAACTGCGCTCGGGCCAGACGTAGAAGGGCGCGGGTTCGCACACGACAATTCCGCGGTGCACCTGTGTTGGCGTCGGGCGCGCCGAGGAGCGGTCGGGCGACGGGGAGCTCGCGGCGCTCGGTGCGGGGGAAGGTGCGGGTTGCGCTTTTACGGTCGTCGCGTCAGCGAGTGCCAGCACACAGCCGAAGGCGAACGACGCGAGAACGGGCTTGCCGAATGGATTCATGACGTTTCTTTCCCCACGATGTCTTAGAGGTCGCCGCTTGGTCCCATCGCTTCGAGTCGCTTCTTCACGTCGCCGAGGAACGCGTTTGCGATCGTGCCGTCGATGACGCGGTGATCGAGCGAGAGGCAGACGTTCATCATCGAACGGATCGCGATCGCGTCGTTGATAACGACCGCTCGTTTGACGACCGCTTCCATCGTCACGATGCCGGCTTGCCCGCCGTTGATAATCGGTTTCGAGAGGACCGAGCCATTCGCGCCCGTGTTGTTCACCGTGAACGTCCCGCCGCCGAGTTCGTCGGCCCCCACATTGCCCGCGCGCGCGCGTTCGATGATCTTGCCTGCGGCGACCGCGAGGCCGCCGATCGAGAGCGCGTCGGCATCGCGAATCACCGGCACCATGAGATTCGAATCGAGACCGACGGCGATGCCAATGTTGATTTCGCAATGCACGACAATGCCGTCGTCGGTAAATTTGGCGTTGAGCAGCGGATGTTTTTTCAGCGCCTGCACCACGGCATACATGAAGAACGGCAAGAGCGTGAGCCCATAGCCTTTATCGTTCTGGAAACGTGCTTTCGCCGCACCTCGCCACGCCCAGACGTTCGTGACGTCGACTTCGACCATCGTCCATGCGTGCGGCGCGAACGCGAGCGATTCGACCATGCGCTTGGCGATGATTTTCCGCGCGGGTGAGAGCGGTACGAGCGTTCCCGGAATCGGCGCACCGTACGTGGATGTGCCGTTCGGCGCGGCGATCGTTGCGGGTGCCGCGATGCGCGCGACGGCCGCAGGGCCTTCACTTGCGGCCGCGAGCACGTCGTCGATCGTGACGCGACCGTTGTGGCCCGTGCCGTGAACCGACGTAACGTCGAGATCGTGCACGCGTGCGAGCTTGCGCACCGCGGGTGAAAAGCGGCGAAGGACGTCGGGATCGTTCGTGAAGCCGTGACGGGTGCCACCGTTGCTCGGCGATCCGTTACCATTGCTTGGCGCGCGCGTCCCCGCATGACCGTTTCCTACGGCCGAGGCGGTAGCGGCCGTAACGCTTGCGACCGGTGCGTTCGCGGTTTCGGGAACCGCACCGACTTCATCGATGATCGCGATCGGCGCGCCCGTCGCGACCGTCTCGCCCTCTTTGCAGATGATCTCGCGCAAGATCCCGGTGACGGGCGAAGGCACTTCGGCGTTGACTTTATCGGTCGAAACTTCGACGAACGCTTCGTACTTTTCGATCGAATCGCCGGGCTTCTTGAGCCACTGCGCGACGGTCCCCTCGGTAACGGTCTCGCCGAGTTGCGGCATGGTAATCGTTGTCGCCATCGCTTAGAACCGAACCATCTCGCGCATGGCTTCGGCCATACGTGTCGTCGAGATCATGAACGCTTCTTCGAGCGGCGCCGCGTAGCCCATTGCGGGAACGTCCGGGCCGCAGAGGCGCCGGATCGGTGCGTCGAGTTCGAAGAAGGCGTCTTCGGCAACCATCGCGGCGATCTCGGCACCGACGCCGCCGAACTTATTATCTTCATGGATGATCAAGAGCTTATGCGTTTTGCGAATGCTCGCAAGGATCGTCGTGCGATCCATCGGTCGGATCGAGCGCAGATCGATCACTTCGACCGACATGCCGTCGGCCGCGAGCGTTTTCGCCGCTTCGATCGCTTGATGCACGTACAGGCCGTACGAGACGACGGTGAGTTTGTCGCCGGGATGTTTGATATCGGCTTTGCCGATCGGAATCGTGTAGTGGCCCGCGGGCACCTCGCCCTTGACCATGCGATACGTCTTTTTGTGTTCGAGAAAAAGCACGGGATCGGGATCGTCGATTGCGGCGTTGAGGAGGCCTTTGATATCGGCGGGAAACGACGGCGCGACGATCTTGAGTCCGGGTACGTGGTAGAAAAGCGCTTCGATCGAGACCGAGTGTGAGAGCGCGCCGCGGACGCCTCCCCCGTAGGGCGTGCGGATCACGAGCGGACACGTGTAATCGCCGTTGCTGCGATAGCGCGTCTTTGCGGCTTCACCCACGATCTGATTGAACGCGGGATAGATGAAATCGGCGAATTGAATCTCGGCGATCGGTCGCAAGCCTTCCATCGCCATGCCGATCGCGACGCCCACGATCGAGGCTTCGGCGAGCGGCGTATCGATGATGCGCGCCTCGCCGAACTCTTCGAGAAAGCCCTTGGTAATGAGGAAGACGTTGCCGCGCGCGCCCACGTCTTCGCCAAGGATGACCGTGCGCTCGTCGGTTTTGAGCGCTTCGTACAGCGTCGATCGAACGGCTTCGACGTTGTTCATCACGGTCGATTCGGCGACTATAGCCATGGCTCGTACGCCCCTTCGTAAACGTGCTTATCGAATTCGGATCCGGCGGGATAGGGTAGCGCTTCGGCGCGATCGGTGAGGTCGTTGACGAGTGCGAGGATGTCTTTTTTCATCTGCGAGATTTCCTCCGTCGTCATGATCGCATGCTCGGTGAGCAGCTTCTCGAAAATCGGCACCGGATCGAGATGGCGATGCGATTCGATCTCGTCGCGCGTGCGATACGTGCGGTCGTCATCGTCGGTCGTATGCGAGAGGAAACGATAACACATCGCCTCGACGAGCGTCGGCCCGCCATCCGTGCGCGCGCGATCGAGCGCCTCTTTAACGACGGCGTACGTTGCGATCGGATCGGAGCCATCGACGCGGACGCCCGGCAGACCGTATCCCGGCGCCTTATCGATGATGCGTTCGCAGGCCATCTGCTTGCTCCGCGGCGTGGAGATCGCCCACTCGTTGTTCTCGCAAAGAAAAACGATCGGCAAGCGATGCACGGCCGCGAAATTGATGGCTTCGTGCCATTCACCCGAACTCGTCGAGCCATCGCCAAATGTACACAACACCGCGCGCCCCGCTTCGCCGCGCAACTTCATCGCGTAGGCGGCACCGACGGCGTGCGGGCAATGGGCGGCGATGATCGAGCTGATCGAGAGAATGCCGAGCGCGTGATGCGAATAGTGGTTGGGAAATTGGCGCCCACCCGAGACGTCTTCACCACGTGCGAACATCGAGAGTAGCGCGTGGATGGGATCCATGCCCACGCCCAGGCA
>JAYTXC010000021.1:0-7014 GCA_043743145.1 Rhodospirillales bacterium
CGTTAAAGCGCGCTTAAATCGCGATAAACACGACACCGCACGCAGCGAGCCCGACACCAAACCATTGTGAACGCGAGAGGTGCTCTTTGAGCACAACGCGAGCGAGGAACACAGTACTTGCCGGATAGAGTGAGGTGAGCACTGCGACGACCGAGAGCAATCCGTACCGCGTCGATGCGATAAAGAAAACGTTTGCGAGCATATCGAGCGCGCCCGCGACCAAGATGACGCGCATCGAACCTTTCGCCGGTCGCAGCGATTCGCGATTAGCGAGCGCGTAGCCGACGAGCAACACGATCGACGTCGCGCGCGTGATCGCAAGCCGAGCGAGCCCGGCGTCGCCATGGCCGTGACCGAGCAAAACGAAGAGCGCCCCGATCGCGACGCCCGAGACGAGCGCCGGTGCGATCCCAGGTTCGCGTAGTGAAATACGCCGCGTCTCGGCATTCGCCGAAATCAGCACGACCGCAACGAAAGCACAAGCGAGACCGACGATCGCGAACGTCGACGGCCGCTCGCCGAATGCGATCCCCGCTACGACGGGCACGCTCGCGCCGATCGCGGCGGTAATCGGCGAAACGACGCCCATGCGACCCACGGCGAGTGCTGCGTAGAGCGCCGCGACCGCTATACTTCCCGCAAATCCCGCCGCAATGCCCCAACTGATATCGCTTGTGTAGAATCGACCCGGCAGCGCGAACCACGCGATTGCGAGCACGATGATGCCTGTGATTTGCGAGAGCACGACGACGGTCGCGGGCGCGGTGCGGCGGCTGGCGATGCCACCGTAAAAATCCGCCGCGCCGTAGACGCCGGCGGCGATGAGTGCGAGGAGGACGGCCACGATCTAGCGTCCGGTTGGATCTAGCGCGTCGCGCAGTCCGTCGCCGAGGAGATTAAAGCCGAGTACGAGCGCCGTAATCGAGAGTCCCGGAAAGATCAGTGCCCATGGCGCCGAGAGCCAGTAATCGCGCGCATCGTTAAGCATCGCGCCCCACTCGGGCGTCGGCGGCCGTGCGCCGAGTCCGAGATACGAAAGACCGGCGGCTTCGAGTTCCGCCGTCGCGATGCCGAGCGTAGCTTGCACGAGCAACGGCGCGAGAATATTTGGCAAGATGTGGCGTAGCAAAATCCCGGGGGTGCCTGACCCAATCGCACGCGCCGCTTCGACATATTCGAGTTCGCTCACCGCAAGCACCGACGAGCGCGCGAGCCGTGCGTACTGCGGGATATAAACGATGCCGACGGCGATCATGAGGTTATTGATACTCGGCCCGAGCACGGTCGTAATCGCGATCGCGAGTATGATCGAGGGAAAGGCGAGCATCACGTCCATCGCGCCCATAAGCAGCGTATCGACGCGGCCGCGAAGATAGCCCGCGAACAACCCGATTGCGGTCCCGACCGTGATCGCGAGCCCAACGGCGACGAAGCCGATGCGAATCGAAATACGCGACCCGTAGACGACGCGCGAAAAGATGTCGCGCCCCAGTTTATCGGTGCCGAAGAGGTGGTGGCCGCTCGGTCCGAGTGCCTGTTGGGAGAGATCCTGAGCGAGCGGATCGGTCGGCGCGACGAAGGGTGCGAAAATCGCCGCGAGGACGATGACCGACACGATGCCGAGCCCGATGAGCGCACCCGGGGTGCGCCGAACGCGCCGAACTGTATCGTCTAGGAACGATCGTACGGCGGTGGCGGCTTCGGGATCGATGCCTTCGGATGCGGGCCGGACTTGCGTGGTCACCACGGAGGTTCTTCGCGCGCGGCGCGCCACTCGCTCTTTTGCGATGCGTCCGTCTGCGAAGAACGATCGCTTCGACCGACTAAAATCAGCGATCGCTGCACGAAGATGCTTTCGATTGCACGAGTTTTCGCGTCTGTCTCGACGATGGAGTCGACTTGAACTCGGCTTCGTTTTGTAGATCGCTCTGTTTATCAATTCCGTGCGTCGCCAGCCTATCATGGAAGCGTCCGTGATAGTCGAAGCGGTCGGGGGAGCCCTCTAGAGGGCGTACGACGGAACCAAAACCATGAATCGGCGACAGCGTTATGTTTTTAATCCATCGGTAATTTCGAGTTGCGCGGCGTTTTTGCCAAGTGTGGAACGGTACGGGGCGCTCGATTTACCTTGGAAGCAAGGAACTGATGGATTTTTAATTGACTACTCCCAAATTAGCGCTACCAGATACGCACGCGAGGAGATACGAGTGTACGTTCCTTTACGCTTCCCCACTGGAGGGAGGCGGTTTATCGTGGGCCTCCTGCTGGCGGCCGTGTTGTTCTTCAATTCCGTCGGGACCCTTTTCGCTGGGACGACCGGATCGATCAACGGCACGGTCACCGATGCGAAGACTCACCTACCAATCGCCGGTGTGACCGTCGTTGCGGCGTCTGCGACCGGTCAGTTTAAGGGTACCACCGATGCGAAAGGCTTTTTCGCATTCAACGGTGTCTCTCCCGACACGTACATCGTGTCGTTTCAATTTACCGGGTTAGAACCGGCCTCGACGTCCGGCGTCAACGTCTTCCAAGACCAAGTCGCGACCGTCAATCAAGCACTTTCGAAATCGCTCTCGACTATCGGTCGCGTGACGGCACGAAGTGCGGCCGGAGCCTACCAACCGGGACAAACGCAAGATACGATCTCGCTCGGTACGGCCCAGATCGAAACGGTCAACGGTCGTGCGTTCAATACGAACGAAGGGTCGCTCCTGACGTCTCTTCCGGGCGCGAGCCTCGATTCCAGCGGCTACCCCGTCCTTCGCGGCGGACGCGAGAACGAAGAGGGTTACAACTTCGAAGGAATCAGCATCGTCGATACAGCGACAAATCAATTTCAAAATTCGCTCTCGGTAAACGGGCTCAATTCGTTCCAACTTACGCCCGGCGCCGGTAACGCTAGCGTCGGCAACGCGGGTACCGGCACCATCAACTACAACGCCAAACGCGGGACGTATCCCGGCTTCGGCTCGGTCGAAATCGAAGCTCAATCCGCACCGTATTCGCATCAGTTTACGGGCGAGTACGGCATCGCGAACGCGAGCGGAACGTTGTCGAATTACTTCTCTTTCATCGGTCAACGCGTTGACAACCAGATCGGCGCTCACGGCACCCGAGCAGTCGAACTCGGGCAATACAACGGCTATTCGGGATACACCGAAAACAATCTGGTGGACAACCTCATCTTCAAATTTGGTTCGAACAAAAATTACGAACTCCAGTTGCTCTATCAGAATCAAATCGACAAATTTGGCTTCAATTACGGTGGTATTCGCGGACTCCATCAAGAGCTTAGCGACCCCTACTTACAATCCGGGATCAGCTATCCGTCGCTCTACTCGTTTCTCGGCTTCACCAACGCAGAAATTGCGAGTCTCGTCCCCGCGCTACCCGGCCAACAGGGGAATACCACGGGGTTTCTCACCCAGAGCGCGCAGTATCAGCCCAATGCACTCTACAAAGTCCAACTCTCACACAATTTCGATGCGTCGACGTTCTTGCGCCTCGCGTATTACGGCGTCAATTCCGTCGTCTCGTTCGATACACCCGATCCCAATCTGTTCGGGTTTCCACTCTATCAATTTCAAGGAAGCACTCGCGTTGGTCTCAGTGCAGATCTTACGAAACAACTCAATTCGAAGAACCTCCTCCAAGTAGGCGGCAAGTTCGAATACCAACATCCCGTCTTAAGCGGGAATTATCCCGACTTCGCTTTACTCGCGACCGGCATCGAGCCGATCTTCGGCTTCGGCGGTGCGAAAGGGTTCGAGTTTCCAGACTTCCTACCGCCAACTGACGCGAATTGCAATGCGGTTCTCGCGAGTTTCGGCGTGACATCGCAATGCGGCTATCTTGCCCAGTACTTCGGCGGCAAGACGCCTACGATTCCATCGTACTATCAGACGATTCAAGTAGACCGTGGCGACTTTGCGGGCTACGTCAACGATAACTTCCAAGCCGCGAAGAACCTCAAGATCGAAGCAGGCCTGCGTTTGGATGGAAACACGACGCATTTCCCGCAAACGTTCGCGGGCGTCGCGACCAAAGTTCCCAATGACGCGCGTCATCCCGTCGTGCTCGAGCCACGGTTGGCGATCGCGTATTCTCCGACGCATCGCGATGGGCTGCGCGGCTCGTTCGCGCGGAGCGTACAGTACCCGTCAATTTCGACCGTTGACGCGACGATCGACCGTAGTGCATTCAAGTCTTTCTACGGCATCCCGTCTTATAACGTCCTCGCCGGTCCTTTCGACGCCACGAATCCAGCGGCAACCGCATCGAAAACGTGCGGTCCGACGCAGGATAAGGTCTGCGCGAATTACGGCGAACAGCTCTTCGCAGATTATCAGTACGGAGTCGCGGGCCCACCGTTGCAGCCCATCCGTCCCGAAACGTTCACGAGCTACGACTTCACGTACAGCCACGATTTCGGCGGCGGCGTTGGCGTGCGCTTAACGCCGTTTTACACGCGCGGCTACGATATCGTCGACAAAGTCGCGAACGTCATCGGTTTCAATCCCGCTTCGAAAGCGCCGATCCTTTCGCCGGCGATTGCCACCAATCTCGGCGTTGAACGCACGACAGGCGTGGAGTTCGAACTCACGCGCGAAGCCCGCTTCGGGTTCTCGGGCTTGATCTCTGCGACGTATCTCAACAAACTCTCGAACGTCCCGCCGCTCGCGCCATCGGAAGATTTCTTCCCATCCATCCCCGCAGCGTCACTTCAGCTGGGGAGCCTCTATCGCGTCGGGTACCTCTCACCGTTCCAAGCCACCGCAGCCGTGCAGTATAAGACGAAGACGGGTCTGCGTATCAATCCGCAGATTTCGTACAATCGTGGCTACCCGATCAATCCGGGAACGATCTTTCCCACGTTCGTGAATGGGAAAGCCGTTAACGTTCCACTCACAAATGCGACCGGCCCCAGCGTCTCTCGCCCGGTCGGCCAATTCGTCGACCCGGTCAACCCGGGAACCCTGTTCAACCCAAACATCGACGCGAAGCTGGGCACCCCGGATTCTCCCGCCCCCGGCGGCGTTCTCTCGAATGCCCGGTTCCTGACAAACCTCACGCTTGAGTTCTCACCCCCCACGAGCCGGAGTACCTTCGGCGTTCAGATCTTCAACGTGTTTAACGAGCTCTATGGGCGCCCGAAACTCAACACGACCGCGCAACCGGTCGCAAACGGCGTCCTCGGGCCGCAATCTGGTTTGCTTCCGGCGTACGCGTTCCCATATGCCACGCAGGTCCCGTATCTGGCAGCAATTCCGCGTTCGCAATTCGGCCAATCGCCGTACACGATCACGGAAAGCAACGTTCCGACGAGTTTCCTCTTCTATTTCCAGCAAAAGTTGTAAGACGGTGCAGATGAATAAAAAAACCCTCGGTGCGATTGGGGCGAGTATGTTGCTCGCGTCGTGCACAAGCGGAAACTCGGCAATCGAGCCCGCGTTCACGTCGGCAAATGTAGCTGCTAACAAGCTCGTTTTCGCCGTGGGCACGGCGAATTATCAAGGGTTGATCACCGGATTAAATACGGTGGTCAGCTTTCGCCAGAGCAACGGTTCCTCAGGGACGCTCGTCAATACGCCAGCGATCTCGGGCCCGTCCGGCTTCCTCGTTCCCAACGTGGCGAGCGCGGGCGTCGACGGCGGGACCGCGAGCATAACCGGCGCTCCCCAATCGCAACAACCCGGTGGTACGGTCACGGCCGATACATTCGGTCAAGCCGGTGGCGCGTTCTCGTATGGGTTCTTGCCGCTCAACGCAACGAACAACTTCGTCGCAAACGGAAATGGCGGCTACGCCCCCTATCCCCAGCCGTTATATGCCGAGCCGCTCCCAAAGGGCTCGAGCACGAAGTTCCTGGGTGGTCCGCCAGCCTATACGAACGTACGGACGGGGACGTATCCGGCAGGCTTCGTCGGCTTCTCTCAAGGTTTCGGTATCTTTGCGGGAACCACGCTCGCGCCGGGGTCATACGGCCTGGTACTCACCATCCCGTCGAGTCCCACGACCAATACGACGGTCGCGGCGTCGGCTACGCTCGGGAATACGACGTCGCTTTCGACGTACGCAAATCCGATCGTCGCCGACGATGGCTCGAATGGAGCGACAATCACGCTGACGGTTCCAGCCGGAGTCAACGAGACGATCGTCGACGTCGTCGACACGGGCCAAGATGCGAATGCAACAGCGCCAGCCCCCTGTCACGGTAGCTATTCGGCTCCGTACTATTACACCGTCGTCGACCATACGGCAGGTCCCGCCACGGTCGTCGTCAATCTGCCGGGAAATGTCGGACCGGTGTCGCCTGCGACCAACACTGCAACCCCGACGCTCTGCAAGGGTGACGATTATACGGCGTACGCCGTCGGAACCGACTACCGAGCTTACGAATCGGGTCCGGGCCAGCCTGACCCAGCGGGACTCGCGCAAGTACCGAACTTCTTAACCGGCTCGCAGGCCGACGTTACGATCTCTGGCCCGAGTGCTTCTGCATCCGGAATCTACGGACAATCAATCGCCCGGAAAATCCCCTAGACCTCGCATCGAAGCGAATCTAGATATGATGGAAAAGCTCCCGTCGGCACGGCCGGCGGGGCTTTTTTTTGCCGCGCGTCATGACGCAAGGGTCGGACGATTCATGTGAAATTTCGTACGCGTTTGATACGCGCGGACGATACCAGTGAGTTTCGCCTCCGTGAACGGGCGCCCGAGCAACGAGATGCCAGTCGGGAGATTATACTCGCCGAATCCGTTTGGAAAGCCAATCGCGGGCGTGCCCGTGAGATTTCCTGCAGCGATGAGATCAACGGCGCCCGGATATCTCGGGTACGCCCTATCGAACGTGCCCGCGACGGGATACGTGACCGTCGGTAGCGTGGGCGAAACGATTGCGTCGTAATCTTTGAAAGCTCGCTCGAAATCGGCGATCATGAGTGTCCGCCGCCGGAGCGCGTCGATGTAGTCGACGGCGAGCGTTGCGTACGCGACGTAGCCGCCCGTGCGGTC
>JAYTXC010000022.1:0-2894 GCA_043743145.1 Rhodospirillales bacterium
TTCGAGGCCCTTGAGGACCGCAATTTGGTCGCCGGTATATTCTTCCATTGCCCGCACGCGTTCGCGTTGGGTTCCCCTATCGCCTTATGGCGATGCGGGCGGCCAGAGAATCTTCTCGAGGTCGGTCCCCAGCAAATTTCGCACCACGGCAGGCGTCACGCGATCGGGTGGGAGCCGCGTGTGCAAGAGAACGTACGAACTCGCGACGTGCCGTTCCACGCCCGAGGTACTCACCACGCCGGCGAGTTTCGTGCGTTCGAGGACGAGCCACCAGCGCGCGAGCAAGCGTTTGCGGACCCGCTCGAATTCGACGTTGAGCAGACCAGGGACTTGCTCGCGCATTTCTTCGATCGTAAGCCATGGCGCCATGTAGACGATGCGCTCGACAAACGTCCGGCGCTCGCGCTCCGCTTCGCCCGCGCAGGGCGCACAGCGCGCCACGGCGCGTCCCGTGGGATCGGGCACGGTGTCGATCGGCACGCCGCACGTCGCACATCGGGCGCCGGGCGCACGCGTCGCCGCGGTCATCCGCGCGCGCAGCCGCTCGAAGGCCGAGGCGAGGTCGGGTGCGGGAAGCTCGGCCACACCATCGCGCGACGTCGCACGTTTCGCGCGCCGGGCTGCCGGGGCGGCGATGCCGCGCCGCTGGCCGCGCGAGACGAGCCCGGTTCGGAACGTCAGCCGCTCGACGGTGCCACCGCTCGGGAGCGCGCGGATCGCCGCAAGTACATGCAGCGAAAGAAACTGCAATTGTTGACTCCATGCGCTCGATCGCGTCCCGACGACGAGATTGGCTCCGATGAGTTCCAGCGGCATCGAGTTTGCCGCGACGTCCGCTCCGACGATGCCCGGCCACGCGTTTGCAATCGCATGCACGGGGTCGATATTGCGGCCGCGCGCCGGCTTCCACGCATCGAGCGCGCTGCGCAACGGTCGCAATCCGCCGCCGCGTCCCGGCGCGTCACCGTTCACGCTGAGATCCGCTCGAGCGTCGCTGCGCGGATGCGATAGGCGGCCGCGACCGGCACGTCGACATCGTGCGTCGTCGTCACGAACGCTTGCTCGAACGAACCGACGCCGCGTAAGAACGCGCGCTGCCGCTCGGGGTCGAGTTCGGAGAGCACGTCGTCGAGCAAGAGCAGCGGGGCCTCACCCGAGCGCGCTTCGAGAACGCCGTATTCGGCGACCTTGAGCGCGAGCACCGCCGTTCGCTGCTGTCCCTGCGAACCGAAGGCAGCCAAGGATGTGCCACCGAGCCGGAACGCGATGTCGTCGCGATGCGGACCAACGAGGCTCGTGCGGCGTGCGACCTCCGCGATCCGTTTCTGTGCGAGTCGCGCGACGAACGCCGCAGCGACGGCGTCGGCGGTGGGAACGTCGGTCGGAATATCGGACTCGTAGGCGATCGTGAATTCGCCTTCGCGATCGCCGACCCACGATTTATGGACGGCCTTCGCGCGTTCGTCCAAGGCTGCAACGAACGCACGACGCGCGAGGATGAGCCGCGTTCCCGCTTCGACGAGCCGCTCGTCGTACGTGGCGAGCAGCGCCTCATCGGGTGCGATCGATCCTCGCAAAAGCGCATTCTTCTGCAACACATATTTGCCGTAGGTCGCGAGCGTGCCGTAATACGCGGGACTCTCTTGCGCGAGCGCGGCGTTAACGAGCGAGCGTCGCGAAGACGGCGGCCCCGTGATGAGGGTCAGGTGCGCGGGAACGAATGTGACGACGCGCATCTTCCCGAGATACGAGGCGTAGCGAACGCTCGCGCCATTGACGGTGTAGATCTTGCGCATTCCGTTCGCGCCGAGATTGAGCGTACACGATAACCGGACATCGCCCGCTAAAACACGCGCGTGCCCCGCAAGCGCCGCACTCGGCAAACCCGTGCGAACGATCTCGCTCTCGCGCGTCGTGCGAAAAGATTTGCCCGTTCCCAAAAGCGCGATCGCTTCGAGGAGATTGCTCTTGCCTTGCGCGTTCGGCCCGACGAAAACGTTGAGCCCAGGTTCGGGTGCGAATTCCAGGGACGCGTAATTGCGCACGTTCGCGAGGGTGAGATGCGAGAGGATCATGGCGACCCACGATCCGCAGGCGCTATTGCCGTAGCGGCATGAGGACGTACATGTGCGCGACCTCCGTCGCCTCGCCCGTCGGTCGGATCGCCGCTGGGGAGAGCGGCCCCAAGAACTCCATCACGATGTGTGCGGCATCGATGTGGTTGAGAATCTCGACAAGATAGCGCGCGTTAAATGCGATCGTAAGATCGTCACCCGTTTGCTCCACGTCGAGCTCTTCGTACGCGTTTCCCGTCGTATCGGAGTTCGCGGTGATAATGAGTTGTGCGTTCGAGACGCTCATCTTGACCATGCTCGCACGATCGCCCGCGACGAGTTCGGCACGCTTGAGACCCGCGATGAGCGCGGCCGTATTGACGGTGACGCTGCGATCGAACGACGCGGGGATAACTTGCGCGTAGTTGGGATATTGACCATCGACGAGGCGCACGACGATCGAGGCATTGTGCGCGGCGAAGGCGAGCTGATTGCCCGACGGCCCGAGCGCGCTTACTTCGATCGTCTCAGCACTCCCGAGATTACGCGCGGCTTCGGCGAGTGCACGCGACGGAACGATAAATTTCGCCGTACCGCCCTCTTCGAGGCCACGCGCGAGTGTTGTTTCCCATTTTGCGAGTCGATAGCCGTCGGTCGCGACCATCGTGATCTTGTCGCCCGCGATCTCGAGTAACGTCCCCATCAGGACGGCGCCGCGGGCCTCTTCGCTCGAGGCCGCAAAAATCGTTGCGTTGACGCCTTCGCGAAACCGCCGCGCATCGATCGCGAACGACGTCCCCTTTTGCGAGGATGGGAGCGGCGGGTACTCGTCGGCCGGCA
>JAYTXC010000023.1:0-3084 GCA_043743145.1 Rhodospirillales bacterium
TTTCGCACGACCGGCGCAGGCCCGTGAGGACTTTATCGCGGTTGTACTGCTCCCGACGGCCGTCTTTTTTGACGACGAAGAGGCGCGGCGCTTCCATCCGCTCGTACGTGGTGAAGCGGTGCTTGCAATCCAAACACTCGCGCCGGCGGCGCACGACGCTCTCGTCGTCGCGCGAGTCGACGACACGGGTCTCGCTCTTACGACAGCTTGGGCAGATCAGTTCGGGTCGAGCTCCCTAAAGAAGCGACCCCACTAGATGTGGGGTCTTTCTTCAGTATAAGCCACAAGGGCTCGCGTGACAAACGTTCGCGCGCCAGATGTTCTCCGGCGCGCGTCGTTCGAAACTAGGCGGCGCCGATCTTGAACATCTTCGTACCGCACTCGGGGCACTTGCCTTCCGTCGCGGGGCGGCCGTTTTTCATCGTGATCTGCTGGTGGTCTTTCATTTCGCGCTTGGTTTTGCACTTGACGCAATACGCCTGAGGAGCTGCCATGACGATTTCCTTCCGAGTCGATTGCGAGCGCTCCGACGGATGCGGGCCTTCGCATATTCCGGCGGTCCATTCTCAGGCGGTCGGGGGTTTCCTCGCAGATTCGTGCACGATCCCCTCGTCGGCAGTGCCCGTCGTCGTGATGGTCTGGCGATGGAATTGGGCCGCCCACGTTTTGCCTTCCGCGAGGAGATCTTCGCAGCACGACCGCAGCGCGCCGCAAACGTCCGCTTCGCGGGCCTTTGGGTCGCCGGTACGCTCGAGGGCCTCGCTCGGCCCACGATCGCAATCGTCGGGCCGCGGGCGCCGTCGCTCGGCGGAATCGCACGCGCTCGGGATCTCGCAACCGGCCTCTCGCGGGCGGGCGTGTGCGTCATTTCCGGGCTCGCGCTCGGAATCGATGGATCGGCTCACCAGGGAAGCCTCGACGGGCCGACGCCGACCGTCGGCGTGCTCGGCGGCGGCCATCGCTGCTTCTATCCCAAGCGCAATCGCTGCCTCGCCGATCGCATCATCGCCCGCGGCGGTGCCGTCCTCTCACCCTACGCACCCGACGAGCCTGCGCGGCCACCGCAATTCATCCAACGAAATGCCGTCGTCGCCGCACTCGCAGATGCCGTCGTCATCGTCGAGGCCGCTGCGCGGAGCGGCGCGCTCAACACCGCGAGTTGGGCTGCGAGCCTGGGGATTGACGTGCTCGCGTTCCCTGGTGACGTCGACCGCTCCGTCGTCGCGGGCTGCAACGCGCTCATCCGCGACGGCGCGACGCTCGTGCGCGATACCGCCGACGTGCTCGAAGCCATCGGCATCGTAGCCGTGCCAATCTCCGAGAAGGCGACACCACGGGCACCGACCGGCGACGAAACGCATAGCCCACTATCGCTCCGCGTCCTCGACCTCGTCGATCGCGAGCCCCGTGATGCCGAGATGCTCGCCCATCTCACCGGTGCCGCAATCGGCGACGTCCTCGCAGCGTTGATGCATCTCGAAATCGATGGTCGCATCCGACGTCACGATCTCTTGCACTTCGCAGCGATCCGCCACGAACGCGCGGAGGTGTGAGGCCGCATTCGTCTGACGACGAAGGTAAAGCTGCCTTATGAAACTTCGCGTCGTTGCGGTCGGAAAAGTGCGCGAATCCTATATCATCGCGGCCGTCGATGATTTCGCGCGACGCCTCGCGCGATACGAACCGTTTTCGATCGTCGAAGTCGCCGCGTCGCCCGGCAGCGATCCCGAGCGCGCAATGCGCGAAGAAGGCGAGCGCATCATCCGCGCGCTCGATCCGGGCGAGCCGCTCTGGTTGCTCGAACGCACCGGCGCCCAACTCGCGAGCATCACACTATCGGAGCGTTTGCGCGTGCTCGCCGATGCCGGAACGACGCGGCTCACGATCGCGATCGCGGGCACCTATGGCGCGAGCCCCGCGCTCCTGGAGCGTGCGACGTTCGCGTGGTCGCTCTCGCAGCTCACGTTCTTGCACGAGTGGGCGCGGGCGATCGTGCTGGAACAGCTCTACCGCGCCGCGAAGATCGCTCGCAATGAGCCGTACCATCACTGAGCGCGCCCCCGACACAAACGATCTCGATCGGCTCGCACGCGCCTTCGCCCGCGCCGCAGCAGCGCTCGTCTCCGGCGACGATGCCGCGGTGGCCGTGAGTTTCGAATCGCCGCGCAATCCCGACTTCGGTGATTTCGCTTCGAACGTGGCGCTCCAACTCGCCAAGCGCGCGCGCCGGCCACCGCAAGCCCTCGCAAGTCAGATCGTGGCAAACGCGCTTCGCGACGAGCCGGAATTGCGCGATCTTCTCACCGACGCAACGGCGATCGGCGGCTTCATCAATATCCGGCTCGCGCCCGCCTATTGGCAGCGTGTCGTCGCGACGATTTTGCGCGAGGGCGCCGCCTACGGCAAAGGCGCGCCAACGGGCGAGCGTCTCTCACTCGAATTCGGGAGTGCGAATCCGACGGGGCCGTTGCTCGTCGTGCAGGGCCGTTCGATGTCGCTCGGTGCGGCGATCGCGAATGCGATGCGCTTCGTCGGTATCGACGTAACGACCGAGTGGATTATCAACGACGCAGGTTCGCAGATCGACACGCTCGGCAAATCGCTCTACGCGCGCTATCGGCAACTCACCGAGCCGACGTTCCCGTTTCCCGAGGACGGTTATCCCGGCGACTATCTCGTGCCGATCGCGCGCGGTGTGCGCGATCGCGTCGGCGATCGTTACGACGCGATGGACGAAGTGCAGTGGCTTCCAATTTTCGCAAAGATCGGTCTCGATGAGATCGTTGCGGGCCATCGTGCGAGCGCGGAGCGGTTCGGGGTGCTCAACGATCGTTGGCAGAGCGAGAAGGTCATGCACGAGAGCGGTGCCGTGCGCGCATCGATCGCCGCGCTCGGCGAACGCGGCCACATTTTCGAAGCCGATGGCGCGACGTGGATGCGCACGACAACGTTTGGCGACGATAAGGATCGCGTTCTTTACCGCAGCGACGGACGCCCCGCGTACTACGCACAAGACGTCGCGTACCACTTCGACAAACTCGAACGTAACGATCGTGCGATCGTCATCCTCGGTCCCGATCATCA
>JAYTXC010000024.1:0-36670 GCA_043743145.1 Rhodospirillales bacterium
AGGTTGTAGTAGAACTGGTACTGGATGCCCTCGGTGCGCGGCCGAATCTGGAACGGTGATTGACCGTTGACAGCCTTTCCGTTGTACGCCGCCGAACCGAGGCTCGGAAAGAGGGCCGCCGTCGTCGAGTAGCCACTTAGCGGCCCAGAAACACCGGTTGCGATCGGCTGGTACCGCGTGTTGACGGACGTGTTGTTACCGCCACCAAAGCCGTTATACACGTTACCGAACAGATTGAGAATCTGAACGCCGACCGTGCTCTTGGAACCGGGCTTGTTGAACTCGAGCGTGACGTTGGTAAAGATGGCCGCGCGCGAGAGCAGGGCGCCCGCCGCGTTTCCATCTGGCGTGCCGCGCGTTGCGGCTACGTTGGGTTTGAGAACGGATCCCGGGTTCTCCGTATCCACGTAGTTGAATGCCGACGAGGAGCCATTGGCATTCGTGACGTTCGTGTTGAGGACGTTTGCCGGCGCGCCGTTGACGTACGCGGCCGTGAGGTTGCCCTGGCCGATCGGATAACCGCGAACGTAGTAGATCTGCGGGTTGATGCGCAGGCCGCCTTTGGATTTGTACTGGAAGGCTGCCGTCGCTTGGAACGGTGAGAGGAAGCCCACGCGATACTGATTGCCAAGCGCGAGTGACTGCGATGGAATCGTTGGGAAAAAGTCTTCATTTCCCGAGCCTGGGATAACGTTACTCAATTCGTTGATGTACGTCGCCGAGAGCTGACCCGAGAAGCCGACGGGCGCTTCTTTCGTGAGGAGAAATTCGACGCCGGTCGTCCGATTGGTGCCGAGATTCGTCGCCGTCGGTGGCCCGAAGATGACGGTTCCATCGGCATTGAGGAGCGGCTGGCCCGTACCGTTCACGCGCGGGTTGGCGACGAGCGCCGTGACGTTGTAGCCGCGGCGATAAAACGGCGTGACCTTGACGCCGACGTTATTTTTGAATTGATGCGAGTAGGTGAAATCGTAGTTCGTGAACGTCGCCGGAAGAACGGGCTGATACGGTACGCCTTCGAAGGTGTTCTGGTTGGCCCAGTAGAGTTCGTCGGCGTAATCGCGGCACGTGAGATTGGCCGTCACACCGCAGATCGCCATGTTCGGCGCGATGCCTTTGAAGCGATCGTAGGCGCCCCGACCGACGCCGAGATCCACCACGCCGAGCGACGGAAATTCGACCGAGCGACCAAATGAGGCACGAACGGCGTCGTTCGATCCGAGCTGTTGGGCAATTGCGAATCGCGGTTCGAGCACGATTGGGTGGAGTTTTTCGTTTGGAACGTTGATCGCATACGCGAGGGCGTCTGACTTCACGACGTTACCCGCGTTATCGAGCGGAAATCCCGTCGCGGGATCGATTCTCGATGGGGCGTAGTACTGCGAATCCGTCGTACGGAAACGATAATTCGCACCGTCGAGCCGGAGGCCGGCTTGGATCTTTGTTTTGCTCGAGGGCGAGATCGTGTCGGTCAGGTAAACCGCAAAGTCCTGACGATTCGTCGATGAGTACTGGTTATTTTGAGGAATCTTGCCGGGATTGGCGAGACCTTGGCTTGCGAGGTAACCGCAGCCGCCGTCGACACCGAGCGGGCACGACGCATTATTGGGAATAAAGTCGTAGACCTGTCCCGTGAAAGCGGTCGTAAAGAAGCCGTCGTTAGTGTTGAAGAAATCGTACACCGGATGCAAGAATTCGTACTTGCCACCGACTTGGACGAGATTCTTGGAACCAAATTGCTTGGTGATGTCGAACGACGTTCCCGAGCGCTGCCCACCTTGCTTCAGATAGAAATCCGAGAAGAAGAGCGCGCTTCCGTCGTACGGAAAATCGAACGTGACGACGGCGTCCGTGCGATAGGCCTTGAGTGTGAAAAACGTACTCGCATCGAGATTGTTATTGTACTGAAGTTTGTACGTATTGTTCGGTTGATAGTAAGCGATCGGACTGCGATTGAGTTTGCTCGTTACCGAGGGTTGATACGGATCGAGCGGCAGCAGCGATTGAATCTGCGCGTCCGTGAGCCCGGTAAAGGCACCCGCGTTTGCGAGGATGTACGGATCGGCCGACTTGTAGGTGAGCGTCCGAAAACCGCCATAGGTATTGACGAAATTCGATTGACCGACTTCGGCAAAGAGTTGCAGCGACTGACTGTTGTTCTTGCCGAACTTGTAAATCAAATTTTCGAGCAAGTCGTTATAGTTCTGGTCCGTGACGCTGAAGAAACGGCCGACTTGGCGAGCGTCGGCGTTGCGACCGTAGGAGGCTCCGGCGGCGCGTTGGCCTTGGAAAGCCGTATACGAGGAAAGACGACCGCTCGGAGAGGCGATACCGAATTCGACGCCGAGTTCGTGAGCGTAATCGGGCGTCTGTGCGGTAGCTTGAATCGAACCAAAGCCCGGATAGCTCCCGCGCTTGGCGATGAGATTGATCGCGCCCGTTCCGGCGTTGCCCGTCGAGGCATCGCCCGAGCCCGGAGTGAGCTGAAGGCTGCCGACGCCGGGTGTGAGGTTGAGGCTATTGATGAACTGCGAGGTAAAGGCGTCGGTGTAATCGATGCCCTCGAATTGGAAGCCTTCTTCATTTTCGCGACCACCGCGGAGCACGGGATAGCCGCTCGAGTCGTAGGAAGCGCCGGGCAGACTCACGAGGAGATTGCTCTCGCTGAGCGCGTCGGTGCGACCGAGCGTCGTTTGAATCTGGGCGCTCGTCACCGTATAGGTATCTTGCGTTTGGGTCGGTTGATAGGCGCCGCCCTGGCTGCGCGCGGTTACCCGGCCGATCGTCACGAGCGACTTCTCGAGCTTCGTCGATGCGTCGGCGACTTGGTCGGCGAATACATTGACGCCCGTGATCGACGTCGGCTGCGTTCCCGGGTAGGCGAACGAAAGCGTATAGGTGTCGGGCGAGACCCCGGTGAGGCTGAAGAAGCCCGCGCCATTGGTCTTGGTTTGTAGCGTCGCAGAAGCCGACACGGCGGCGACCGTTGCGCCGACGACCGGCGCGCCAGATTTTGAATCGGTAACGGATCCGCTGATCGTTCCCGTCGTCCCAGCAAAGAGGGTCCCAACGGAATTGAAGAACAGCGCGATCGCAAGAACGATGCCGACGACGATGCGTCGACCCTGCGGAATCACACGGAAATGAACGGGCACTCTTTATCCCCTCGTGTAGCGACCTAAAGCTAAGGCCCTCTCAATCCGTTAATACATCCTTATTCTCCTTGAGCTGTGAATAAGAGACCGGTCGGCAACCCCGCTCGCGAAAAAAAGAGAGCCCGGCAATGCCGAACCCTCTTTACGCCCGAGGCCGATCTCGCTTACGGCGCGGTGAAGACCACCGGATACGACGTCGTCACGTCGGCTTGACCGGCACCGCCGAGCAGCGTCGGCAACTGCGAGGTATTCGCGGGATATGCGGGGCCGAAAGCGGGATAATCGAAGCCCGCCGCGGCGACGACATAATCGTCGCCGGAGCAGATCGATTTCGTGGCCGCGGCACCGCCCGACGTTGCTCCGAGATTGGCAGGCAACGTCTGCGCGCCGCTCGCGGTGAAGCGGAGGGTGAAATATTGCGGTCCGGTTGGTGAATGGCACGAGCCATTCAGATTCACGATCTGAACGAACGCTTCCGTAACACCAGCGGGCAGCGTTGCCGAAACCGTCGCGCCGCCGTTCCCGTCGAGCGTGACGGTCGGTGTGGTAAACGCACCGAGCACCTGAGCGGCGTTGAGCGTTGCCGACGCGGTAAACGTCGTCGACCCTTGGCTCGATCCTGGCGCCGTTCCAACGAGTACGCTCAAGCTATACGGGCCGCTCACCGGAGCTGCCGCGAAGTCGGTGAAGCCTTCGTTGTAGCCATTGAATCCCGAAGGGAACGTGCCGTTCTGCGTCACGGGGAACGCCGGCGGCCCGCCGATAAACATGAGACGGTCGTTGACCGCCGTGCCGGCGGCATCGGCGAGTCCGGGGAAGCCTCCCCCCGTTGCTTTTGCGTAGAACGGTAACGCATATTGCGCGAATGTCGCAGCCGCTCCGGTGCCGACATTGACGGGAGCCAAGCCGTAGCCATAGGCCGCGCCGCGCTGACCGAAGGTCGTGATTGCAGCGGGTGCGCCTGGAGCTGTTTGCGGCGTGGCGGTGATCGACGATGTACCGGCATCGCTGCCTGCCTGTGCTGTTGCGGGCACCGTAAAGCCCGCAGGCCCGAAGATCGACGGCGTGTTGACGAGCGTACCCGAGAATCCGTTCGGTTGCCGGAACGTGACGACGGTATTAAGGCCGACGAATTGCCCCGTCGCGGTTCCGATATTCGCCGTGCCGATCGCGAGTTGCGGCTTGATCGAGCTCAGGTTGAACGACGTGAAGCCAGGTTCGATCGCCGACTGTCCCGACGTGCAACCGGAGAAGAGACCCGCCGCGACGATCGCGGCGAGCCCGTTGATGTAACGTGTTTGCAAGTTCGTTCTCGTTTCCTAAAGCTTCAGCTGGACGTAGAACAGCGAGAAGAGCGGCGTCTGCGGTGTCTGTGCGGTGAAGCTGAAGTTATTGTTCGGGTAGATGAGATACGGCGACGTGCCGCGGATATCGACGGGCCCGTTGAGCGAGTTGCCGTAGTTGTACACGATACCCTGACTCAAGAACGGGAACGAGTTGCGCGAGACGAGACCCGAGATCGGGCCCGCGACGCCGGTCGCGACCGGCTGGTACCGATCGTTGAGCTGCGGATAGCCGTAGACGTTATTGAACAAGCCATAGAGCTGGACGCCGAAGGTTACGTTCTTATGCGCTTGCGGCGTAAATTCGACCGTGAGATTCGTGTTGAACCGCGCGTTCGAGAGAATACCGCCGGGATCGGAGGTGTCGGGCGTGCCGCGCGTGGCCAGGATGTTCGGCTTGAAGAACGAGCCCGGGTTGGCTGCGTCGATGTATTGTCCGACCGCAGTCGAGCCTTGCTGTGAGGTGATATTCGTATTGGGGACGACGACTGATTTGCCGTTCACGTTGAACGCCGTCGTGGTGCCGGGCCCGATCGGATATCCGCGAATGTAGTTGATCACGGGATTAATGCGGAAGCCCGAGCGCGTCTTGTATTGCAGCGAAAGCTGCGAGACGAACGGTGAGAGGAAGCCGACGCGATACTGCTTGCCGAGCGCGAGCGAATCGGGCGGAATCGAGGGCGCGAAATCTTCGCTCCCCGAGAGCGGCACGACGTTGGAGAACCCGTTCTGATAGGTCGCGGATAACGAGCCCGAGAGCCCGTAGTCGGCATCTTTGGTCAGTAAGAATTCGACGCCCGTCGTTTTATTCGAGCCGAAGTTCGTCTGTACGGCAGGCCCGAAGATCGGATTGTTGTTCGCATCGGTCGCGATGATCGAACTCGCCGCAGCCGTCGCGTTGTATCCGCGGCGATAGAACGGCGTGATCTTCACGCCGATCGCATGCGGGAACGCGTGCGAGTACGAGAAGTCGTAGTTGGTGAACGTTTCCGGAAGCGTGGGCGTGATCGGTTGACCTGCGACCGCGTTTTGATTCTCCCAGAAAAGTTGATCACCGTAGTTCTTACAGACTTGGTCGAGTTTGACTCCACAGAACTTGGCGACCGTTGCCTTCGGGTTCGTCGGATCGTACGCCATGCCGAGCGTCGTGTCGAACGACGGGATCGCGTTGAATTGATCGTAGGTGTGGCGGTCGACGAGATTGATCTGATTCGAGAAGAACGAGTATTGAATACTCGAACCAAATGAGGCGCGGACCGAATCGTTCTTCGAAAGCTGATAGCTCGCTGCGATACGAGGTTCGAAGAAACCCGGTTGTGAGGCTTTTTTGTCGATTGCGAAGGCGCCCGGACCGAAATCTTGGACCGGATTTCCGAGGTTGATATTCGCCTTTTCAAACCGTCCGCCAAGTTCTGCACGGAGGTTTTTCCCGAGATTGATTTGGTCCGTTAAATACGCGGCATATTCGGTGCGGAAATAAGGGGTCGCCGTTTGATTGTAAGTGGGTACGCGCGGAATACCGCTGGGGAAAAAGTTGCTTAGGTATCCGCAGGTGACCGGGTTTCCGTTTTGATCGGTACTCGGACAGCCGGCACTTCCCGCGGTGATGAAGTCCGCAACTTCGTACCCCGGCGTGCCGAAGGCTTGACTCGTGGCGATAAGGCCGAAGCTCGGATCGTTGAACGAGAATTGCGGCTTTACATACGAAGCTTTGAAGCCAGCCGTGACGAGATTGTTTTGGTTAAATTGTTTCGTGATGTCGAACGCGCCGATCGTACGCGATCCGCCCTGCTGAATTTGGAATTGTTGGCCGATTCCCGAATTCGGCGACGTGACGGGGAATTCGAACGTCGTAACCGCTGCTACGCGCGCGACGCGAACGTCGAAATATGTCGATGAATTGATGTTGTTATTATACTGAAGTTTGAAGGCTTGATTCGGTTGATTGTACGCGGGGAGATCGTTGAGCGGCGACGTTTGCGTCGCTTGTCCCGGAAAGAGCGAGATGCGATTACCGACGGTTGCGGGATCGAGTCCCGTTTGAAATGCAAGATTGGCTAGAGCGAGTGGCTGATTCGAACGGTACTGCAAATTGCTGGGATCGAAGCCAGCATAGAGCGCGTACTGAACGACTTGGCCCTGGTAGAAGGCTTGGAGACTTTGATTGTTGTTCGGACCGAATTTGTAAATGAGATTGTCGACGAAGTCGTTGACCGTATTGAAGCTATTGCCACTCGTGCAACAGGCGCCGATCTGTACGAGATTGGTGTTGTGATTCCCGTAGAGTTCGCCTTGGCGTTGTCCGAGATAGCTGAAGTAATTCGAGAGGCGGCCGTTTGGCGTCGCGAAGCCATACTCGAAGCCGAAATCGTGCCAGAACGTTTGCGTGCCCGCTTCGGCCGTCATCGTTCCAAACGCCGGGTTCGTGCCGCGTTTTGCGATGAGATTGAGCGTTCCCGTGCCCGCATTGCCCGATGCGGCGTTGCCGGCGCCGGGAATGACTTGCAACGAAGCGACGCCGTTGGTAACGAGGCTATTCGTAAACTGATTCGAGTACGCATCGACGTAATCGATGCCTTCGAATTGAATGCCCTCTTCGTTTTCACGGCCACCGCGAATGACGGGATATCCCGCGGCATCGAGGGATGCGCCAGGCTGCGAAGCGATGAGCGTGACCTCGTTATTATTGAAGTCTTTGCCCTGCGTCGTAATGATCTGCTGAGAAGTGACGGTGTAACTATCGGTGGTCTGCGTCGGTTGAAACGCTCCACCTTGGCTACGTGCCGTCGTCCGCCCGATCGTCACGAGGGTCTTATCGAGGGTCTGGTCGACCTTGGCGGTGTTGTCGGGAAACACGCTGACACCCGACGCGGCCGTTGCCTGATAACCCGCGAGTTCGAAAGAGACGGTGTACGTATCGGGCACGACGCCCGCAATTGAAAAGAAACCGCGCCCATCCGACGTCGTGGAGTACGTGCCCGTCGGGGCGGTGGCGGTGATTTTAACGCCGGGCAATCCCAAGCTCGTTTTGAGTGCCGTAACGGTCCCCTGAATACTTCCCGTCGTCCCAGCTGCGAAGAGGGTCCCGACGGAATTGATAAACAGGGCGAACATTAAAGTGAGGCCGACGAAAAGTCGGCTCCATCGTATGGATCGATATGAAGAGTCGTGCACTCGATAGTCCCCTCGTGCAGCGATTCGGAGGAATGGGCAAGTTTCGTGTGCGTTAACGTTTCCTGCTTTTCCTGGACACGCGCTCCGCCCGGCGACATCCAAAACAAAAGAGCGAGTCGTGAGACCCCGAGCGAAGAGGACGCGCGGTGACCACGCAAGCCCAGCCCGTATCCGAACTCAACGACCATGAAGCCGCGTCCACGGCTCGGTCGTTTCTCGATGACACCGTCCGTCGCGTGCGGCGCACGCCGGGCGCGCTCATCGGGCTCGGCATCGTGACGGTTATCGTGCTCGCGGCAATTTTCGCCCCCTTCGTCGCGCCGACCGACCCGCTCGCTCAAGATCTCTCGCAGCAAGCCCTCGCGCCGAGCGGTCACCATCTCTTCGGAACCGATAAACTCGGACGCGATATCTTTTCGCGCGTCGTGTACGGCTCGCGCATCTCGATTCGCATCGGCTTCGTCGCCGTCGGCCTCGCGATCACCGTTGGCACCACCATCGGTTTGCTCGCGGGCTATCTCCGCGGACGCGTCGATACGCTCCTCATGGGCGCGATGGACGTGATGCTCGCCTTCCCGTCGATCATTCTCGCGATCGCGATTACGACCGTGCTCGGGCCGAGCATCAATAACCTCATGATCGCCGTCGGAATCGTGTATATCCCGCAATATGCGCGACTCGCGCGATCTTCCGTGCTTGCGGTGAGCGAGCTCGAATATGTGGAGGCGGCGCGCGCGATCGGCTCGGGTACGCCCGCGATCTTGCTGCGCCACATCTTGCCGAATATTCTCGCGCCGCTGCTAGTTCAGGCAACACTCGGTGTCGCAACGGCGGAACTCGAAGCGGCCGGTCTCTCGTACTTGGGCCTGGGCGCACGGCCGCCGGCACCCGAGTGGGGCGCGATGCTCAACGATGCACGCGATTATTGGCTCTCGGCGCCGTGGGCGCTGATTTTCCCGGGCCTCTCGATCACGGCGCTCGTGCTCGGCTTCAATCTCTTGGGCGACGGATTGCGCGACGCGCTGGATCCGACCGGGCGCTAGATCGTGGCCGTTTTCCTCGCACTCATCGCAGCCGGCGTGTACGGCGCCGCGGACTTTTACGGTGGCATCGCGAGTCGGCGCACCGCACCCGCAACCGTCGTCGTGCTCTCGCAATTCGCGGGCATCGTCGTGCTCGCGATTGCCTGGTTCGCTTTGCCCGGTCGCTTCTACGCAAGCGATATCGGATGGGGCATCGTAGCGGGCTTTGCGGGAAGCATCGCAATCGCGGCACTCTATGCGGCGCTCGCGGTCGGTCGCATGGGTGTGGTTTCGCCGATTACCGCGGCGATCGGTGCGAGCGTTCCCGTCGTGGCGGGGATCGCATTCGGCGAGCGGCCGTCGACGTTTGCGATCGTCGGTCTCGCGTGCGCTTTCGTTGCGGTCGTGCTGATATCGGCGAATGCCGAGACGCGGCGTATTTCGTTACGCGAACCCGGCATCGCGCTGGCGCTCCTCTCGGGTGTCGCAATCGGGGCGCTCTTCGTTCTGCTCGGTCACGGCCATGGCGATGCTGGTCTCGCACGGCTCGCGATCACGCGCGCGACGTCGATCGTGTTGCTCGTGGGCTTCGCGCTTATTCGGCGCGAGTCGCTGCGACCCGCGGCGGGTTCGATGCGCATCATCTTAATTGCGGGTGCGCTCGACATGCTCGCAAACGTGCTCTTCATCGCATCGACGCGGTATGGATTGCTTTCGATCGTTGCGGTGCTCACGTCACTCTATCCGGCGAGCACGGTTTTCCTCGCACGAGTCGTCCTCAAAGAGCACCTTTCGCGGTCGCAATGGCTCGGGGTGGGGCTTGCCGCGTGCGGGGTCGTCTTCGTCGCGATCTAATCGCGTTTTCATCGAGCGTGCCCCATCCGAGAAGCAAAGCCGGGCGGTGGTCGCGAATATCTGCCACGTGAAGACGTCGACAACGATCCCTCGGATCATGGCTGCGAGTGCGTTTGCGCTCGTCATCGCATCGCTATCTCACGAGGTGCGAGCCGAAGCGAAATATTCAGATCAGCTCTGTCCGCGTGCGGCAGCGCCGGTCACGAAATTTACCGCGCTCGCAAGCAATAACGACACGACCGTCGTTGCCGTGATCGACGCGGCGAACGAAGCGATCGCCGCCTACAGAGTCTGTAGCTCGGAATTTTTAGCCAATGGCGCGACGGAGTTCCGCCACTACGCAGATGTCCGACAAGCGCAGTTTGTCTTTGAAATCGGTCATTTTCAACGCCTGACGGATGAAAAGATCGCGGCGAAACAAAGCCTCACCCAGGCGATCGATCTCACGAAAGAAACGATCGATTGGTCGAGTGGCTCGCAAAACGTTTATCGATCCAATGGTACCAGTGGCTCGGGCTCCACACACGCCGGGCCGGCGCGTCCGTCGACGTACCACGACACCGCGGTCGCGGTTCGCGATGCCGCACAGAAAGAACTCGATGACCTGACGGCACCGAACGCAGCAACGTCTCCGGCGACGGCTGCAACCAAAGCGCCGTAATCACGCAACGTGCTTCAAAAAAGAGACCCGACGTCACCGGACGTCGGGTCTCTTTTTCTTCATAATCACCCGATCGACATCGAGCGGTTATCGTGCGTGGTTAGTACGTTCCGCCGACGACGGGAGCGTACGAGATATCGGCCTGACCATTGGGTCCGGCGAGCATTGGGGTCTGCTGCGTGTTTTGCGGGACGCCCGATTCGAAACCCGGATAGTCCAGATTGACGAGACGAATCGAATACGTGTCGCCGGTTGCGATTGAAGCCGTTGGTTGGCCACCGGAGAACGGCCCGAGGTTCGCGGGTAGAACGGCGATTTGCGGGCCGGCGCCGGTCGTGAGGACGGTGTAGAACACGTTCGGGGTGACCGACCGGTCGACGATATCGACCAGTGATTCGGTCGTTCCGACCGGGGCCGTAAACGCGACCGATAGTCCGCCGGAACCATCTTTGGTTACCGTCGGTGCGGTCGATGCGGCGAGTCCGGCAGCCGAGCCCAGGGTCGCGGGCGGTGCGGCGATCGTCGTCGTCGCGCCGTTGCCGTCTTGAATTCCGACCGAGAGGGAATACGTGCCGACGCCCGGCGTCACGACAAATGACGTGAAGCCTTGCGGGAAGCCGACGAACGCGGCCGGATACTGACCGTTACGCACCTGCGGGTAGGCCGGTGGGCCGCCGCGGTACGTGGTTGCGGAGACCGGGCCACCCTTCACGGTGTAGATGGGCGTCGTGTAAACGTTGAAGCTCGCCGCGCCCGACGTTGTGCTGTTCTCCGGGGCGAAGCCCGACGAGAAGATACCCCCGGCTTGACCGAAGGTGGTCACAGCCGGGGTCACCCCGGGTTGAACCTGGGGTGAACCCGAGATCGAACCCGTTCCGGCATCGCTTCCGGCAGCTGCGACGGCTGGAACCACGAAGGGCCCCGAGAGCAGCGGTGTATTGAGCAAGGTGGCCGAGAGGCCATTTGGCTGGCGGAACGTCGGGACGACGTTAAGTCCCGTCGACCCGTTCGCAAACGTCGCAACGCCGATGGCGAATTGAAGCTTGTTCGAGTTGAGATTAACGGATTGAAACGCGGGCTCGACGCCGCTCTGACCGGACGTACATCCGGTCAGGGCGGTGAGGAGCGCCACGGCAGCTACCGCTTTAGTTGAGTTCTGCAATGACTGTCCTCTGGACTAGAGCCCGAGTTGGTAGTAGAAGCGGAACGTCGTCGGCGTGAGGTTCGGGCGATTGATGAACGCCTGATTCCCGCGCGACGCTGTGCCGTAATTGGTCTGGATGCCGATCCCCGGGAACGCGAGTCCATTGGGGTTCGTGCCGGTCTTCGGTCCCGCGACGCCGGAAGCAACAGGCTGGTAGAAGCTGTTGAGCGCCGGGCCCGAGTACACGTTACCGAAGAGATTCGTCACGAGCACGCCGATGGTCGATTTCGAATTCGGCTTGCTGTACTCGAGCGTAAGATTGGTGTTGATATTCGCGAGTGAGAGGATCGACCCAGCGCTCGGTCCGAGTGCACCGCCGCGGATTGCGTCGATGTTGGGCTTAACGAGCGTACCGGGATTTTGCGGATCGACGTACTGCTGCGTGCCGCGCGAACCGGTGGGATTCGTCAGGTTCGTGTTGGGCAGATTGACGGCAACACCGTTGACGAAGCGCGACGTCAGCGTTCCCGCACCGAGGGGATAGCCACGGTTGTAGCTGATCACCGGGTTGAGGCGAAGACCGCCTTTTGTCTTGTATTGAACGGCGAGCGTCGACTGAAACGGCGAAAGGAACCCGGCGCGGTAGACATTGCCGAGAGCGAGCGATGCCGGCGGAATCGTCGGGAAGAAATCTTCCGACGCCGAGAGCGGCGGCACGTTCGTGAGCTCATTGATGTACGTTGCAGAGAGCGAACCCGAGAAACCGTAATCGGCTTCCTTGGTCAGTAAGAACTCGACGCCGGTCGTGCGATTAATGCCGAGATTCGTCGCGACTGCCGGATTGAACTGAGGATTGCCGTTGGCGTCGAGCACGATTTGGCGATTGGCATCGAGACGTGGGGTCTGCGTGAGTGCGACCGCGTCGTAACCACGACGGTAGAACGGCGTCAGTTTCACGCTGACGTTTCCGCCGAACTGGTGCGAGATCGAGAAGTCGAAGTTATTGAAAGTCTCGGGCTTTACCGGCTGGTAAGGAACGCCGCTGATATTGTTCTGGTTCTCCCAATACAGTTGGTCGGCGTAATCGATACAGGCGCGGTCACCGGTGACGCCACACGTGTTTGCGTTTCCGCCGATGACGTTGCCTTTGGCATCGAGAAAGTTATTGAACGACGGGATGCCGCCGAAACGTGAATACTCGCCACGCGAGACGACGGCATCGATGTCGCCGAGCGGCGCGAATTCGACCGAGCGGCCGTAGCTTGCGCGGAGTGCATCGTTCTTCGTGATCTGGAACGAAACCGCGAGACGCGGTTCGAAGATCACCGGATGCTTCGCTCTGTCGTCGATCGTGACCGTCGGATTCTTCTTGCTGTCGAATCCGTTGAACGCGAAGAGACAATCGTTTTTGACGTCGAGCGAAACGCCCGCCGCGCTATACGCATTACACGGCGCTGCGCTCGGCAGTTGATAATTCGCACCGTCGATACGCGCACCGATGTCGATCTTGAGGCGATCGCTCGGGCTGATCGTATCGTTGAGATAGGCGGAGAAATCTTGGCGATTCGTGCCCGTCGTTTCGAGGTACGTCGAAGCGCGTGGAACGCCATTGGGAAAGAACTTCGTGAGATAGCCACAGCTCGTGCCGAAAGGCGAGCCACCCGCGCAATCGGGATTCGATGCGGGGATGAAGTCCGCGATTTCGTAGCCGCTCCCGAAGCCGCCGATGGCGAGAAAGCCGAGCGACGGATCGTCAAAATTGAAGACCGGGTGCAAGAATTGATAGCTGCCACCGAGCTTCAAAAGATTCTTCGAGTTCAGCTGTTTCGTGACGTCGAGTGTGGTGCCGTTGGAGAGGCCGCCCTGGAGGGCGTTAAAGCCATCGAAGCCCGCGTTGTTGTACGGGCGATCGAATGTCACGACGGAATTGACTTTAAAAAACTTCGCAGTCAAATACGTCGACGAGTCGAGATTGTTTGAGTACTGAATCTTAAACGCTTCGTTCGGCTGCGTGCCATTCGACGCGCGATTGAGCGCTTGATTGGGATCGGTCTGATATTTATCGAGCCCGATTACCGAGGTGATCGTCGAACCGCTGAGGCCGCCCGAGAACGCACGGAAATTTGCGAGTGCGAATGGATCGCTGCTCCGAAATTTGAGATTGTCGATACCGCCATTGTTGTTGATGAACTTGAAGTTTTGCTGCGTGTAGAAGAGTTGCACCGACTGATTATTATCGCGGCCAAACTTGAATACGAAGTTGTCTTGCAAGTCGTCGCCCGTTTGGAACTGACGGCTGTAAAAGCGATTGAGCGAGGTCGCATCGGCATTCGGCGTTCCGTAAAACGATGCCGCGCGGATGCCCGTGTAGGCGAAGTAGTTCGAGATGCGGCCATTCGGCGATGCGAAGCCATAGTCGAATGCGAGCTGGTGCGAATACGGGTACACGAGCGATTCGAAATCGAGACCACCGAAGCCGGGATAAGTCCCGCGCTTCGAAAGCAAGTTGAGCGTACCGGTCCCGTTGTTGCCCGTAGCCGCATCGCCCGCTCCCGGTGTCAACTGCAGCGACGCGGTGCCGCCGTTGAGCGCGAGGCTGTTGACGAATTGATTGGTGAAGGCATCGGTGAAGGGGATGCCTTCATACTGGAAGCCTTCTTCGTTTTCACGGCCGCCGCGGATAACCGGGTAGCCGCTCGAATCCCGCGATGCGCCGGGAAGCGTGAAGATCAAGTTGCTTTCGCTCGTGGCATTTTTCTTGCCGAGCTGCGTCGTGATCTGTTTATCGGTCACCGTATAGGTGTCGACGGTTTGCTTCGGCTGGTACGCGCCGCCTTGGCTACGCGCGGTCACGCGGCCGATCGTCGCGAGCGACTTCTCGAGCGTCGGCGTGAGACTAGCGACACCATCGGCGAAGACGGTGATGCCGGTCAGTGAATATGATTGGAAGCCGGGCGCTTCGAACGAGACCGTATACGTGTCGGGTGACACGCCGGTAAAGCTGAAGAAGCCTTTGGCATCCGTTGTTCCCGCATAGTTCGCGGTCGGCGAGGTCGCGGAGACCTTCACGCTCGCGAGCGGCAATTTGGATTTCGAATCGGTGACGGAGCCATTGATCGTGCCCGTCGTCCCAGCGAAGAGGGTCCCGACGGTATTGAAGAACAGCGCGAAAACCAGAAGAGCACCAACGATAAATCGCTGGCCTCTTATAGGCATGCGTATGGGCACGTACACTTGTTACTCCTCGTGTGCGCTTAGAATCCTGAGATGGACCCTGTAGACTCCATTAAAGGAATGTTAATTTCCTTTCGTTTGGTAGGCGAGGCCGCGATTAACAACCCGAAAAGGCGGGCTCGATGCGCGCTGCTGCGGCGTCTTCGTCGCTGCCGATCGGTTCGGCACGGCGCGCGATCTCGAGACCGGCGTTTTTTGCCGTCGCCGACAAGGAGTCGGGAACGATTGCGAGCGGGCCATCGGTACGGGCATCGAAGATTTGGCGTGAAAAACGACGGTCGCCCTGGGTGAGGAGGGCGTTGAACACGAGCGCTTCGTGGTCGTCTTTACTGATCGGGGGGTGCGCGTCGAGATACGCAACGAGCCGCCCGATATCGTCGGCGAGCACGCGTTGGCGTTTCAGCGCGCCGTCCAGCGCATCGGCGAACGTTTTGAAATTTTCGCGCTTTTCCGGCGTCGCGGCCGTCTTCGCCTGTTCGCGGAACTCTCGCATGATCTGGTTTCCCGCAAGCGCCGATTTTCTCAAATCGACGTACTGCTTCGTGATTTCGCGAACGCCCTGATATTTTGCGAGATCGTTGCGATCGAGGTCGATCGTTTGGAGCGTATTCTCGGCGATCACGAGGCGTCGATCGTTCTCGGTTTCGATCGCGACGGCTTGCGCCGCTGCGCCGACGAGCGCTTTGCAGAGCGGCGTGGTCACACGAATGCGACCGATCTCTTTGAGCGGTTGCTCAGTCGAACTCGGCGCGGGCGACGCAACGGAGGCCGCCGGTACTTGGCCTGAGGCGGGGCCTTGCGCCGCGCTCGCAATCACGAGCGCGAGGGCGATCCGTCGGACGCCGCGGGCTTTCATACGCAAGGCTTCGCTGCAAAAGAAAAAGCCCCGCTGCTAGATGCGAGGCTTTTAAAGAGCGTCGACGTCGGCGAGACTAGGGGTACGCGACGGCCTTCGAGGCCGACGTCGTCACATCGGCTTGACCGTTCGCGCCGACGATCGGCGGGGTTTGCGAAGTGGAGTTGGGATAGGCGGCTGCCGAGAGGGGGTAGTCGAACCCGGCTGCGTACACCGACACGCTATCACCGCTGCAGATCGATCGCGTGTTGGCGAATCCGGGGCCCGTGGGACCGGCATTTGGTGGAAGCACGAGCGATTGCGCGCCCGTGACAGTCGTCGCGATCGCGTAGTACACCGGCCGTGACTGCGTGCCCGGAAAGCAGTCGGTAGCGCCCGCCTTCGTGTCGACGACGAAGACATAGGCTTCCGTGGCGCCCGCCGGGACCGTCACATTGACGCTCCCGCCGCCGAGCCCGTCGGCCGTGAAGGTCGGCGTGGCGAACGTTGGAAGCGCCGTGAGCGTCGCGAGCGTTGCCGATGCGGCAATCGTCCCCGACGTCGGATTCCCGTTGCCATCGAAGCCGGTTGGGATCTGGAGGTTGAGCGCGTACGATCCGAGGACCGGCTTCGCGGCGAAGTCCGTGAAGCCGAGCGTCCATCCGGCAAAACCGGTCGCCGTATTGCCGTCCCGCGTCTGCGGGAACGACGGCGGGCCCGCGAGATAGGTGAGCTTCGATGCGGTCGGCACGTAAAATGGGAGCGCATAGCGCGCGAAGCTCGCCGCGCCAGCCGTCGTCGAGTTGTCGGGCTGGAAACCGAGCCCGAAAACGCCACCGCTCGCGCCGAACGTCGTGGCCGGAATTATCGCGCCGAGTTGCGCCGCGAATGCGCCCGTGATCGCGTTCGTTCCAGCGTCCGTGCCCGCGTCGGAGGCGGGGGGAACGACGAAGCCCGCGGGCCCGACGATTGAGGGCGTGCTAAAGAGGACGGCGCTGGTGCCGTCGGTCTTGCGCAGGGTGGTGACGGCATTGAGGCCGACCGTTCCCGCGACATTGGCCGTTCCGATCGCGAACTGGAGTTTGCCAATTGCAAGCGGGTTCACGGTAGCCGCGGGTGGCGGAATTGCGGTGTTCCCCGATGTGCACGAAGTTGAAAGAACCGCGAGAGCCGCCGAGGCGACCGCCGTGCGCGCGAGATACATGTTCGACATTTCCTTAAATCGCAAGCTGGTAGTAGAGCCGCACGGTCGTGCGCACGTTCGATGGTGTCAGCGTGAACGCCGACTGACCGAATCGTTCGGGACCGTAGTTTGCAAAGCCGAGATCGGCAGCGGCTTGCGCGCCGCGCTGACCGACGGTGACGATCTGACCCGTCTGCGGGCCCGCGACGCCGGTGGCGACGGGCTGGTAGCGGCTATTGAGCGTGGGCTCTCCGTAGATTTGATTAAAGAGATTGCTCACGTACACGCCGATCGTATTGCGCGAACCCGGTGGCGTAAAATCGAACGACACGTCGGTGTTAAATCGCGCTTTGGAAAGCACGCCGCCCGCGAGCGACGTCTCTGAGGTTCCGCGCGTTGCCGCAATCACGGGCTTGGTCACAGATCCCGGATTGACCGGGTCGACGTATTGCGAGACGCCGGTCGACGAGCCCGTATTGGAGACGGGACCGAAGCCCGGGATGCTGATGTTGACGTTGGGGACGACACCGGGTTTGCCGTTGACGAATGCCGAGGTCAACGTGCCCGCACCGATGGGATAGCCTTTGTCGTACGACACGATCGGATTGATCTTGAATCCGCCGCGCGTACGGTACGTCAGCCCCATCCGACCCGAGAACGGGGAGAGGAACCCCGCCTTGTAGAGACTTCCGAGCGCGAGCGACTGCGGTGGCGCGGAGGGATAGAAGTCTTCGAGTTGGCCCGCGTAGCCCGGCGGGACGGTTTGAAGACGGTTGACGTACGTCAGCGCGAGGAAGCCGGAGAGGCCGTACGCGGCGTCTTTCGTAAGCAAGAATTCGAGCCCGGTCGTTTTGTCGATGCCGAGATTGGTCAGCGTCGGGGGTCCGAAGATCGGCAGATTCGTGTTGGGATCGCTCCCGATCGGCGTCTGCGCGAAGATGTTAATATCGTAGCCGCGCTTGTAAAACGGCGTGATCTTTACGGCGAGGCTTTTGCCGAAATCGTGCGAGTACGAGAAGTCGTAATTATTATACGTCGCGGGCTTAGCGGCAAACGCCTCGACGCCGCCTGAGAGAACGTACTCATCGTGGAGTTGCTGTCCGTAGCTCGAGCAGACCGAGGCATTCTTTGGGCCACAGAACGTTGCGGGCGCGCCCGTGCGGCTATCGCGCGATGGAATGTTGTAGAAGGCAGGTTGGACCGAAATCGGATTGTTGATGATCGCGCTCGGAATGAACTCGACCGAACGGCCGTACGATGCGCGAATGGCGTCGCGTGAGCCGAGTTGGTAGGCGAAGGCCGCACGCGGCTGGAGCACACCCGGGTTGATGACGTCGTTCGTGAACGTCTGACTCGAATTTTGCACGTTGAGAAGCGCATAGTTTTCGCGGTCGTAGCGGATGCCCAAGTCGAGCTTGAGTTGATTCGAGACGCTGATCTGGTCGCGCAACCCAATGCCGTACTGGTGCTTGACGCCAGGTGAGTAGAAGATGAGGTTGGGGATGCGCGGCGTCGTCGTTCCGAGCGCGGAGCCGAACTGCGTCAGATAGCCGCATGCGTTTCCGCCCGCCGTGATCGGTGTGAGCAACGCGCCGTTGGGATCTTTCGTTGGGCAGGGCGCACTCGGTGAGAGGAAGTCGACGAGTTCGTATCCGCGTCCAGTCGTTGCCGGTGAGAGTGCGCGGAACGCCTGAAGATTGCGTTCGCTATCCTGCGTTGGTGAATCGACTTCAGCGACGTACGACAGCGTGACGAGATTTTTAGAATTGATCTGCTGCTGGTACGAACCCGAAAGCCCCGTGCTGTAGCCACCCTGGTCGCTGTTGATGCGACTCGCGACGGGACTCGTGCTCGTGTAGGGGCTTGCGAAATTCGCGGCCGAAGCGATGCGGTAAATGCGGTTGGCCCAGTAACTTGAGGAGCTGGGTGTCTGATCGAATTCGAGTTTGTAGAACTCGACCGGCTGGTGCTGATAGCCTTGCGAATCGAGCGCCTGTGTGACCGACGTTTGATAGGGTAAGAGCCCGACGATCGATTGAAAGTCGGCGAGACGATTGACAGCCGACGGCAGGTTGAAGAACGACGTCGACGAGTCGGTCGCCGAGATGACGGGATCGTTTGTTTTGTAGTTGAGTTTTTCGATGCCGCCGTGGTTAAAGAGAAAATCGGTCTGACGGTTTTGATAGAACAGCTGCAGCGTGTTCTGGCTGTTCTTGCCCGTTTTGAAAATAAAGTTGTCGATGATATCGCGTGAAAACGAGTAATCGATGCCGAAGAACGTATCTTGCAGAACGGCCTGTTGTCCGGCGAGGCCGTAAGCGCCGCGGTATTGATTGTTAGCCAGGAACGACGTGTAGTTCGAGAGACGGCCATTCGGCGAAGCGAATCCGTAGTCGAAGCCGAGTTGATGCGTGAATGGCGTGAGCAGCGCTTCGACATCGACTCCGCCGAACGCCGGCCGCGAACCGCGCTTGGAAACGAGGTTGACGGCGCCTGCACCAGCGTTGCCTTGCGAGGCGTCACCAGCGCCGGGATTGACCTGGAGCGACTGAATCCCGTTGATTTGTAGGGAGTTCGCGAATTGACTGGTCGCGGCGTCGGTGTAGCTCACGCCTTCGTATTGATAGGCGATTTCCGTACGCGTGCTGCCGCGAATCGAGGACGACCCGTAAACGGTCGTCGTGATGCTCGGGACGCTCGACTGGAGCTGCGTTTGACTCGGGTTGAAGTTTTTGCCGAGCGCCGTCGTGAGCTGGCGGCCCGTGACCTGATACGTGTCGGTGGTCTGCTTTGGTTGGAACGCCGAACTCACGCTACGCGCGGCAACGCGGCCGATCGTCGCGAGCACCTTTGCGAGCCGAGCATCGACTGAGATCGACTGGTCGCCTTGAAGCGTGATGCCGGTGATGCCCTGCGATTCGTAACCAGCAAGCTGGAATGAGACGGTATACGTGTCGACGGGCAAGCCGTTGATGGAGAAGAAGCCTTTGGCATCGGACGTCGTCTTTGCGTCTTGAACCGGCGACGACGCGGCGATCGCCACGCCCGCAAGCGGCAGCTTCGTCTTTTCGTCGACGACCGTCCCGGTGATGGTGCCCGTCGTGCCGCCGATGGCGTAAGCGGGAAGGGACGTCGTCGCAATGGCGACGACCGCGGCCAGGGCGACCGTGACGGTGCGCGCGCGCAAAAGCGCGCGGCGGATCGATGTATGCAACATGAGTCTGGGCCCTCATTCGATTGCCGTTGCGTTGCCGCAACGTTTGAGCAGTCGCCCGCGCTCGCGCAAAAAGTCCACGCTGCTTCGTAGGCTCGAACGTGGAATGTCGTCGGTGTGGGCTCGGTAGTCGTTGTGCGAGGCTCGTTGCGCTCCTCTCTCCTAGCGATAGAAGGAGGCGCTCTCTTTGGCCAACCCTGGGACGGACTGCGCTACAGCGTCGCCCAGACGTCGAGTTTCGCGCGAACTTTTGTAATGACAGCGTCCGTGAATTCGCTCGTCGACGCGTGACCGCCGAGGTCGCTCGTGGCGACGCCCGCGTGGACGGTTTCGAGCACGGCCTCGTAAATCGCGCGGGACGCGCTCGTCGCGCGCGGGTCGACGATGTGCGAGAGCAGCGCCGCGCAAGCGAGGATCATCGCCATCGGGTTTGCGACGTTTTTCCCAAAGAGACGCGGCGCCGTGCCATGCGGGGCTTCGGCCATCACGCACGCAGGCCGCAAATTGTCATCGAACGCGAGCAACACGCTTTCGGCGCCTGCGATCGAGCCAAAGAGTTGCATCACGAGATCGGAGAGACAGTCGCCGTCGCGATTGAGCGAGGGGATGACCATCGCATCGCCCGCACTCGAAATCAACAGCGCGTAGGTTGCGTCGATGAGTTGCGGTTCGTAGACGACGTCGGGGTAGCGCTCCGCGGCGGCATCCATCTCTTCTTTAAGCATGCCCTCGTATACGGGACTCACCGTGTATTTCGGGCCACCGAAAACTTTGGAGCGCGTTTTGCGCGCGTGCGAGAACGCGTATTCGGAGACGACGCGACACACGCTCCGCTCGATCCGCTCCGTTCGAAATGCGACTTCATCGTCGTCGGTGCGCTCGCGCCATTCCGTCGCGCCATACGCATCTCCAACGGCCATGCGTACGATCGAAATCGGCGAGTTGATGCCGGCGACGGGACGGATGCCCGGCAAGCGACGGCCGGTGCGAACGATGACCTTGCCATCGATCTCGCGGCGTAGGATCGCGTTTGGCGAACCAACGTCGCCTTTGATTTCGGGCGTGATGGTTGCGGCTTTGAGGCCGAGCCCCGTGCGTTTCATTGCCGCCGCCGCTTCATGAACGATCTTATTTTTCGTCTCGCGTCGTTTTGCGAGCGACAGATCGAAGTGTTCGAAGGCAAGCTCCATCCCGATGACGTCGGGCTCCATCACCCGCAACGCTTCCACGAGCAGCTCTTGACCGGTTTCATCGCCTTCGAGAACGACGATAGTTGGTGTCGGCATTACTAGCGGTCAGTCCGCGCCGAACGCGCGCGATGCCTGCCACCGAATGACGCACGCACGAACAGGTGTGCGACTCGGTCGCGAGAACGCTACGTCGTAATGGCACGTGTCCGCCGAAAGGCTCGTGCGACGACGCACACGCGGCTGAATCTTGAGATCGCTGGGATCGCGGCATTCGGTATCGCGTTGTTGCTTGGAATCGCGCTCTCCGCACCGACACACTCGGGCGCACTCGGTGCTGGCGTTTCGCACGCGTTCGTCGCGGCGTTCGGCAGTGCGGCGTGGCTCGTGCCGATCGTCGTTGCGATCGTCGGCGGCATCGTGTTCCTCGAGATCAACGTGCCGCGCATGATCGGGACGCTCGGCTTTGCCTCGGTCTGCTATTTCTTCATTGCCGATGCATTCTACGCCGCGCGCGGCGGCGCACTCGGTCGACTCCTCAGCGACGGTCTCGTCGCGCTCGTCGGGCCGGTCGGCGCACGTGTCGTGCTCGTGCTTTTCGCGCTCGCGATCGCGGTGTGGATCACGAACGTCTCGGTTAAGCGGGTCATCGGTCTCGGGATCGTGACATTCGCGCGTGCGCGTTCGCTCGTTGTCGAGATGCTCGGCGCCGCACGTGCGAAGCGCGCGGCCGCGCCCGCGATCGCGCTACCACCGGGCCCGACCACGCTACGCGAAGCTTTCAAGCTCCCCGACGTTCTCCCGAAGCCGCGTCGCGCGCCCGCGGTGCAACCAGCGTCTGAATCGGCGGCGATCACGGCGGCCGTCGTGATGGAACCCCCGCACGCGCCACCCGTCGGCGCCACGGCAGCGTCGATCATCGACGTCGAACCCGAACCCGTCGACGTGACGCCGCACTCACATGCGTTGGTGACCCTCG
The DNA here is from genome assembly GCA_043743145.1 of Rhodospirillales bacterium. GTDB lineage: Bacteria > Vulcanimicrobiota > Vulcanimicrobiia > Vulcanimicrobiales > Vulcanimicrobiaceae > JANYGA01. The sequence continues at coordinate 21,987 of JAYTXC010000024.1, forward strand.
CACCGATCGCACCGATCGATGCGCGAGCCTTCATCAAAGACGATGGTTCGCAGCGGACGGTCATGCCGTATGCGATGACCGAGCCGATCGCTGCGACGGTGGAGGCCGATGATCGTGATGACGAGATCGTCGCCGAAGTCGATGCTGAAGATGATGAGAATGACGACGCGCGACCGACCGCGCCGGCGTTCGTTCTCGACGGCCGGACGGGCGCGATGGTCACGCCGAGCGTCGGTGTTGCCGCCGCGGCAAACGTCGGCGCCAAGCGGCGGAACTACACGTTGCCCGATCTCGCACTCTTCGATCCGCCGCAAACGCAAATCGTCGACGAATCGTATCGTTCGCAACTGCTCGAAGATACGCTTGCGTCGTTCGGCGTGGGCGCGAAGGTCGTTCACACCGAGCGCGGCCCATCGATTACGCGCTACGAACTACGTCCCGAACGCGGCGTGAAGATCTCGCGCATCTCATCACTCGCGGACGACATCGCGCTCGCGCTCGCGGCGACATCCGTGCGCATCGAAGCGCCGATTCCCGGCAAATCGGCGATCGGTGTCGAAGTCCCCAACGCCGTCACGTCGGTCGTCGCGATCAGCGAGATCCTTCAGGCGTTGCCTAATCGCGGCACCGTGCCGCCGCTCAACATGGCGCTGGGCAAAGACATCACGGGTCGTCCCGTCTTTGGCGATCTCGGAAAGATGCCGCATCTCTTGGTTGCAGGCGCGACGGGGAGCGGGAAGAGCGTGTGCCTCAACGGCATCATCGCATCGCTGTTGGTGAGCGCGACGCCCGATGAAGTGCAGATGCTCTTCATCGATCCCAAGCGCGTCGAACTCACGATCTATAACGGCATTCCGCATCTCATCAAGCCCGCGATCACCGATGCGAAACTCGCCGCGGGCGCGTTGCTCGAGATGACGCGCGAGATGGATTCGCGCTACGAGCGCTTCGCCAAAGCCGGCGTGCGCAAAATCGAGGAATACAACCTCAAATTCCCCAGTGGGAAGCTGCCGTTCATCGTGATCGTGATCGACGAACTCGCCGATCTCATGCTCATCGCGCCGGCCAAAGTGGAGACGACGATCTGTCGCCTCGCACAACTCGCGCGCGCGACCGGCATCCATCTCATCGTTGCCACGCAACGGCCGTCAGTCGACGTGATTACCGGGATTATCAAGGCGAATATCCCTTCGCGCATCGCGTTCGCGGTAAGTTCGCAGATCGATTCGCGTACGATTCTGGACATGGGCGGTGCCGAGCGACTGCTCGGGCGCGGCGATATGCTCTATTTACCGATCGACGCGCCCAAGCCCAAACGCGCGCAAGGCGCGCTCATCACGGGTGCCGAGGTGACGCGACTCGTCGAGTTTTGGGCCGCGCAAGCGCGCCCGGATAACATGCTCGATGTCGAAATCACGCCGATTGAAGAAGATGAGAAGGGTAGCGATAAAAAGCTCGACCCATTTCTTTTCGAAGCGGCGAAGTTCGTCATCGATTCGAAAGGGCCCAAGAGCGAAGCCGCCACGGCACAAGTGCAACAGCGCTTTAGTATCGGTCACCCGCGCGCCGTACGCATCATGAACCAGCTCGAAACGTTCCGGGTCGTCGGCCCGAACGAAGGGACGAAGCCGCGGCAGGTGACGATGGGGTACGCCGAACTCGAAACGATCGCCGAGAGTATGGGCCGCTCGGAGCAAACGGATCTCTTCGCGAGCAACTAACGCGGGGCGCCTTCTTATCGGAGGCGTTGCTTTCGCGGCGTTTTGCATACTCGGCGCGACGGTCTCGCGGACGCAACCGAGCGCGTTCGACACGCTCGGTTCGGGCGAAAGCGGCCGTTTCGCGGACGTCGCCCTCGCCTTCACGCACGCGGGTCTTTTCGCTCCCTACGTGGCGCTCTGCACCGCGGGGCTCGTGCTCGGGCTGTTTCGGCGACGGTGGCTCGCGGCAGCACTCGTCGAGATCGGTTTGATGCTCGTCGTCTGGCGCGCGAGCGACGCCTTCAAGGGATACTTCCATCGGCCTCGCCCGGCGTGGTGGTACCGGGATCTCGAGACCTCGTATGCGTACGCGAGCGGCCATGCCGCGCTATCGCTCGCGTTTTATGGATTCGCCGCTTACGTCGTGGCCCAGTCGACGTTGCCGTCGTTCGCCAAACGTTTCATCATGATCGCGTGTGGGGTCATGGTCATTGGCATCGGCTGGTCACGGCTCGCCCTCGGGGCACACTACCCGACCGATCTCATCGGCGGCTATCTCCTCGCGGGTGCCGGGCTCTGTGTGGCAACGGCGATCTACGATCGCATCGGGGCTCCGGATGCCCTGCGGCCATCGGCGACGAAAGTCGAAGGATGAGGCACCGGGGAAGTCATTGTAACGCTTCCGTCGGGGCGTTAGTCTAAGATCCGTTATGGCGTATGTGACCGATCCCGCCCTCGTCGACATCGAGCGCAAGATTGCCGACGGCGTTTCGCTGTCCCGTGAAGACGGCGTCACGCTGCTCTCCACGCCCGATCTCCACACGCTCGGGCGCCTTGCGAAGGCGGCCAAAGAGCGCAAAAGCGGCAACAAAGTTTTTTACGTCCTCAACCGCTATATCAACTCGACGAATGTCTGCTACGCGAACTGCAAGTTCTGTTCATTCGCGGTCGACGAGTTCAAAGAAAAAGATCGGCTCGTCCGTATGCCTGCCGACGAAGTTTTCGCAAAGGCGATGGAGACGGGTCCGAACTTTAACCAGGTCCACATCGTCGGCGGCCACGATCCCAAGCAGCTCTCGCTCGACTATTGGGTTCCGCTCATGCGTCGCTTTAAAGAAGCGCTGCCGCACGTGCAACTCTCGCTCTTCACGGCTGCCGAGATCGATTACATGGCGCGCCGTCATCGGCTTTCGTACGACGAGATCCTCGGCAGTCTGCGAGAAGCTGGCCTCGACAACATCAACGGCGGCGGCGCGGAAGTTTTCAGCGAGCGGTTTCGCAAGCTCGTCTGCCCGAACAAGGTCGACGCGGCGCACTGGCTCGAGGTGCACGAGGTCGCGCATCGCCACGGCATCGCCTCGAATGCAACGATGCTTTACGGGACGATCGAGACGCTCGAAGAACGCGCCGAGCATTTCGTGATGCTGCGCGAATCGCAGAAGCGCTCGCCCGGCTTTAATGCCTTCATTCCACTCGCGTTCCATCCCGATGGCAACGAACTCAACGACTGCGGCCCGACGACGGGCCTCGACGATATTCGCATGTTCGCAACCGCGCGCTTGATGCTCGATAATTTCGATCACATCAAGGCGTACTGGATGATTCAGGGCTTAAAAGTTTGTCAGGCCGCGTTGCAGTTTGGCGCCGACGACATGGACGGCACGCACGGCTCGACCGATGAAGAGCGGATTTACCATGCGGCGGGCACGTCGTCGGGCCAATACGTGGACGATCGCGAGTTTCGTCGCCTCATCGATGAAGCGGGCTACGTCGCGGTGCGGCGCAACTCGACCTACGATGAGTTCGCCCACAACTGGACGCCGCCCACAGCCGAGCGCGAAACCGTCGGCGCTCACGGAGCGTAGAGACCGACATGTTGCGCTCGGGGCGGATCATCTATACGAACGATCTGCCGATTTATACCGCCTTCGACTCTGGGGTCGTGCGGTATCCGGGCGCCCTCGTGGCCGATATCCCGACCAATCTCAACGCGATGTTGCTCGACGGACGTCTCGATCTCTCGCCGATCAGCGCGTTTGCCTGGGCGAAGCATGCCGATACGCTCGCACTTTTGCCCGATCTCTGCATCGGCGCGCGCAACGACGTCTGGTCGGTCGTGTGTGTGAGCCGCGCGCCGCTTGCCGAACTCGATAACGTCGAGATTGCCGTGACGCGCGAATCGGCGAGCGGCCGCAATCTCTTGCGGATTTTGCTCGAGCGTCGGTATGGCGTGCGCGCGAATTTCGTCGAGCATCCCGATCCCTTCGCCGTCGCGGCGCAGGGCAAACCCGCGCTCCTCATAGGCGACCGGGCGATCGATGCGGCGCTAACGTTCGCGCGGGGCAACGTACGCGATCTCGGCACCGAGTGGCACGCGTGGACGGGGCTCGATATGGTCTTTGCCGTGTGGGCCGTCCGTCGCGACGTGCTCATGATGCATGGCGAAGAAGTGGCGAACGCGATGGGCGCGCTCGTCGCCGCGCAACGTTGGGGCACGGAGCATCGCGAGGCCGTTGTTGCGGCCGCGCAAGCAACCTATCCGCGCGACGCGGGATACTACGCCGCGTATTACGATACGCTCAATTTTGTCTTCGATGTGCCGGCCCGTGCAGGGCTCAAGCGCTACGTGGAAGAGCTCTTCGCGCTCGGTGCGATCCCGCGCGTGCCGTCGGTCGAACCGGAGGTCTTGGTTGTCTCTCGCTAATCTGCTCGATAAAGCCGCAACGGGCGGCCGCCTCACGTTCGATGAGGGGGTACGGCTGTACAAAGATGCGCCGTTGCACGAACTCGGCTCGGCAGCGAATCACCGCCGCTTTGCGATGTACCCGACGCGCGATGTGACGTACGTGATCGATACCACGATCAACTACACGAACGTTTGCAACGTCCACTGCACCTTTTGCGCATTCTTTCGCCCGGAAAAACACGGCGAAGGTTACACGATGTCGCACGACGAGGTCATCTCGCGCGTGAAGTTCGCGGCCGACCAAGGCGCGACGCAAATCATGATTCAGGGCGGCGTCAATCCGGAGATCCGTATCGAGTGGTTCGAGGCGCTTTTTAATCGTGTCCGTGCGGAGTATCCGCACGTCGACATTCATTCGCTCTCGGTCTCCGAAATCAACGGTCTTTCCAAAGTCGAGGGCATGACGCCGACGGCCGTGCTCGAGCGTCTCATGGCGGCGGGCCTCAAGTCGCTCCCGGGTGCGGGCGCGGAAATTTTGGTCGAGCGCGTGCGCAAACGCATCAGCGCGCGCAAAATCAAACCCGACGAATGGCTCGGCATCATGCGCGATGCGCAGAAACTCGGCATGCCGACCACCGCGACGATGATGTTCGGCTCGATCGAAACGCTCGAGGAGCGGATCGAACATCTGAACGTCATGCGCGAATTGCAAGACGAAACGCACGGGTTTACCGCGTTCATCCCGTGGTATTACGTGCCGTTCAAGACGCCGCTCCGTGGTCAGGAATCGACCGGCCTCGATTACTTGCGCGTCCTCGCAATCTCGCGGCTCTATCTCGATAACTTCCCGCATCTGCAAGCATCGTGGCTCACGCCCGGGCTCAAGATGGGGCAACTCGCGCTCTTCTACGGATGCGATGATATGGGGGGCACGATCCTCGAGGAGCGCGTCGTCACGCTCGCGGGCTCGACGAACGTAGCGACGCGCAAACAGCTCGAAGAACTCGTGATCTCCGCGGGATTCAACCCGATCGTGCGCGATACGTACTGGAATCTGCGTCCGGAAATGGCGCTCGCGACCGCGAGCTAAAGAGACGCCGCTACGGCGTGTTCGTCCATGTTTCGGCGTTCCACGAAGCGGTGATGGGATTGGGCCGAAAGCCGTGCAGGTCGTCGTTATACGCATCCACGTTTTTCTCGTACCATAGATAGGCCATCGGCACGTCGTCGAGCAGACGCCGCTGCACGATTGCATACGCACGCGCGCGTGCCGCACGATCGAAGGTCGCGAGGCCGGCGCGTTCGGCCGCGTCGACCTGGCGGTTACAGTACCGCGAATAATTTTGGCCGCCGGGCGGAATCGATCGACACGAGAAGCGCCCTGAGGTATCGGGATCGATGCCGAGTGTCATGCCGTAGTACGCGAGATCGAACGTCCCGTTTTGAAAGATGCCGCCGGCGGCGAATCCTGCGTACAGTTGCTTGGAATCGTAGCTTTTGAGGACCGCGTCGATCCCGACGGCGCGCAAAGAGGCTTGGATCTGCACGCTCGCCGCGCGTGCCGTCGCGCTCGATCCCGAATACGCGAAGACGAGTGAGAGCGGGTGCCCGTTACGCGCGACGATACCATCGGGGCCCGGTGCGTATCCCGCTTCGCGTAAGAGCGCGCGTGCGCGTTCGGGATCAAAGCGAATCGGGCGCAGGCTCGGATCGTGCGCCCACATGAAATCCGGCAGATCTGCGCTCGCGATCGAACCGGCGCCGAACGTTAACTTCCGAATCAACGCGGCCTTATCGATCGCGAAGGCGACCGCGCGCCGCACGCGTACGTCGCGAAGCGATTGGTGTGACGTATTCATCACGACGTTGATCGCGCCATGAATCGGCGTGAGCGCGAACGCGATGCTTGGGATGTCGCGCGCGAGGCCGTAGCCGCTCGGCGTCAGGAGCGTCGCGAGATCGATCTCGTGCGTGCGAAGTTGGTTCACGATCACGGCTTCGTCGGGAACGAAATGCACCGAGATCTTCGCGAGCTTCGCCCGCGCGCCGTAATAGCCGTCGAAGCGTTCGAGATCGATCTGCTGACCGTGTCTCCAGCGCACGACGCGAAAGGGACCCGTGCCGATCGGCATCGTGTTGAATGCGGCGCGGTTGAAATCGGCCTCGCGTTCGAGCGCGTGCGCGGGCACGATCGCATATTGCGAGCCGTCGCCGAAGAACCACGTTACGCCGGGCGCGAACGGTTCGCGCAGGCGCACGATGACGGTGTACGGATCGGGCGTCGCGACCGACGCGATGAGGTCGAAGCCACGTCGATTGGGGATATTGTGCTTGGGGTCGGCAATCGCGGCGAACGAGTACGCAACGTCGCGACTCGTAAAGCGCACGCCGTCGTGCCAGCGCACGTCGCGACGAAGATGCCACGTGATCCGCTTCCCGTCGCGAGCGATGCCGCCATTGTCGAGCGTGGGTACGACCGAGGCGAGACGCGGGACGAGCGTTCGGCCGTCCGCATCGACCGTCACGAGCTGATCGAAAGCGAGCCGCGTCACGAAGTTCTCATAGTCGTTGAGCTGCAAGAGTGGATCGAGCGTGCCGGGCTCGGCGAGCATCGCGATGCGCAGTTCGCCCGGCCGCGTCCACGGATGGGCGACCCTCGGCGCGGCGCTCGTGCTCCCCACGCCGAGGACGAGCATCGTGACGAAAGCGGCGAATCGTCTCATGCCTCGGCCTGCGTCAGACGGACGCGGCGCGCCTTTCGCGAAAAGGCGGAAAATGCTGTTCGCTCACCTTAATCTCGACGTCGCCGATCTCGCGCGTGCGACGGATTTTTACGCGACGCACTTCGACCTCCCCGTCGAGCGCGGCGAGATGCAGACGACGATTCGCTGGCCATCGTTTCTCTTGGTCCTCACGCCCGGCGCGCCGCGCACGAGTGCGAACTTTCACTTCGGCTTTCGTGTCGAGACGACGGCCGAGGTCGATTCGTGGTTCGCTCGCTTGCGCGAACGCGGCGTCACCATCGTCGCCGAACCCGAGCGTAAAGGCACGACCTATGTCGGTCGCATCGCCGATCCGGATGCGCACGTCGTCGAAATTTTCGCATTCGTTCGTTAATCCCGTCCGACGTCACGATCGCGCGACGGTGAATGCGGCACCCGACCGCATGCGGATCGAAGTCTACAATTTCCAGCCATTCGCGCCACCGGGTCAACCACAACTCGCAACCGTTCGGACCGACGAATCCGTGACGCGCGCGCCGTTCGTCCACTCGCGCGGAGTCCATTGCGAAAGCGACGCATCTTCACATTGGTCGGGCGATCGCCATCGACGCGCGGCTGCAGCGGATCGGATTCAACGGCGGATTTCTGAGCCGTTACGGTCCGCTCGTGGTTCCCGTTTCCGCGACGGTGACGGTAACGTACGAGATCGTGCGCTAGACGGCTTCGCGGATCGTGGCTGCGCCGAGGACTTCACTCGAAGTCGCGCCATAGAGCGCGACGAGTTGGCCCGGCGCAATCGCGCGTTCCGGCTTCTCGAACCGCAGATGGAGATCGCCGTTTTCCGCATCGATGGATGCGACCGCGAAGCCGAGCGGCGCGCGATACCGCGTCATCGCGCGAACGCGGATCTGGCCGTGTTGAAAATGTTCGGGGCGGATGAGGTTCACTTCGTTCGCTAGTAAACCAAACGCGTCGAGTTCCTCCTCGCGGCCGATCACGATCGTGTTCGTGCGGGGATCGATCCGCGTGACATACCGCGGGCCGTCGTTGAAATGCGTCGCCGGTAACCCACGGCGCTGGCCGACCGTGAACGCGGTGATGCCGTCGTGCGAGCCGATGCGTTCGCCCGTTGTCGTAACGATCGCCCCTGCGCCGACCGGAACGCGCGCTTGGGCGAGCACGTCGCGGTAATCGCCGCCCTCCACGAAGCAAATGTCTTGTGAATCCGGCTTCTCGGCGACCGAGAGCCCGAAGCGAAGCGCCTCCGCACGCGTCTGCTCTTTCGTGAGATCGCCGAGGGGGAGAAGCAACCCCGCGAGTTGCGACGAGCCGAGTTGCGCGAGCGCGTACGACTGATCTTTGCCCGCGTCGTCGCCTGCGAAGAGATGCGGGCCATCATCGCCGTGAACGAGCCGCGCGTAGTGGCCCGTCGCGACGAATGTCGCACCGATGCGATCCGCAAAGCGGCGCAGCGTTCCGAGCTTCACGAAATTATTACAGCTCACGCACGGGTTGGGTGTGCGGCCGTTGTGATAATCGTCGACGAAGCGCGCGACGACGGTCGTGCGAAACGCTTCCTCGAAATCCAAGACGTAGTGCGGGATGCCGATCGTCGCGGCGCTGCGCCGCGCGTCATCGAAATCTTCCGCGCCGCAACACGATTTCGCGGCAGCGGGCTTCGTTGGCGCGTACATCTTCATCGTGACGCCGACGACGTCGTAGCCCGCTTCGTGTAAGCGGGCAGCGGCGACGGCCGAATCGACCCCGCCGCTCATCGCGGCAACGACGCGCGTTCCCCGCTTTGCTTCATCTGATGTAGGCATTGCATCAAAGGATAACCTATCGGCGGCGCAAACTCAAAGCGCCATGCCAGGACTCGGGGATGAGTTTCGTGCTGCTCGGGAAGCGCGCCATCTCTCGCTGTCGGATGTTTCCGATCAGATCCACATTCGCTCGATTTACCTCGACGCGATTGAAAAGGACGACCCATCCTTCGCAGCTCCGGTTTACGTGAAAGGCTTCATTCGCACGTACGCGCGGTTTCTCGGGCTCGACTCCGCGGCCGCCGTTGCGGAATTCAATGCGATGGCTGCGGCCAGCGGGACGAAACCGCACGAGCCCGTCTCGGTCTCGCCGATCCCGACGCGCCGTCGGCCGACGCCGTGGCTCGGCGTCGCAGCGCTCGCAGCGATTCTGCTCGTCGCTTTCGTCGGATACAAGTATTTCGAATTCCAGCAAAAAGATGGCGGCGCACCTGCGAACGTCGCCGTCGCGTCGTCGGCTCCGACCGTGATTGCGACGGCGTCCCCGAGCCCGAAGCCGTCGGCCGCGCCGAAAGAGACGCTCCAGGTCCGCGTGACAGCCGATTCGTGGGTGTCGATCAAGGTCGATGGTGCGGGGGTCTTCGAGGGGATGGCCAAGGCCGGCTCGGTGAGAGATTTTCATGGAAAGAACGCGGTCGTCCGCGCGGGGAACGCCGGTGGCGTGGACCTCTCGGTCAATGGCAAAGCGCTCGGGAAAATGGGCAACGCGGGAGATGTGGTGGAGCGCAGTCTTGCGCTCGCCGGAAAATAAATGGCTGATTTTTCATTCGATGTCGTCTCGAAGATCGACGCGCAAGAACTCGATAACGCGCTCAACCAGACGCGTAAAGAGATCGACGGGCGGTTCGATTTTAAAAACTCGAAGACGACGATCGACAATACCGAAAAAGACATTACGATCACGACCGACGACGAACTCAAGCTCCGCAACATCATCGACGTCTTGCAGAGCCGTGCGAACAAGCGCGGCATCTCGCTGAAAACCTTCGATATGGGGAAGGTCGAGCCGGCGGCTGGGAACGCGGTTCGGCAAGTGATCGCGCTCCGTAGCGGCATCGCCAAAGATAAGGCCAAAATCGTCACCGAAGCGATCAAGGCGGCAAAGCTCAAGGTCAGCGCGCAAGTCCAAGACGAGCAAGTCCGCGTCTCGAGCAAGAGTAAAGACGACCTGCAGAAGGCGCAAGCCCTCGTGAAGGCGCTCGACGTCGACATCCCGCTGCAGTTCACGAACTACCGCTAGCTCGCGGGGGGTTCCGCTCCGCGGAACCCGGGAGGTTCCGCTCCGCGGAACCCAAGGGGCCTGGTCCGTGAGGTTGCCGAACAACGGCGGGTCGTGTCAGCATTACAGAACCGTGTCGCTTTCGTTTCGCTCGGGTGCGCGAAGAATCTCGTCGATTCCGAGGTGATGATCGGGAAGCTCGGCCAAGCTGGCTGGGAACTCGTCCTCGAAGCCGCTGAGGCCGACGCCGTCGTCATCAATACGTGCGCGTTCATCGATGCGGCAAAGGCCGAATCGACCGATACCATCCTGCAACACGCGCATGAGAAGAAGCCGGGCCAGCAACTCATCGTCGCCGGATGTCTCTCGCAGCGCTTCGGCGAGGAATTACGCTCGCTCATTCCGGAGATCGATGGCGTCGTCGGAACGGGTGCGTATGCCTCGATCGTCGAGGTGCTCGATGAGGCTCGCGCCGGACGCGCGCCCGTGCGCCTCGAACTGCAGGCCGAACCCGAGCACGACTTTCTCCCGCGGCTCGTTACGACACCGCGCGCGACGGCGTATCTCAAGGTCGCCGAAGGGTGCGATCATCCGTGCACGTTTTGCATCATCCCGCAGCTCCGTGGGAAGTTTCGCTCGCGCAGTCGCGAGTCGATCCTCATGGAAGCGCGTGCGCTCGCGAACGCCGGCACCAAAGAATTGATCCTGATCGCGCAAGATACGTCGATGTATGGTCGCGATCGCGGCGAGAAGCGCGGCGGCCTCGCGCAACTCCTGCGTGAGTTGCATGAAATCGAGAGCCTCGAGTGGATCCGGCTGCTCTATCTCTATCCCGCAACCGTCGACGACGAGCTCATCACCGCGATGGCCGAACTTCCGAAGGTCGCGAAGTATATGGATATGCCGCTCCAACACGCACATCCCGAGATGTTGCGTGCGATGTTGCGGCCTTCCAACGGCGAGCGCTATCTCGAGATCATCAACGAATTTCGCGCGCGCGTGCCGGGGGTAACGATGCGCTCGACGTTCATCGTCGGCTTCCCGGGCGAGACCGACGATCACGTGGCATATCTCGAGGAGTGGATCGGTCGCGCGGAGCTCGATCGCGTCGGCTTCTTCACGTATAGCCAAGAAGAGGGCACGCCCGCAGCCGAACTCAGCCTCCAAATTCCGCCGAAGGTCCAGCGCGCACGACTGTTGCGGCTGCGTGACGCACAACGTCTGGCATCAGAACGCGCGCGCGCCAAACGCATCGGCCGGACCGAACGCGTGCTCGTCGAAGAGCGCCGCGCGCTCAAGAAAAGCGATCCGCTGCGTGGTGCGCTCGGCGTGACGCATGCGTGGGTCGGTCGTTCGATGGGCGAAGCGCCCGGCGTCGATGGTGGCGTGTATTTCATCGGCGACGTGGGCCCGGGCGATTTCGTCGACGTCACGCTTCGCGGCGCGACGGCGTTCGATTTTCACGGGGAACTCGTACCGCAACTCGTCGGAGTATAGGACGCACTTGGCACGACACATGGCACCACCCGAACCTCAAAAAGGCATGTCGGGTACGAAACTTCTCGGCCGAGCGCTCATGGTGTTCGGGCTCGTCGTCGGCGTGTTTGCCGGCGTCGTCTCCGCTCAAGCGATCATCCAAAAGCGTAGTGCGACCGACGTGATGGCGGGCTACGGCATGCCGTTCATCGAGTCGCCGCAGATGCACTTTAGCAAAGATCGTATCGCCGTGCTGCTGATGGGCATCGATTACAATTACGATAGCAAGGACCAAGAGACGTCGGCAAACGCGCGCGCGGATACACTCAAGGCCGTCTCGCTAAATTTGCCGACGGAAAAGAATCCGCTCGGCTCCATTGCGATGCTTTCGGTCCCACGCGACATGGACGCGGTCATGACGAACGGGCGTGAGAACAAAATCAACGCCGCATACGGTGGCTTCGATTATAATTACGCCGCTGCCGCGCACAACCAGGAGAAGGTCGTCGCGCGTTTTCTCGGCGTTCCAAAGTTCGATCGCTTTCTCACGCTGCGGATCAACGCGACGAAAGAACTCGTCGACGCGATCGGCGGCATCGACGTCGTTCCCGACGAGACGATGAACTACGACGACACGTGGGGTCATCTCCACATCCACTTCATCGGCAAGAAGAAATATCACATGAATGGCGAGCAGGCCGTGTCGTACGCGCGCTTCCGCCACGACGCGTGTAGCGATCCGTGTCGGATCAAGCGTCAAGACCAAATCATCAAAATCACGATCGCGAAACTGCGCAACGATAAATTCAACGATCTCTTGCACATCAACGCACTCATCAACGTGGTGCGGCGCAACGTCTATACGGATCTGTCCCAACGCGAGATCCTGAGCCTCGCGTGGGCGTTCCAGCATGTCGATCTCAAGAAGATCGATACGCAACAGGTTCCGTTCGTATCGGATAAAGATCTCGCGTGTTGCGGGAACGTGCTCGTCGCCGACGAGATCGGCAAAGTGAAGCTCGTGAAACGCATGTTCGCCGATCCGCCGCTGCCGCGGGCGCCGGTCGACCAGCGGGCCGTCGCTGCGATCGAACCGGCGACGGTTCACATCGCCGTGCGTAATGGGTCGGGCCGCAAGGGCGAAGGTCAAAAAGTCGCCGCTGCACTACGAAAAGCGGGCTTTGTGATCGACAGCATCGGCAATGCAGCCACCTTCGCTTACGATGCAACCGAGATTCGTGTTCGCGACAACGCGACGCCGTTACTCGGTGAACGCGTCCGCACGGCGCTCGCGCTCAAGGTCGCTGCGGCCGGAACGGAGACGGCCGCGCCCGCGGTTGCGGGAAGCGACGTCACCGTTATCGTCGGTCGCGATCTCGCCGATGCAGCGACGGTCGAAGCTTCGAAATGACGCCGCGTCGCACGTTGCTTTCCGGCGTCGTCGCGGTGGCGCTCGTCGTCGGCGGCTATGGCATCTATCACGCATCGATCAAACCCGTGATTCCCGCCGTCGTCGTGCGTGACACGGACGCGCATCGCTTGCTCTCCCCCGCGATCGGTGCGCGCATCGATCGGTTCTTGCACGATCGCCCCCCGACGGATCGTACGAAAAACCCGCACCTCATCGCGCTCACGTTCGACGATGGGCCCTATCCCGTCGAGACGGGGCTCCTGCTCGACGTGCTCGCAGAATCGCGCGTCCCCGCGACGTTTTTCTTAATCGGCCACGATACGGAGATGTATCCGGGCCTTGCGAAACGCATCGTCGCGGGTGGCCACGAGATCGCGAATCACACGCAGACGCACCCCGCGCGCTTCGATGCGCTTTCGCCGCGTGCCGTTAAGAGCGAACTCGATCTCGGTGCGGCAACGCTCGAGCGCTACGTCCACGATCCGGCGATTCGCACGATGATGCGACCGCCGCACGGCCGCTTTACCGAAGCGACGGTGACCGCAGCGCAAGCCGACGGCTATCATGTGATCCTGTGGAATGACGACCCGGGCGACTGGCGCAGCGTCGCTCCGGAGGCGATCGACAAACACATGCGCGAGAACGCGACCGCACCCGACATCGTGTTGCTGCATAGCGGTCGACTCAATACGGTCGAAGCCTTGCCGACGATCATCGCGCGTTTCCGCGCCGCCGGATTTACCTTCGTGACCGTCGGCGATTTGATGGCGCGCGTACCCTCGCGCGAGATCGTCCACCCCGCAAAACTTCGCGTGTAAACGGAGCGGGAGGGCAGGCACGATGGAGCGCCAACGTGCTCGTCGCAACGCAAGGCAACTTTGGAGGTACGAGTGGGTAGGCAAATCGTGAACACGAATGGGCAAGGCCTCGCATCGTCGCAAGCGCTCAAAGCAGCGATCGGCGCAGGTCTCGTGGCCGTCGCCGTGTTGCTGATCTTTTATTTTTTGAATACGGCAACGAAGAATCACGCGGCCCAGTCCGCGCGCACGTCCGTGAGCGCGCCCGCTCCGGCCGCGACGTAGCGGCAACGCTGATTCGCAGCGGGGAAAGGCGGGCGACAGCTCGCTTTTTTCATCAGCAATGATCGACGATCGACGCGCGACCCTCGAGCGGATCCGGCGTCTCGAAAATCTCGAACGTACGATGCTTGCCCTGCGCGACGCGCGCGGCGGCTACGACGTTCTCGCGGTTGCCGCGCGCAGCCTCGGCCGCGATCTGCGGCGTTCCTGTACCGCATATGAGTTGCGGGGCGGCACCTTTCGCGCCGTAACGCCGCGCGAGCAAGATCGCCCGACGATCGCACCGAGCGAACTCGATATGGAGGCGTTACGCATTCGCGGACTTTCGCGGTTTGCGGAGACCGATGTCGTGAGCCTCGATAGCGAAGGCCAGGTTCGTGCGTTGCTGGTGCTCGAGCGCGTCGAGCCGCCGAATGATGAAGATCCAAAGTATTTACGCGCCGTCGCCGCGCACGTCTCGCTCGCGCTCGCGAGCGCACGGTCGTTCGAACAGTTACGCCGCTACGCTGCCGAAGGCGCCGCGCTCACCGAAGCCGCGCGGACGATTTTGGGTTTTACCGAACTCGC
>JAYTXC010000025.1:0-8112 GCA_043743145.1 Rhodospirillales bacterium
GCCGGATTCTGTACCGCTTGCGCGGCGGCAGCCATCTATCTGGGGCGATCGTTGCCGAGCGCCTCGGTGCGATGGAACTCGTTCGGACGGGCCGTCCGATCTCCGAAGAGACGATCGAGCGATCTTGCTTCGCGTGGGGTTTACCCGCGTTCGCGTCTCCGCGAGCCGCCGTGAGCTCTTACCTCACGATTTCACCCTTGCCCCCGAAGAGGCGGTTTGTTTCTGTGGCACTTTCCTTCGAGTTACCTCGACAGGCCGTTAGCCTGCACGCTGCCCCGTGAAGCCCGGACTTTCCTCACGTCCGAAAACGCGCGACTGCCCGGCGACCTTCGCGTGGGGGAGTATACCATCTTCCGAGAGGTCCGCGTCGCAAGTCTGCGAATGGGGCTCGGTCGGTCCGCGGTAATTCTTGGGGGCATAGCTCAGTTGGTAGAGCATCACGCTGGCAGCGTGAGGGTCAGGAGTTCGAGTCTCCTTGCCTCCACCAGAATTCCGGACGATTCCGAGCGTCGCTAGACGATGCCAGCCCGGATGGCGTGCACGGCCGCCTGTGTTCGCGCTGAAATGTTGAGCTTGGAAAAGATGCGCGAGACGTGATTCTTCACGGTCTTTTCCGAGAGCTGGAGCCGTGCGCTGATCTGCTTGTTCGCAAGACCTTCCGCGATGAGTTTGAGGACCTCGGACTCGCGCGCCGAGAGTTCGAGGATATCGGGCTTGCCACCGTTTAGGCTCCGTCTGCGCAAGAGACCGCCCGCGACGCGCGGGTCCACGTAGGACTGACCTTCGGCAACGGTTTTCATCGCACGAATCAGCTCGGGTGGCGATATATCTTTAACAATATAGGCTTCCGCACCGTGGGCGAGACAACGCTGCATCATCTCAGGCGAGAGATGCATCGAGAGCACGCAGACACGCGCTCCGGGCACGGCCGTCGTGCATGCGACGATCGTTTGCGCCACATCGCTCGGCTGACCGTCGAGATCGATCACGATGAGATCGGGTTTGCCGAGTGCGAGTGCTTCGACGCTCGGGGTGCGATAATCGCCGACCACCACAAAGGCTCCGTCGTCGGCGAAAATGCTGCACAAGGCCTTTGCAAAGAGGACCTGAGATTCGACGACCGCGACGCGCAGTCCAGCGACAGCCACTCGTTTACTCTTCCTTGCGGCATCGACGCGCAGCGGGCATCCCCAACCACGACGAAGCGCCGGCACGAACCGAAATGGAACCTTGCATAAGCCGCCCGCGAAAAGGGGAAGCAAACAGCTTTCGATTCAAATTCTGGACGTGCTTTGGCTTTCCCCGCTTCCAAAGCGAGGCCGGACGATGAGAACCCGTGGACCATTCGCGCGAGCGAGCGTTTCGAATCGCGACCTTTGACCCATATATCGGGGCCCCATTGGGACTCAACGACTCCTTTGCACGCGCGTACATTAACGAGGTCTTCATGTCCATCGCCAACGCACTCCGCCAGGTCGGTCGATTCATCCCGATCGCCATCGTCGCTTTTCTCGCGATCGTTTCATGCGTTGTGCCATCGGCCGCGGCTTCAACGGCGACCGACCCCGACTATCGGATTCGCCCGGGCGACGTGCTCGAATTGACGGTCTTCGGCGAGCCGACGCTGAGCCAGGCAACGCTGAAGGTCCTCCCGGGTGGCAGCGTCGTGGCGCCGCTTGCGGGACAAGTGCGCGTCGGCGGCCTCACGCCACCACAGGCCGGCAACGCGGTCGCCCGCGCGCTCGGGAAGTATCTCCGCCATCCGAAGGTCACGCTCGCCGTCGCAGTCGTGAGCCCGCTCGACGTCTACGTTTTAGGCAACGTGAAGTTGCCGGGCAAATATCAGTTACAGCCCGAGAGTCGGGTGATGGACGCGCTTGCGGCTGCCGGTGGCCTTGGCGCCGTCGATGGCGATTACCCGACCGCGCGGCTTTTTGCCGGCGACACCATCCGCGAGGTCTCGCTCCAAAATCTTCTCGAAAAAGGCGATCTTACGGCGAACGCCCCGCTTACGAACCAGATGACGGTCTATGTCCCTTCGCCGATTACGTTCAGCGTTGAAGTTTTCGGTGCGGTCGATAAACCGGGCGACGTTACGATGCACCAGGGTGATCGGCTCGTCATGGCAATCGCGCGCGCCGGGAATGGCCCGAGTGCCAACTCCGATCTCAACCGCATTATGGTTCGGCGTAGCACGGGTGACGGCAAGGTGACGACGCAAACCATCAATCTGTACGAGGTCTATAAGAATGGCGATATCAACAACGATCTCGTGATGCAAAAAGGCGATTACGTCTACGTTCCGGAGGGTCGCGGACGACGCGACACGGTCTCGCCACTCGCCAACATCCTCGGTGTATTCGGTCGCTTCTTCGGAAACAATCGGCGATGAATCGCCTCCCGGCGAACGTTCCCCACGCAAACGCGGCATCATATAACGACGGAGATTTTTTGCCAGACGTCGGACGGAAGGCGCTCGTTCGCCGACGGGCGCTCTTTTTTTGTGTTTTTTCGATCGTCGTGGTCACCGGCGCGATCTTCACATTTTTCCAGCCGCGCTCGTATGCAACGCTAGCGAAGCTGCTCGTTACAAATTCCAGCGCCGACGGGTCCGCGCTCAACGCACGGGCCGCGCAAACGCCGGAGACCTACGCCGATCTCATCCAGCAGCTTCCAATCGCACGCCAAGTCGCAAACGATTTGCATCTCGCGACGACACCCGCCGCGCTCTTGCTTCACGTCCGCGTCGAGCCGGTTCCCGATACGCCGATTCTCCGGCTCATGGCGACGTGGAAAGACCCCGAAACTTCCGCGAGAATTGCAAATGGGTTCGCGGCGGTTTTCGTTCGGCGCGAACGCGAACTCGTGACGCGCCAGGCAGACGGAGTCATCACGGCGCTCGAGCGCGAGATTCCTCGCGCACGGGCTCGCTCGATCGTGGCGCAGTCGGCGCTCTCCGCCTACCAGCAGCAATCGAACGTCATCGATCTCCCCACGCAGACGACCGACCTCGTCCAACGGCAAACGATGTTGAGTGAGAAGGTGCAACAGGCCAAACTCGATGGTCAACAGGCCTCGGCGAGTCTCGAGGTCGTCGCAGCCGAACTCGCTCGAACGCCGCGGACGATGTCCGGTCAAGAAAACATCGTCACCAATCCCGCCGTGGCACCGGTGCAATCGCAGATCGCGACGTTACAGGGACAACTGAACTCTGCCCGCGCGCAATATACGGACGATCACCCGTCGGTAAGCGCTCTCAAGGTGCAGCTTGCCGCAGCGCAGCGAGCGCTGCGTGCGTTGCCACCACGGGTCAGCGGCGAAACGCAGACGATCCCGAATCCGCTCTACCTTCAACTCACGGAACGAGCGGCGCAATTCCGGAGCGCCGTCGCGGCATCACAGGCGCAACTCGCGACGACCGTACGTCAAGAGCAAGACGGGCAACCCGACATGCATCGTCTGCCCGAAACGACGCGCCGGATCACGGCATTGCAACGCAACGCGAAAGCCGCGCAAGATCTGTATGATGGTTTGCAACAAAAATATCAAGAAGCGAACCTTTCGAGAATCACGACGATAAGTGACGTAACGATCACGCAGCCGGCCGACGCGCTTAACTCGGTCAAAACACCAAATATCGGGCTCAACATCGTCCTGGGTATCGTCATTGCGCTCGCGCTCGCATTCGCGGCGGTTGTTCTCGCAGAGTTTTTGGACGACCGGTTGCGGACGGAAGACGACATCAAGAAACGACTCGGGCTCCCCGTCCTCGCGACGATCCCCTCGTTCGATATTATCGGTATGAAAGATCGCGCGTGGATCAAGCCACTTTCGGTCGAGGCTTTCTATCAACTCGTCGCGTCGTTACGTTATTCTTCGGAGACGCCGCCGCGGACGATCGCCTTTACGAGTCCCGATCACGGCGATGGCAAGTCGACGGTCGTGGTGAACACGGCGCTGAGTATGGGCCTCATGAAGGCACGCGTCCTCGTCGTCGATGCCGATTTACGTCGTCCGACGATTCATGAGAAGTTTCATATGTCGAACGACCAGGGCGTTACCGACGTCCTCGTTGGGTTGGCACGCTTCGCCGACGTCATCAAGGCGACGGGGCACGAAGGCGTCTCCGTCATAACCAGTGGACACGCGGCACCAAACCCCGTCGCGCTTCTGCAGAGTGACGCGTTCGATCGGCTGTTGAAAAGCGCGACGGAACGTTTCGATTACGTCGTTATCGACGGTCCGGCGCTGCGGTCGATCGTGGACGGTGTGGTTCTGGGAAATAAGACCGATGGGACGGTCCTCGTCATCTCTGCGGAAAATTCTCAGGCGCGTGTCGTGGAATCGGCGCTTGCGAAGTTACGCGGCGTCGGCTCGACCAATCTGCTCGGAGTCGTGCTCAATGCGGTACGCCCGGACGCACGCGATCGAAACGATTATTATTTGGGAGGTGGACAATCGATAGCGCTATCGGGGATCCACGGCGACTAGTGCATCCCCACTTCTCGCTCGCATCGGCGCGAACGATTCGCGTCATTCTCGTGGAGCGTCTTCCGCTCGTGGTGCGGGCGTTGCGTCACGTGCTCGAACAGGATCCTCGAATCGAAGTTGTTGCTGATGTTGCCGATGCGAGCGATCCGCAGATCGCCGCATTGCGTCCCGATATCGTGCTCGTCGATCTCGACGAACTCGCCGTGCCGATGGAAGAAGCGATCAACGCGTGCGAGCGTGCATCGCCACAGAGCCGCATTTGCGCGCTCTCGGCGCAACATCGACCGCGGGTGATGCAACGCGCGCTCGCGGCCAAAGCCGATGCCTATATCACCAAGGACACGTCGCCGGCCGCGCTGGTCGAGATCATGCACTCCGTCGCTAACGGTGAATTCTATGCCGATCCGCGCATCGCGGGGGCGATCCTCCGTCGTCGTTCGGGTCGTACGCAGGACGTGAGCGAACTTTCGAGCCGAGAGTTCCAGATCGTCCGTCTCATTGCCGAGGGGCTTTCGAATCGCGAGATCGGCCGACGCCTGACGCTCTCGGAAAAGACCGTCAAAAACCACGTCAGTCACATTCTCGCGAAGCTCAAAGTCGCCGCCCGATCGGGAGTTGCTGTCTACGCCGTTCGAAACGGTCTCGTTACGTAAGTGTTTGGATGGGGAGCGTCATGCGCACGTATTTGATCGAACCACAACTCCTATTCGTCCCGTATCTCTCGCGCGTGCTGGCCGACGCAGGTCTCAAAGTCATCGCCACGAGCGTCGATGTCGACGGCAAAGATATCGCGCTCCACGATCCTGCGGCGGTCTTCGTCGACGTGGACTTTTTCGTGCGCGGCGCGCCGAATGCCATTTGTCGCATCCGCCAAGCGACCAAGCACGCGGCCGTGATCGCCTTTTCCGACATCGTTGATCCGATGTTCGAGGCGGCGTGTTATATCTCGGGTGCGAGCGCCGTCGTATCCAAACGCGAAGGCGTCGACGTCGCGTTGCGGAAGGTGCGCGGCTTTCTCGTGACAGCGGCGACTCGCCCACGATCGGTCTCCGCGTAAAGTAAAAATCGCCCGCCTTCAATGCTGAAGCGGGCGATTCCGTGAGTGGTGGAGACGTGGAGGCTCGAACTCCAGACATCCGCGTTGCAAACGCGGCGCTCTACCAACTGAGCTACGTCCCCGGAGCAATCGACCTCATACGCGCCGTGTGACGCGGATTCCCGTTTTGTCGGCTGTGGAACTCTGGGAACCATGGGGTGCGTTTCCCAGATATGAAGATACGCCCGCTTGCATTCTCCCTGGCGACGGTCCTCGGCTTGGCCTCGCTTACTGCCGCGCTTCCCGCCCGTGCGAATAGCTTGCTCGATACGGTCGTTCCATTCGTCGATTCGATCGTCGGCTCGCCCGTAGGGAGCCCGCTCGACGAGCTTGCCGCGCAACTCGGGTCGCCGACGGGTGCCAATTACGATCAGTACGCTCCGATCGATATCATTCCGCCGTACGGATCCATTGCGAACTACCCGGTGGACCCGCAATTCGTCGATGGCGAAGACGACGAAAATGACGGCGAGTCCAACGATGAAAACTCCCAAAACGGGCACGATTTCGTGACGTACGGCAACGGCCCGTCTTCGAACGCGCCGTACGATGCGGGGATTTCGCGTGATGCCGGCTCGTACAACACGGCTCCGGATCAATCGAACGCCGAACAAAATGGCGGCGACGAACAAAACGACGATCAAGGCGGCGATTCGGGTCAGAGCGGCGACTAGGGTGGCGCTCTCGCGATTCGTGACGCGGCTCGTGACGTTCGCCTCGGGGACCGTGCTGATCGTCGCGTGCGCGCATCCCGCAGACCGCGGACCGGTGCGAGTTCCCGTGGCCTCGCACGCGGCGACCTCGGTACCTGCGCTCGAGCGACATCGCGGTGAGGGGCCCGCGCTGCGAAAGGCCGTGCATGACGGCGTCGCCGCGTATCGCGCGCGTCGCTATCGAGCTGCGCTCGCCGCATTTAACCGTGTCGTCGCCTTGCGTCCAAACGATGTGGCCGCACGCTACGATCGGGGTCGCACGCACGAAGCGCTCCACCACTGGCGCGCAGCCGAATCGGATCTCCGCTTTGTTGCGTCGCGCCGACCGACGTTGATGAACGCGCGCTATGCGCTCGGGATCGCACGTTTTCATCTCCATCACTATGCCGTGGCGGCAACGGATTTCGATCGTGTGTCGCGAGCGCGTGGTCACGGTGGAACGGCGGCGCTCGATGCAGGCATCAGCTATTTCAAGCTTCACCGCTGGTCGACGGCGGTTGCTCGTTTCCGAATTGCCGTGAGCGAACGTCCACGATCCGGGCGTGCCCGTTACTGGCTCGGCGTCGCCTACGCACGGACGGGTGCGAAGCGCTTCGCGAAACGCGAATTGCTACTCGCCTCGCGCTCGCGCGACCGTGCCGTGCGCGTCGATGCGCACGCCGCCCTGCGCCAAGGGTAGCTTTCGCCGAACGAGTTTTCTAAAAGCAAAAAGCTCGCGAAAGCGAGCTTTTTGCAACGGAGCCCCATGGTGGGCCATCCTGGGTTCGAGCCAGGGACCTCATGCTTATCAAGGAGCCCCGAGGCGTCGGAGAACCCCTTCCCACAAGGCCCCCGCTGCGCGCGGTGCTGTTAGTTTAAGCGACAGCGAAACGCTAAGGACAGAGAGGGCGAGGACGACGAACGAGGGCATCGTCACAAATGAGCCCTCATTCACACCGAGGTAAATACCTCAACGCAAGACGGAAACGCGACCGTACGGGGACTACGGCTCGAGCAAAAAGCGGTAGCGAGATGATCGTCCTTTGCTCGTCTCGAGAAGGCGCGTGTCACAAATCTCATCAAGCCGCAAGAAGGTTAGGTATGTCCTAAACGCTTTCTTATCGGGTCTTCAGAGAATTTGCGCGATCTGCTTGCGAATCGTCTTTAGACATGGGACATTTCGCAACTCGGGATGCGGGTGGCCCCAAGTGTGAACATTTCGCGGGTGGTTTACGCTCGGCGTTCTCCGGCAAAAACTAGCGCTTAGTCAGATCGAGTTTGCAATCTCGGAAAAGGTAACGCTTCTGAACGGACTTGGCGTTCGTACAAACGGACGAAATTGGCTTTGGATCGTGAAAAATTTCGTTAGGCTCTGCCGAGGCTCAGGATCACGGAATAACGTCGATTGGGATCGGCCCTAAAATCGGAGCCAGGAATCACTGCGGATTTCAGGCGGCAGGCACACGCCGGTCGCGGCTATCGTCGGCTTTACTTCGATTACGAATGCGATGCAATCGATGGCGACGAATATATGCATTACAAGGCTTTCCGCGGGATTTATCGCCTTGCTGGATTGCAAATAGGACGTCGTCGCCGGCGAGGTCGTGCGAAGATCGTGCGCGGTCGCAGCTTGCGTCGGGCCACGAGGCTTCTTGAACGCTAAAGCCTAGATTTATCCACGATCGGCTCTTTAAGAGCCGATCGTTTCGCGAGTTGACGATGATGGATGAATTTACGCGAGGCGATCTTGCTCTCGAACTAAATTACTCATTTCCGAGTAAGTACGTCATCGACGTGCTCGACGACGTCGCTCGAGAATTTGGTTATCCGAAA
>JAYTXC010000026.1:0-5822 GCA_043743145.1 Rhodospirillales bacterium
CCGATGAACGGTACCGCATACGCAAGGCCCGCCACGATGCCGAGCAACAGGGCGAATTTAAACCCCGTCGCGAGCGTGCCCAAAAAGACGAGCGCGCCCGTCACCGTGCAGAGTGCGGCCTGCCCCGACACGTAATGCCCGAAAACGCTCGCAAGCTCCGCGCCGAGTCGCCGCGCATCGGCACGTCGCCGTGCGGGAAGCGTGCCGTACAACGAATCGGCAACCGTCGATCCGCGCAAAAGAAAGAATGCCGAGAGCACGAGTGCGGAGATGCCGATGAAGGCCGCCGTAAACGTATTGATGAGGATATCGGTCAGCGACGCGAGCGAATCGGTTAGACCACCCGAGATGCGCGCCGCAAGATACGCGCGGAGATCCCCGTATCCCGGCGGCAGATACGACTTGCCGAAATGTCTTGCCATGAACGCCTGCACGGTATCGATCCACCCCTGGACGGCGTTGATGTAGGCCGGCGCATCCGCACCGATACTTTGGACCTGAACGATCGTCGCCGGGATGACGAGCAGCGCGAGCACGATGACGATGCCGAGCAACGCAACGTAGACGATCGCAATCGCCCAGGGTCGCGCCATGCGCCGTTCGAGCAACGTGACGATCGGCGCCACGCCGAACGAGAGAAACGCCGCAATGAGAAACACCGTCAGCGTCCGCGGGATGCGCGACACGAGCCAGATCGCCACGAGCGCGAGCGCGAGTGCGGCGAGCGTTACGAACGCGCGCCGCCGAACGATGGGCGAGCTTAGAGCGTTTTGCACAAGAGGCGACGTTCGGTCACATACCCGGCGGCCGCATAGAGTTCGCGCGCGGCGACGTTGTCTTCGGTGACCATCAGCGCGACGTGGGGGAGACGGCGTTCGCGCGCGGCCGACTCTGCGGCGGCAAGGAGCGTGTTTGCGACGCCACGCCGACGCGCATCGGGCTCCACGGCCATATAGGCGATGAAGCCTTGCGCGAGCCCGGAGACTTCGTCGGGAAGCGCGTCGAGCATCAGACAAAATCCGAGCGGACCGTCAAATTCGCTCTCGGCGATGACGAGCACGTGACTCGAATCGAACGCATAGTCGGCGAGCCGATCGAAGTTCGCTTCCACCATCGGCAAAGGCGCGGAGCGCGCCGCCGAGACGCTATCCATCGACGTGCGTCGCCCGAGATCGCACACGAAGGCGCGATCGGCCGTCGTTCCGCGACGAAGCGTTATCTGCGCGTTCACGATATCGCTTCCAGCGGTCGCGCGCGCCACGCTGCGAGCAGTTCCCCGAACGCCGCGAGAAACGCGAGATTTTCCGCTTCCGTTCCGACCGTCACGCGCAAGCGGCCCGGCATGCCGAGGCCGTCGCCCGACCGCACGATCACGCCACGCTCGAGCAACGCGAGATACGCATCTTCGGCAAGAATCGGCACTTCGACCGCGACGAAATTCGCCGCACTCGGATACGCGGTCACGCCGAGGGCCGCAAACGCCTGCGCGAATTGCGCGAGCCCGCGAACGTTGTTCTCGATGCTGCGCGCCATGTGTTCGGTATCGTCGAGCGCCGCGAGCACCGCTACGGCCGCCGGACGCGCGACGTTGAACGGCAGGCGCACGCGATTGAGCCACGTTACGAGATCGGGCGACGCGTAGCCATAGCCGAAGCGCACGGAGGCGAGACCGTGGATTTTCGAGGCCGTGCGGAGCACGAGCGTTGCCGGACGAATGCGTAAGATATCGACGCCTTCGGTTCCCGACGCGTCCATATATTCGCGGTACGCTTGATCGATCACGAGCAACACGTCGCCGGGAAGTGCGCGCGCGAAGTTCGCGAGCGCTTCGCGTTCCACGCGCGTCCCGGTCGGATTGTTGGGATCGCAGACGAAGACGACTTTCGTTTTCGGCGTCACGGCGGCGAGCATCGCGTCGAGGTCGTGAACGCCATCACGCAGCGGCACTTCGATCGTACGCCCGCCGACCACGTCGCAGTCTTTGCGAAAGAGCGAGAACGTCGGCTTGCCGATCACGACTTCGTCACCCGGATCGACAAACGCATTGAACACGAGCATCACCAGCTCGTTGCTACCGTGACCGAGCACGACGTTTGCGATTTCGAGGCCGTACGGCGCGGCGAGTCGCGCACGCAGCGTGGCATGATCGTCTTCGTCGTAATCGCTCAGCGTCGCGATCCGCTGGATCGCCGCAATCGCGCGTGGTGACGTGCCGAGGGGATTTTCGTTCTGTGAGAGCTTGACCGGATGCTCGATGCCGTAGCGACGTTTCACCTCGTCGATGGACGTGCCGGGTTTATAGGGCGCGAAGCCGCGCAGCGATGGACGGAGGAGGCGCTCGAGTGACGGTTGCATCTCGCTCTTCGACTTCGCTTCACCCGAAGAACGCCCATGCTCGTCCGCGCCGCTTAGGGCTTCGGCCTCCCAAGAAAGCGCGAACCGGGTTCGGTGAGTGGAAGGCCCGCTTCGCATTGCGGACACTCGGCCGGATCGTACGAAACCACGGGCAGATCGAGCAACGCGATCGTCTCGACGCCGAAGTCGCTCGGCTGTCGCCGCACGATCACGCCGACCGCGACGGCCGTCGCACCGTGCGCGGCGACGACGGCGAGCACTTCACGCACCGAGCCGCCCGTCGTCACGACGTCTTCGACGACGAAGACCCGATCATCGGGCGCGAGCATGAACCCGCGCCGTAACGTCGGCACGCCCGCGTCTTTCTCGACGAAGATCGCTTTGGTACCGAGCGCTCGCGCGACTTCATACCCGACGACGATGCCGCCGACCGCAGCGCTCACGACGATCGTCGGCCCCAATGGCGCGACGGCCTCGGCGAGAGCCTGGCCGATCTCTTCGACGACGATCGGATCTTCGAGAATGCGAAACTTCTGAACGAATCGGTCGCTGTGGCGCCCCGATGACAGACGAAAGTGGCCGTCGAGCAATGCGCCGCGCTCGACGAGAGCCTCACGCAGATCCTCAGCGCGCACGAACGGCGCCCTCCATCTCGGCAAGGATCGCGCGTGCCGCAGCGATGGGATCCGGAGCTTCGACGATCGGTCGACCGACGACGAGATAATCCGCACCCGCAGCGATTGCCGCCTCCGGTGTCGCGACACGTTTCTGGTCGCCGTGCGCGCTTGCGCGGGGTCGAATGCCCGGGCACAGCGCTGCGAAATCGTGGCCGAAATATGCCTTGAGATCGGCAACCTCGTTCGCACTGCAGACGACGCCCGCGCATCGCGCGTCGCGCGCGAGTGCGGCGAGACGCATCACGTTCTCACCCGGCCCGCCGAGGAGTCCGAGTTCGCGCAAACTTTCGGGGGCGATGCTCGTGAGAATCGTAACCGCGAAAATCTGCGGCACCGCGATCCCGAGTTCGGCTGCGCGCGCGCCCGCCGCTTCCACGGCGGAAACGAGCATCTCGTTGCCGCCGATCGCGTGCACGGTCAGAATTCGTACGCCCGGTCGCACGAGCGCGCGCACACCCGCTTCGACCGTGCGCGGAATATCGTGCAACTTCGCGTCGAGAAAGACGTTCGCGCGACACGCGTCGAGCTTTTCGCGGAGTGCATCGCCGTAGCCGTAGAGCGCTTCGTATCCGACTTTGAACCACACCCCGAGCGGCGCCAGCATTTCGATGAGCTCGCTCGCGCGCGCGAAGTCGGGAACGTCGAGCGCGACGATGAGTTTGGGCTGAGTGGTCGTCAATCGCTTCTCCTGGGCAGGCGTCGCACGCAGATCGAGCGGCCGCCGCCCATCAGCCTTCGGTCGCGACGACCGAAAAAACTGCGCTCGCTCGAATCGCGGCCGACGAGTTTGCCTTTTTGCCCGCCGCCGCACGCGATTCGAGCAAAATGCCGATTTCTAGCCATCCCGATGCCAATATCGAGAACATAGCCGTGTCGCACAACGCTCTGTCCGAGCGTCGCTGGGATCCGCGAAGGACGCCTTCGAACGCGCACCGACTCGCGCAAGTGAGCCGCATGTTTTTGCGCGAGCGGCTCGAGGCGAAGATCGCTTCCAACGATCGGTGCCGCGAGTTTCTCGAACGCGGCGATCATCGTCGCGCGAGATACCCCGGATTCGCCGCTCCCACGATCTCGGCAATCGACGCACAGCCGCGCTCCGCAAGATACGCACGCATGCCATCGGCGATCGTGATCGGTGCGCGGGGATCGGTGAAGTTGCCCGTCCCGACCGAAACGGCCGTCGCGCCCGCAAGCACGAACTCGAGCGCGTCGCGCGCCGTTTCGATGCCGCCTTGGCCGAGGATCGGAATGCGCACGGCGCGGGCGACTTCCCACACCGCAAGAACCGCAATCGGCCGAATCGCCGCGCCCGAAAGACCACCCGTGACGTTACCGAGTTTCGGCGCTTGACGATCGACGTCGATCGACATGCCGCGGACCGTGTTCACGACGGCCAGCGCGTCGGCACCGGCCGCTTCGACGACGCGCGCGATCGATGCGATATCGGTGACGTTGGGCGAGAGCTTGACGATGAGCGGCTTTTTCGTTCGCGCGCGCGCCGCTTGCGTCGCACGCTCCGCGAGCTTGGGATCGCAGGCGAACGTCTCGCCTTCGTGCGCGACGTTGGGACACGAGATGTTGAGCTCGATCGCATCGATCTCGTCGCGCGCGGCAAGCCATTCGGTCACGTCGCCAAAATCTTCGATCGCAAAACCCGCGACGCTCCCGACGATCGCGCACGGACGATCGGCGAATTTCGCCACGTCGTTTGCGAGATACGCCTCGATACCGGGGTTTTGCAGACCGATTGCGTTGAGCAAGCCGCTCGCCACCGGGACGAGCCGCGGCGCGTTGTTCCCGAGCCGCGGCAACCGCGTTACGCTCTTGAGAACGACGCCGCCGATGAGCGCGAGATCGATGAACGGCGCGTACTCTTCACCCGAACCGTAACAACCGCTGCCCATGAGCGTGGGCGCGGCGAGCAGCAAGCCACCGAGATTCGTTGCAAGCGACGGCTGCGTGCCTACCATCGTAGCTCGTGCGCCCAAAAGACCGGGCCTTCCTTACAGATACGTGCGTGGACGTACTCGCGCGATTCGCCCGCTGCCGCCTCGGGAAACTTTGGTGCTTGAGCACTCGCGCGATCGAGCGGCACGACGCAACCCCAGCATGCGCCGACGCCGCACGCGAACGTCTCTTCGAGCGAAAGTTGCGCGGGTAGATCGAGCTGCCGTGCGACGCGCGCAACCGAGCGTAACATCGGTGAGGGGCCACACGCCGCAATCGCGCTGTGATGCGCCCCGTCACGCGCGAGCACGTCGGTCACATAGCCGTGGTGGCCGAGCGTTCCATCATCGGTCGCGGTGACGACCGTCGCCCCGACGGCTTCGAACAGCGCGATATCCACGAGCGCGCGGGCGGAACGGGCGCCATAGTACAGCGTGACGCGCGCGCCGCGGGCGACGAGATCGCGGGCGGGGAGGAGCATCGGCGCGACGCCAACGCCACCGGCAACGAGCGCGACATCGTTTCCGAGCGCATCGCAATTGAAGCCGTTGCCGAGCGGGCCGAGCAAGGCGAGAGGATCGCCGTCGGAAAGCAATGCGAGTTCGCGCGTCCGCGGACCGACGACGACGAGCATCAACGAGACGCGATCGCCGTGCGCTTCGTAAACGCCGAGTGCGGTCGAGACGCGTTCGCCGCTCGGCGGAACGGCCATCACGAACTGTCCGGGCTTGATGGTCGCGGCGAGCGCGGGCGCGTGAACGCCGACGATCACGATCCCGGGCGCCGGCTCGCGACGGTCGCAAACGACGGTCTCATGAACCGCGGGCGACGTTTCCAGAGCGG
>JAYTXC010000027.1:0-2128 GCA_043743145.1 Rhodospirillales bacterium
GACAGATGGCCCGCTCGTTGTCGCGTTGTCGCCGGAACAAACGGAAGTATGGCTCGCCGCGCAGATGGGCGACGACGCTTCCTGTGCGTTCAACGAGTCGGTTACGGTGCGATTTTCGGCCCCTTTAGACGAACGGGCATTGCAACTCGCTTGGGACCAGATCATCGCACGACACGAAGCCCTCCGGGCGACCTTTGGGCCGACCGGTGAAACGATGCAAATCGTTCGGCCTGACACGACTCTTTTCGAAACGCTCGACTTCTCCGCGCTCGATCGGGCACAGGCGCGAGTCGAATTGCAACGCACGATTACTTCCGACGCGTCCACACCTTTCGACGTCATCGCGGGCCCGCTCGTTCGTGCGAAGCTTGTGAGAATCGGTCCTGATGAACATGCATTCGTCTTCACGGCGCACCATCTGATTTGTGACGGCTGGTCGATCAATACGATCTTAAACGAACTCGCAACACTTTATACTGGCATCTCGAGCGGTGGCACGCCGGAACTCGGCGCACCCCTTCGTTTTTCGAGCTTTGCAACAGGCCAAGCGCGTCGGTCGATCGTGGAACGCGATGCGACGGAAGCCTACTGGTTCGAGCAATTCGCCGCGACGCCGAAACCGCTCGACCTGCGGCTCGACCGGCCCCGGCCCATGCGCAAGACATACAATGGCGACGTCGTCACCACTCTCATCGACGCGCAGACGTATTTGGCGATCAAAAAGGCCGGCGCCCGCAGCGGCTGCACGCTCTTTGTCACCTTACTCGCTTCTTATCAGCTGCTGCTCGGGCGATTGGGTAACACCAACGACGTCGTCGTTTGCATTCCGGCGGCGGGTCAGTCGCTTCTTAATGGTCGAAGCTTGGTCGGGCACTGCGTGAATTTTTTACCGTTGCGCACTCGTTGGGACGACCGGGCTCCGTTGACCGCATTGATGTCTACCGCACGTAGCCGGGTGCTCGAAGCCTTCGAGCACCAGCAATATACGCTCGGTTCGCTCGTGACGAAGAAGAAGTTTGCGAGGGAAGCAAACCGGCTCCCGCTCTCGGAAGTCCAGTTCAATCTCGAGCGCCTTGCCGATGATCTCGCCTTTGGCGGGGCGATCGGTCGTGTTGAGCCAAACGCGAAGGTCTTTGTAAATTTCGACTTGTTCCTCAACGTCATCGAATCCGAATCGGGCCTACGTCTCGATTGCGAGTACAATACGGACTTGTTTAATCGGGAGACGATCGATGGATATTTGCGCTCGTACCGATTACTGCTCGACCAGATGGTGTCGGATAGTAGTGTAGTCGCGGGAGACGTTCTCATGGAGGACGAGCGACGCGCGAAAGACGACGTGCCCACGAAATCGGTTTCGATCGTCGCCGGGCCGAGGACCGCGCTTTCGAATACGGCGATTCACGGCATGATCGAAGCGCGAGTCGAATCGACGCCGCAAGCAACTGCGATTATTTGCGGGGACGAACGGCTGACGTATGCCGAATTGAATCGCCGTTCGAATCAGCTCGCGCGCGTTTTGCGCAAACTCGTGGTCGGCGACGGCCGTCGGATCGGCATCGCTCTAACGCGTTCGATCGATCTTGTCGTGGCTATATTGGGAACGTTAAAAGCCGGCTTCGCATACGTACCTCTGGACCCCGCGCATCCGGTCGCTCGCGGAAAAATCATGCTCCGCGAGGCTGACGTTGCAACGCTCCTCGTCGATAGTGAAATCGCGCGCGCATTCGCGCCAGACGGAGTTCCGGTCGTCGATTTGGCTGCCGAACGCGAACATCTCGCAAGGCAGTCCGCCGATGCCCTGCACATCCGCGTCGAACCGACGGATCCCGCCTATGTGATTTTCACTTCGGGGACAACTGGAACGCCCAAAGGCGTTGAAGTCTCTCATCGGTCGCTCGTTAACCTCGTCACGACGATGGCGCAGGAGCCGGGGTTCGTTGCTTCCGACGTTCTCCTCGCCGTCACGACTGTAGCTTTCGATATGTGTGCATTTGAAATATACACGGCGCTTTGCGCAGGCGGCACTCTGGTTGTTGCAAAGACCGAAGATCTGGCGGACGGTTATCGTCTTCGCGCCCTCATCGATAAGACAGGGACGACGATGCTGCAATCGACCCCATCGACG
>JAYTXC010000028.1:0-10059 GCA_043743145.1 Rhodospirillales bacterium
AACGGCGACCGTAGGACCGCGGCCGAATCCTGCATAACGACGAGTTCCAATCGAGGCGGCAATCTGCTGCTTTCTTCATATGGACAACGACCGATGTTAGACCTTGCGCTCCTGCGCCGCGAACCGGACCGCGTGCGGCGCGTTGCGACGCGCCGCGCGATCGGCGGCGGCTTCGTCGACGACGTGCTCGCGATCGACGTGCGTCTGCGCGCCGCCCGCACGACCGCCGAAGCGCTGCAGGCGGAGAAAAACGCTCTCACCGCGCGCATTTCGCAAGCGACGGATAAGGGCGCAGCCGCGCGCGAACTTCGGCCGCAGATCGCCGATCTCGATGCGCGCATCGTCGTGGCGAACGCCGAGATTCCGCCGCTCGATGCGCAGATCGACGCGATCCTCTCCGAGATTCCGAATCTTCTCGATGACGCCGTTCCCGACGGTGCGGGCGAAGACGACAACATCGTCGTGCGCGATTCCGGGTCGCCACCCACCGCCGCGTTTATCGCGAAACCGCATTACGAGCTTGGCGAGTCACTCGGCATCATCGATTTCGAACGCGCGACCAAACTCTCGGGCGCGCGCTTTTCGGTGCTCCGCGGCGCGGGCGCTCGGCTTTCGCGCGCGATCGTTACCTTCTTTCTCGCGCGCGCACACGACCGCGGCTACACCGAAATCGCACCACCGTTGCTCGTCACGCGCGACACGATGTGGTCGACGGGTCAGCTCACGAAATTTGCCGACGCGATGTTCCGCGATACCGATGCGGATCTCTTCATGATCCCCACCGCCGAAGTGCCGCTCACCGCGCTCCACCGCGACGAAATTCTCGGCGCCGATACGTTGCCGCTGCAGTACACGGCGCACACGCCGTGTTTTCGCAAAGAGGCGGGCGCAGCGGGCAAAGATACACGCGGGCTCATTCGCCAGCATCAATTCGAAAAAGTCGAACTCGTTTGGCTCGTGCCTCCCGAAAAATCCGATGAGGCGCTCGAACGGCTCACGGCCGACTCCGAGGCACTGCTGGCCGAACTCGAACTTCCCTATCGTGTGCTCGCGCTGTGCAGCGCGGATATCGGCTTCAACGCGGCACGGACGTACGATCTCGAGGTCTGGCTTCCGGGTCAGCAGCTCTATCGTGAGATCAGCTCGTGTTCGAACTGTACCGATTTCCAAGCACGGCGCGCGCAAATCCGCTTCCGTCGCGAAGCGAAGGGCAAGCCGGAATTCGTTCATACGTTAAATGGTTCGGCGCTCGCCGTCGGACGAACGCTCGTTGCGGTCCTGGAAAACTATCAGCGCGAAGATGGCGGCGTCACGATCCCACGCGCGCTCGTACCGTTCTGCGGTTTCGCATCGATCGAGCCCGACGGCACGACGCGCCCGTAACGGCACGACGGCCCGGCCGAACTAGCGCGCGCCGGCGCTCAGCGTCGCACTCTTCGCGACGAGTCGCCGGACGGATTCGTCGATCGAAAAATGCTCGATCTCGGCGAAATCGACCCAGCGAACGGCATGCGATTCAGCGCTGACGATCGGCACTTCATCGCGACGCGTGAAGAACGCGTAACGGACGTCGTAGTGCGCGTGCGCGGGCTCATCGCCTCGCGCCGGAATCTCATGCACGTCGAGATCGTAAATCCCCGTGCTCGCGGGGACGAGGTCCGCGAGTCCCGTCTCTTCCATCGCTTCGCGCACGGCCACGCGACGCACGTCGCCATCTCCGTCGGCATGGCCGCCCGGTTGTAACCAGCGGTCGAGCTTACGATGATGCAAGAGGACGACGGCCGATGTCTCGGCGTCGACGATCCACGCGGAGCCCGTCACGTGGCCCGCGACGTTCGTGCGTTCGAAACACGTGTCGTTCGACGCGACGAACACACGCAAACGCTCGCGCATGTCGCCCTCGCGCGCATCGGCCGGGACGTAGGCGTCGAGTTCGTCGAGCAAGACGCTGCGGTGCCAGGCGACCTCGGCGAGCCGCAACTCATACGTCGCGGCCGGATCGGGACGCATCGCTAGTTTCGCGGCCGTGCGAGCCGCGCGACGTCCGCTGCGATCACGCGCGCCGTCATCTTCGCCGACATCATGACGGCGGGCGTCCCGCCACCGGGTTGCGTGTTCGCACCGACGAGATAGAGCCCGGCGACGTCTTCGCTGCGGTTGTGCGGCCGAAAAAACGCGCTCTGCACGAAGATTGGCTCGAGTCCGAACGCGTTGCCGAGCCGACTGTTGAGCGTTTGCTCGAAATACGTCGGGGTGATGAAGCTCGACGAAGTCAACCGCTCGCGCAAGTTTGCAATGTGGCCGCGTTCGTCGAGCATCGCGATCACGCGTTCGACGAGTTTGGGCCCGGCGACCGACCAATCGATGCCGCTCGCGTTGTGTGGCACGGGGATGAGCGTGTACGCGGCGTGGTGCCCCGCGGGCGCCATCGATGGATCGGTGAGCGTGGGCACGTGGAGATACTGCGAGAAATCCGGGGCGAGCACGTGGCGGTCGAAGATATCGGCCAGGAGACCCGCGTACCGAGGGCCGAGGATAATGTTATGGTGCCGAAGTTCTTTATCGGCTTCGGGATCGGCACGGAAACCGAAATAGATGACGACGACCGACATCGATTGCTTGGCGAGCTTCAAACGCAGATCCGGATGGATTTTGCGGAAGCGCTTCTCGACGAGGCCGTACGTGCCCGCATAGTCGCCGTTGGAGGCGACGAGATCGGCGCGAAGCGTCTCGCCGCTTGCAAGCGTCACGCCGCGCGCGCGCGGCTTGCCCGCCGCTTTTTCAACATCGATTTTCGCGACTTCGCTCTCGTAACGGATCGAGCCGCCGAGTTCTTCGAACTTACGCACGAAACCGCGCACGAGCGCGCCCGTACCGCCGAGGGCGTAGTGGACGCCCCACGTCTTTTCGACGAAATGGATCATCGCATAGATGGCGGGAACGTGCATCGGATTGCCGCCGACCAAAAGCGATTCAAAACTCAAGACCGCGCGCAGTTTCTCGCTCTTTACGAAGCGCGATACGAATCGGTAGAGCGGCTGCATCGCCCCGAGCCGCACCAGATCGGGCACGATTTTCAGCATCGTGACGAGATCGCCGAAATACGTGTAGCCGAGGCCGAGGAACCCGCGCGTGAAGATTCGTTCTGCGGCATCGTGAAAGCGATCGTAGCCCGCGAGATCGTCGGGCGCGATCGCGGAGATTTGTGCGCGCGTGTTCGCACGATCGCCGTCGTAGTCGTACCACGACCCGTCATCGAAATTGATGCGATAGAACGGCTTCACCGGCACGATCGTGACGTATTCCGAGGTCTTCGGGCCGCCGCTGATCCCCGTCGTGATGCGCTTGCCATCGAGCACATGCGCGGGAAAATCGGGCTCGTCGAGTTTCGCGTCGCCACGCTCGAGTGCGAAGAGCTCTTCGATGATGTGTGGCGCGGTGAGGACGGTCGGGCCCATATCGAACGTGTAGCCGTTCTCACGCCGCACGTATGCGCGGCCGCCGGGCGCGTCGAGTTTCTCGACGATCGTCGTGGCGATCCCCATCGCCTGGAGCCGGATGCCGAGTGCGAGGCCGCCGATCCCGGAGCCGATCACGATCGCGGAGGTCGCGCGCGGCTGCATCTTCGCGGTCGTTGCGGGGGCGAGAGTTGCGGTCATCGGGTCTTTAGAAGAAGCGGTCGAGCGTGCGGTTCCGCCCGACGTGCAAATCTGCGGCGAGCTTGCAGCCGCGCTTTGCGGAATCGTCGGCGACAGGTCCACCCGTGGTAGGCCGTTGCGCGATCACGCGATGCGCTTGCCCCCGAGCATCACGAGCACGGGTTTGCGTTCTAAGAGCGCGATGTCGCGCGAGGGATCCCCCGCGAATGCGACCACATCCGCGAGCATGTTCGGTGCGAGGTGACCGCGATCGCGCGTGCCGAGCAGATCGGCGGCCGACGACGTCGCGCTCCGGAGCAGGTCGAGCGGCGCGAGTCCCATCGTGCGAAGCAACCCAAAATCGCGATTATTCTGCGCGTGCGGAAAGACGCCGGCATCGGTGCCATAAGCGAACTTCACGCTCGTCGCTACCGCACGCTTCATGCCGTCGTCGCGTACGCGCGCGGCGTAATGGGCCTTCTCGAGCCCGGCGCTCGCGATGTTGTTCGGATTACCGGGCTGCAGAATCGAATCGAGCGCCCAAATCGTCGGCACGAGATAGGTTCCACGCTGTTGCATTTCATGTAACGTTGCCGCACCGATGCCCGAGCCATGTTCGATCGAGTGGCACCCGCCTCGCACCGCTTGCGCGATGCCGGGATCGCCGTGGGCGTGCGCCGATACTTTACGACCAAACTTCCCCGCTTCGTCGACAACGGCTTGGATTTCATCGAGATTGAATTGTGGAACGTCGAAGGTGTCGCCGTAGGAGAGGACGCCACCCGTCGCGACGATCTTAATGAGATCGACGTGACGTTTCACGTGCGCGCGGACCTGTTCTCGAAAACCGTACGGCCCGAACGACGTCGCCGGCGCTTCGTCGGTTTCGACGTGGACCCAGGGCGCGTAGTCGTTGGTATCGGCGTGGCCGCCCGTGATCGAGAGCGCCGAGCCACTCGCGAGCATACGCGGCCCGGCAATCGCTCCGCGCGCGATCGCGTCGCGCATTGCAAGGTCGATACCGGCTCCGCCACCGACGTCGCGAATCGTCGTAAACCCATTGGCGAGCATGCCCTGGGCGTTTGCAACCGAGAGCAATGCCGCTTCCGCGATGCTGGTCGCGGATTCGTTCTTCGGCCCGATCGCCGTCAGATATGCCGATGGCACGACGTTTGCCGCGACGTGCGTGTGCGCGTCGATGAGCCCGGGCATCAATGTCGCGTCGCCGAGATCGATCGTCGTCGCAGCGACCCCCGCGTCACCAGCCGAATACGAGACGATTCGCTCGCCACGCAACACGATCACGCCGGGCGAACGCATCGTCATCCCGTCGAAGAGCCGCGCCGCCCGTAGCACCGTGACCGCTTCGGGCGACGCGAGCGATGCCGCGCGCGCGCCACGCGGAAGAAAGAGCGCGGCAAAACTCGCAGCCGCGCCGACGATAAACGCGCGACGGCCGAATGCCGTATCGGCCGTTGCGCGAAGCCGCGCGGAGTACGGTGCTTGAGGACAACGACACGGATCGAACATGGCGCACTCCTTCGAAGCCGGGACGATGCGCGCCCGCCGCGGCCCGTCCACCTTACCGCGAGGTGGTGCGCGCGGGCAACTTCCAATTCGGCCGGAGAAAGTGACACGTGTACCCGTTGGGATCGCGTTCGAGATAGTCTTGATGCTCGGATTCCGCTTCCCAGAAATCGCCCGCGGGTGCGACTTCGGTGACCGCTTTGCCCGGCCAGAGACTCGATGCATCGATATCTGCGATCGTGTCGAGTGCGACGCGCTTCTGTTCGTCGCTCGTGTAGAAAATCGCCGAGCGATAGCCCAGTCCGCGGTCGTTGCCTTGTCGATTGAGCGTGCTCGGATCGTGGATCTGAAAGAACGCTTCGAGCAGCGTTCGGAAATCCGTTTGCGACGAATCGAAAATGATTTCAATTGCCTCGGCGTGCGTGCCGTGATTGCGATACGTCGCGTTCGGCACATCGCCACCCGAGTAGCCCACGCGTGTCGATCGCACGCCAGGATACCGGCGCAAGAGATCTTGGACGCCCCAAAAACAGCCACCGGCGAGGATCGCGCGTTCGGTTGATACGGTCATGGTCTTCTCCCTGTCGCCGATTGGACTGCATTGAGAGGTCGTGCGGTTGCACGTCAAAAGCATCGGAGCCGGCAGCGATGCCGACTCCGATGCTTTTATGTCGCGCCTCCGATGCTATTGCGCGATGAGTTCGGGACAGACCGTCACGATGTCGACCCAACCGCCCATCGACGCCCAGCCGCTCCAGCCGTTGCTTGGCGCGGTCTGCCAGTTGTGCCATACCGCTCCGTCACGGCCTCGAGCGAAGACTTCCATGCGTCCGTCAGCATTGTGACCGACGTCGAGGCGATCGATCCAGCCGCCCAGTGACGCCCAGCCACTCCATCCACTATTCGGGAATGTCTGCCAGTTGTGCCAAAGCGCTCCGTCGCTGCCCCGTGCGAAGATTTCCATGCGGCCGTCGTCGTTCTCGCCCATCGAGAGCATGTCGATCCAACCGCCGAGCGATTCCCAACCGCTCCACCCATTGTTGGGCGCTGTTTGCCATTTGTGCCAGACGGCTCCGTCGCTGCCGCGCGCGAATATTTCCATGCGTCCATCCGCATTCTGCGCGACCTCGAGCATATCGACCCAACCGCCGAGCGACGTCCAGCCGCTCCACCCACTGTTGGGCGCCGTTTGCCACATGTGCCAGACGGCGCCGTCGCTACCGCGAACGAAGACTTCCAGTCGTCCGTCCGCATTTCGCGCGACGTCCAGCATGTCGATCCAGCCGCCGAGTGAAGCCCACCCGCTCCAACCGTTGTTTGGCGCCGTTTGCCAGTTATGCCAAAGTGCACCGTCGGAGCCGCGCGCAAAAATCTCCAACCGCCCATCGGCATTTTGCCCGACTTCGAGCCGATCGATCCAGCCGCCCATCGAGGCCCAACCGCTCCAACTCCCATTGGGTGAGGTCTGCCAGGTGTGCCACACCGCGCCGTCTCCGCCGCGCGCAAACACCTCGACACGCGTGTCGTCATTTTGAGCGACGTCGATCAGGTCGACCCAGCCGCCCAGTGACGACCAACTGGTCCAGCCATTATTCGGCGCCGTTTGCGTTTGGTGCCATACGGCACCGTCCGAACCGCGTGCGACGAGTTCGATGACTCCGGGCAACGGGAAGAGATTGTCGCTCGTCGGATAGACGGCTGTGCCTGCCGGATAGTAGCTTTGTACGAGCGATGTGAAACGCGTGAACCCATCGGTGCGTCCCGTAAGATTCGTATAGGTTTGCGCGAGCGTCCCGGCGGCAGCCCGCGTAATTTCTTCCCAACTAAACCGCAGTTGATGACGCAAGAAATTTAAGAACAGTGTCGAGCAACCCGTCGATACATAATTCCGGTCGGTCGGATCGTTCACGTTGACAAAATCCGGGCGCCCCGGCGCATTAAGCCATGAAGAAGCCGACTCGAAGCCACCAAGCTCGGCCGGATAGAGTTGCGTGGCGAGCACGCGCGAGAGACCCTCGCCGTTGCTTGCGCCACAATTCCAACCGGCAGCCTGTGCCGCCGAGAACACTTCGACTTCTTCGGCAACAACGAGCATACGCGTATGATCGACATCTGGTGTGGCCGCGGTACTTCCGTCGCAGTACATATCGACTGCGGCACAACCGTAATGATACGCGCCTCCGATACCCGCGGCGATAATGATGTTGAACGGTAGCCCACCCGGTGTGAGCCCATCAAAGTAGCTCTGTAGCATCGCGTACTCATATTCGCACGACGCGAGCACCGCATCCGCGATGATGGGACCATTCGTTGGTAAGCTCGTTGCATCGTAATAAACGTTGAAGTGAGCGGTGCTCCCACGCAGTGTCGTAGGATAATCAAAGCCTACGCGCGGCCCGGCGTCGACACGCGCGGAAACGAGCGCGTGAACCTCGCCCCGCGCTGTCTGCATGATATGCGCGGCGCTTGTCGTCGCCGATTCCCTCACGGGTAGGCCGGGCATGATCGATTCGCGGGGTGGCCGCAATTGCGGGCGGCTCTCGTTCTGTGCCTGCATACTCGGTTGCGGCATCGATGATACCGCGGGCGACGATAATGCTTCGTGTTGCAGCCGCGGCATCGGCATCGACAAAGCCGATCCAAGTTCTGGGTTTCCAGCTTGCATGCTCGGTCGAGGCATTGTCGGCGCAGATGATCGGATCTGTTCGCCGGGCCGCGGCATCGAAAGCGGTGGCATCTGACCCTCGTTCGCGCCCGCGGCGGCGGGTTGCGGCATTTCGCCCGTTGTGTTGGGTGTTACGAGCGATTCGCCAAGCCCGACTCGAAGTCCGGAGCTGGGACGCTGAGCCACGTCGCGAGCCATGACGCTGCGCTCATGTGTTGCTTTCGTACCGTTATGCTTAATGTTAGGCATAGTAACACTTTTTTCCATCAAGTGATCCACAGGTAGCCAGCGATACCAAACTGCTATTGCTTCGCGAGAAATGCCGTAAGCGTTTGCAACTTTCAAACCTGCAGTGGTCCGAGCGCCGTCGCGATAACGTGACGGTTGGATGAGGCAATCGGGTCGGAACCGAAAACCGCTTCCAGTATGCTCGTTCTTTATATGAAAGCAACGAGTTAGCTGGAGTTTGGTTTACTTCCTAAGCTATTCAACCATACGTCTTCCGGACGTGGCTACCGATTTTCATACGTCATGAACAACCTGCGAACTGTTCCTGATTGCGTCGTCACGATCGTGTCACCAGAACTGCTCGTAAATTTTGCGGACCGTACTTGGCGCAGAATCCCCGGTAACCCGGTCTGTTCGGTGTCGTGTGCTTGCGACGAAATGAGAGCAACATGCAGATGAGCGTCGCTCGCGCGTTGACCGCCACTGCGGCAATCGTTTTCTTGAGCTCGTGCGCGAGCGGCGGCACGCCTACAAGTGCTCCCATCCCGAGTGCACGCGGAAACCTCGCACCGCTCGGGGTGAAAACGACGACCGAATCACCGGATGCGCGAGGCGCCCGTATCCCACGACACGACGACGTTACCGATCTCGGTGCGGGCCTACTCGATTCGCCGGGCCTCGCACCCGGCGGTGTCGCCAACGACGGGACCGTCGTCGGCACTGCAAGTGCAATCTGCTCGGGAGCCTCGTCTCCGGCGTTGGAGCGCCGCGCGCGTTTGTTTTCCATGACGGGTCGCTGCGCGCGCTTTTACCACTTCCCGGCGACACGCTCACATTCGCCGATGCCATCAACGATCGTGGCACCATCGTCGGCGGATCCGGAACCGATACGACGGAACGCGCAGCGCAATGGGATTCCGATGGTGAGGTAACGAGTCTCGGCTTCGGACTTTCCGGTAGCGACAACGCCGAAACACGCGGGATCAGTCAGCGCGGCGAGATCGTTGGCGTGTCCTCGAGCGCGACCATCGGCTTCCTGCCGACGATTTTCAGCCTCGAGGACGGTCCGAGCGGCCCCGGGGTGCCGACGGTGCCGGACGGCATTTTCCATGGCTTCTTCTACGAAAACGGCGTTACGACCGACATGGGGACGCTCTCCCCGAACATCCCGACATCGGTCAGCGGCTCGTTTGCAATCAACAACGCGGGACAAGCCATCGGTTTTTCAGCCGAGAGCGGCGCGAGGCCGGGCGCGAAACCCGTCAACCCGTGCGCGTTCATCTTCGCACGCGGACAGATGGTCGACCTCAATGCGCCAATCGGAGCGGCATCGAAGACGTGGTCGCTCGCAATCGCAGAATCGATCAACGATCGCGGACAGATCGTCGGCGGCGGCTATATCGATGGCGTGGAACAGGGCTTCTCACTCTCGCCATCATCGGAATAAATCCGATTACGCCGAAATTTTAACGCACGAATCATCGAAGCGTCGCTTGGTGCCCTTCGTCGTTATCACGAAGCGCCGATCGCACCGTTTGCGGCCGAATCTGGAATAAACGCGCGCGATGGTAATGTCCGTAAAGAGGGGGGGTTTCGAAAAGAATACGGCTTCGGAGAGGGTGGGATGCGAAACCAATTCAGGCCGTGCCACTCGCGAATATACGAGGCGCAGGCGCACGGCCGCTTCAAGTGAACCGCAGCGGGAATCACCCGCAGTGCAGGGGCCGTAAACGGTCGAATCGTCCGAGCTCAACCTATCGTTAGCGAGGCGTAGTATGAAAGCATCGATTCCCGACGGCTTCGCCGTAACTCACGCGCACGACGCGCATTGGGAAGGCGGCTTGCGTTCGTTCTTCGCCTACCGCGATCTTGGCGTTGCGGCCTCGACGGGCGGTCGCGTCGGCGCGCACGTCATCCGCGCGACGAGCGACCAACACGTACCGCAACCGCGCCACCATCACACGCTCGAATTCCAACTCGTTTACATTCTCAAAGGCTGGA
>JAYTXC010000029.1:0-5372 GCA_043743145.1 Rhodospirillales bacterium
CCCGAGCCCACGAGCGAAAGGTTGGGCACATCGAGCTCCGCTTTCGAAATCGTCGTGCGACGCAGCGTCGAGCTCGCCGAGAGCACGAGCCGCTCGACGGGGAATTTTCCGATCGATCCGCCCACGAGCGATGCTGCAGTGCGAACGTCGGGGTTGCTCAAGCTCCCCGCAATCGTCGCGTCGGCGTCGACACGACCACCGATCGGGACCTGGTAGCCAACCGCGGGAAGCCACACGCCGAGATCGAGACCGCGCAGGCGCGCGGTGCCGGTAAAGCGCGAGCGTCCGAGGAGTCGATCGAGCGGCTCCGTGGCCGGCAGGTTGAGCACGCCCACCGTTTCGAGCCGTCCCGAAACACCACCGAAGGCGACACGTCCCGTTACGTCACGACCGCGCGAATTCCAACGCGCCGAGGCGTCGCCGAGATCGAAGCGGCGCACGCGCAGATCCGCAATCGCGATATCCGCACTCGTCCGCACCGAGGTCGCGTCGCGCACGAATTGCGCGGCGATCCGGCCGCGACCGGCGAGCATATCGCCCGCATCGAAGTAGTCGTTAAAATCGCCGAGATTCGCTCGCGGCGCTTCCAGGTGGAAGGCCGCCGCCTTCCCGCGCACATCGGCCCCGAACGCCGCGGTCGTCGAGCCGACCGTCACCGTCCCAAGATGTGCGGAAAGTTCGCCCGGGAGGAGCGCGATCCGCGCTCCGGCATCGCGGAAATGCAACCCGTTTACCGTACCTTCGGGGATGCCGACCGTTCCCGCAACGGCGAGGTTCGCGATGCTGCCGCGCAGCGTGAGATCGCCCGTCACCGTACCCGCGACATCGCGTCGCTGCGGCAACACCGAGCGGACGAGTGGCCCGAGGCGTGCCGCACCAATGTGTACCCGCGCGTCGTAGATCGGCGCGCTCGTGTCGATTCGGGCGAGCGATCCATCGAGCGTCCCGAGCGCCGATCCGAGCTCGGCGTCCGTCCGGCGAAAATCGAACCGCGTGCCCGCGAGTGTCACGTCGCCGTTGACGATGAGCGGCAGTCGATCGAACGTCGCCCCGGCCCCGAGCGCGAGCCCGCCGTCGAAGCGCGACGCATGCCCGGTGACGCCGAACGTGCCGATCGCCGCGACGTCGCCACCGCCCCCGAGTGGGACGACGGCTCGAAGCCGCCGCGCCTGCGCGCCGGCGAGCGAAACGCCGAGCGTTCCCGACGCGTCGAGATCACCCGCGGCCACGAGCGTGCCACTCGCCACGGATCCCGTCGCCGCGTAGACGCGGAGGTGCGTGCCGGAAATTGCGACGGTTCCCGAGAGCGCGTCGACCGGAACGCCCTGCACGATCGCACCCGGCGTACGCGCACCCCGCGCTTGCACGATCGATTCCGTTGGCCCGATGAGCATCGCCACAGGCCCGTTGACCGGACCGCTACCACCAATCTCGCCCGTAAATGTCCGCAATTGCGCGAAGCTTCCCCGATAGATCCCGTCGAGGGCGAGTGCCGGACCGACGTAGGCGCCGGCGCCGGCAAATGCCCCCCAGGGGCCGCTTGCGGAAACGTCGCGCAAGCCGAAATTGCCGATGCGCCCGGTGAGGTGCCCTGAGACCTGCGCGATCGCGAGCCCGCCGACACGAAGATCGTGGCCCCGCACGTTTCCGGCAATCCGGAAATCCG
This sequence comes from Rhodospirillales bacterium, assembly GCA_043743145.1. GTDB lineage: Bacteria > Vulcanimicrobiota > Vulcanimicrobiia > Vulcanimicrobiales > Vulcanimicrobiaceae > JANYGA01. The sequence goes on from JAYTXC010000029.1 coordinate 1,667, forward strand.
CTGGCGGGCCGACCCCGGCAAGTTCGCCGTCGAGGAGCCCGTGGAAGGTCGGCGCCGCAAGATCGATGCCCGGGAGCATCGCGGGCCGTGGCAATTCAGCATAGCGATAGCGACGCGCGTCGAGCCAAAACGCGCTTTCGTTCGCGCTTCGATCGAACGTGAAGGCGCCCGCGACCGACGACCCATCGGGACGCGAGAGTTGGAAGGGGCCGTACCGCCCATCGCCTCGCGCATCCTCGTGGAAGATCGCGGCGAGATCGGTTCCACCGCCCGCGCCGCTTGCCGCACCGCGGACGTCGAACCGCAGCGCGTCGCCCGCGAGAAGGCCACCCGCATCGATCGTGGCACCCGGCGCGAGTTCCGCGAGATAGGGGATGCGCGCCGCCGGCCCGCTCACATCGAAGACGAGGTGTGTATGCGCGGTATCGCCGAGGACGATCGCGCCATTTGCGGCCACATCGAGCCCGCCGTATCGCGCACCGAGACCGACGACATCGAGCGTGCCGTCGTAGTAGATCGCGCGTGTCGTGAGATGTTCGACCGGATACCCCGCATACGTCAGCGCGGGCGCGTTGACGCGCGTCGCTACGAGCGGGAGCCCGACCGGCCCCTCGAGATAGGTCGTGAGGTGCGCGGGCCCTTCGAGTGGCAATGTCCGCGAGAACGCAAAGAGCCCCCGTACACGGGTGAGCGGGGCGTCGTCGATCGCGATGCCGAGTTGAAAGTTTAACGACGCCCAATTGTAGAGACCGCCCGCAACGCGAACCGGCAGGGCGCCCAGGTGCGCGGAGAGCGCCGGTGCCGCGAAACCGCCGTCGAAAAAATCGAGACGTCCGTTCATCTCACTCGCACTCGGAACGAGGCCGGGAATCCGCATCCCGCCGCCATGCAGCGCGAGCGATCCCCCCGTATGATAGACGAACGTGTGGTTCGCGCCGCTCGCAAAGCCGTACACGCGCACGTCGGCGCTTCGCGCGACCCCGCTCTCGAGGCGCGCAGCCGAACTATTGATGAAGTAGTTCACGAATGGCACGAGCGCGAGGTCGTGTGCGCGGATGCGATGCACGGCGTAGCCGCGCGGTGTATCGATCCGTCCGATGACGGAGATCCCCGCCGCCCGATCGTTCGCAACCGATGCACGAACGCGGTACGTTGAGACGGCCGCGCTATCGAAAGCGACGGTGACCGCGATGCCTTCGAGGCCGAGCCGGCGCGATTCCGGGAGCACGCGAAACTGATCCTCGAGGACGATCGATCCGTCGCGAATGCGCGCGTCGAAACGCAGCGGAACCTCGGCGACGGGGCCGATCGCCACCGGCGCGGTTGCCACCGCGCCGCCGGCGCCGGGGGCGACGTCGAACGTCCCATCCGCGCGCCGTTCCAAGACGAGTCGCGGGCGATCGAGCTCGACACCGATGAGTCCGAAACGCCGCGATCCACCCGGCAAGAGATCGCGCAACCGATAGCTCACGGCCGCGCGGTCGGCGGTCAGAAGCGTTCGGCCCGCGTGTGCGAGTTCCAAATGGTGGACGATCGCTCGCTCCGGCCCAAGGTCCAGGTCGGTGAAGGCAACGCGCTCGCCCGTCGCGACATCGATCGTACCGGCGACGAGCGCACGCGAAATTGGTCCGGAGAAGACGACGATGAGGACGACGAGCGTCACGAGCGCGCCAAGCCTCCACATCCAATACGACCGTCCCATGCGCACGCGTGCCCCTCCTCGGACGCTCAACGCATCAACAGCAGTGAGAGGTCCCTTCGCGCACGCTAGAGATCCAAATTCTTCACGCTGCGCGCGTACGCTTGGATGAATTCTTTGCGGGGTTCGACTTTGTCGCCCATGAGGGTCGTGAACATTTCGTCGGCGGCCACGGCGTCTTCGAGGGCGACGCGCTTGAGGCGGCGGCTCTCGATGTGCATCGTCGTATCGGCGAGTTGCTCGGCATCCATCTCGCCGAGACCCTTATATTGCTGGATCTGGAAATCTTTGGGATCGTTATCGCCGATGATGCCCTTGAGTTCGTCATCCGTGAAGGCGTAACGCTGTTTTTTCCCGCGCTTGATGCCGTACAGTGGCGGCATCGCGATATACACGTAACCCTTTTCGATGAGCGCGCGCATCTGCTGGTAGAAAAACGTGAGCAAGAGCGTGCGGATATGCGAGCCATCCACGTCGGCGTCGGTCATGATGATGACCTTGTGGTACCGAAGTTTCTCGCTGTCGAAATCGGCGGCGATGCCGGTACCGAGCGCGGTGATCATCGCGCGGATCTCTTCGTTTGCGAAGACCTTATCTTCGCGCGCCTTCCACACGTTAAGGATCTTGCCGCGTAGCGGTAAGATCGCTTGCGTCTTATAATCGCGCCCCATCTTCGCGGTGCCGCCGGCCGAGTCGCCCTCGACTAAAAAAATCTCCGAGACTTCGGGGTTTTTCTCCGTGCAATCCACGAGCTTGCCCGGTAATCCCATACCATCGAGCGCACTCTTGCGTCGCGAGAGATCGCGCGCTTTTTTCGCGGCTTCGCGCGCGCGCTGCGCTTGCATCGCCTTATCGACGATCGCACGAAAATGCTTTGGGTTCTCTTCGAAAAAGAAATCGAGGCGTTCGCCGACGAGCGTGTAGACGATGTTGCGCACGCGCGCCGTGCCGAGTTTCGTTTTTGTCTGGCCCTCGAATTGTGGATTCTCGAGCTTCACGGAAACGACTGCCGTGAGGCCTTCCATCACATCATCGATCGAGAGATTCGCGTCGGATTCTTTGAGCACGGCGCGTTTGCGCGCATATGTATTGACCGCATTCCCGACGGCGTTGCGGAAACCGACGAGATGCATTCCGCCTTCGGCCGTATTGATATTGTTCGCGTACGTGAAGACATTTTCGCTGTACGTATCCGCCCATTGCAGCGCGCATTCGACGATGACGTCGTCGCGCTCGCCGTTGGTGGAGATGATCGGATGAAGGGGATCTTTCTTTTCGTTGAGGTGCTCGACGAATGAAATGATGCCGCCCTCGTAGAGAAAATTCTTCTCCTTCACTTCGTCGGGGCGTTCGTCGCGTAGCGTGATCGAAATTCCGCGATTGAGGAACGCGAGTTCGCGTAGCCGCTTCTGCAGAATATCCCAGTGAAAATCCGTCGTATCGAACATCGTATGATCGGGGACGAACCATTGGTACGTCCCCGTACCTTCCGCGTCATCGCCCACGACGTGCAGGGGCTCCGTCGTAATGCCGCGTTCGAATTTGATCTCGTGTAGTTTGCCATCACGTTTTACGCGCGTCGTCATATTTTCCGAGAGCGCGTTGACGACGGAGATGCCGACGCCGTGAAGGCCACCCGAGACCTTGTAGCCGCCGGATCCGAACTTACCGCCCGCATGGAGGATCGTCATCACGACTTCGACCGACGACATATTTTCTTCGGTGTTGAAATCGACCGGAATCCCGCGGCCGTCGTCTTCGACCGAACACGACCCGTCGCGACCGAGGACGACCAAAATTTTGGTCGCTTTGCCCGCCATCGCTTCGTCGACGGAATTGTCGACGGCTTCGTAGACGAGTTGGTGGAGGCCACGCTCCGACGTATTCCCGATATACATGCCGGGCCGCATACGAACCGCTTCGAGGCCCTTGAGGACCGCAATTTGGTCGCCGGTATATTCTTCCATCGACCGCACGGATTCGCGTTGGGTACCGCTATCGCCTTAT
>JAYTXC010000030.1:0-8039 GCA_043743145.1 Rhodospirillales bacterium
GGAGACGCAGAATCCGTCCTTGACGCACGAGCGGCGGGTTCGGTACACTCAGGTCCATTCACTGCCCGACCCAGGTGGAATCGCTTGTCGCTCACTCAACCAGCGCACGCGGATCGCACCGGCTCCGGCTCCGACGTTCGCATCGCCCTCCTGGGGTGCGGCATCGTCGGCGGCGGCGTCGCGCGACTCCTCGTCAACTCGACGTCTTCCGTTCCCGCTCGCAGCGGTGTGGATTATTGGCTTGCCGGAATCGCCGTGCGCTCGCTCTCGAAGCCGCGGCCGAGTGAAATCCCCGCGGGGCTCTTCACCGAAGACGCGCGCGCGCTCGCCGAGGATCCCTCGATCGATGTCGTCATCGAATGCATCGGCGGAACCGGCATTGCAGCCGAACTCGTCGTCGGCGCGCTGAGCGCTGGGAAGCATGTCGTCACCGCGAACAAAGACCTCCTTGCCACGCGCGGCCCCGAACTCCGCGCACTTGCCGCGTCGCGCGGCGTGACGATCGCCTATGAAGCGGCCGTCGGTGGCGCGATTCCGATCGTGCGCACGATCGCGGAATCCTTAGCTGGTGAAGATATTCTCGAAGTCGGCGGCGTGCTCAACGGCACGACGAATTTCATCCTCTCCGAGATGTTCGAAGGCGCCACGTACAAGAGCGCTCTCGCCGCAGCCCAACGCCTCGGCTTTGCCGAAACCGACCCGACGAACGACGTCGAAGGCATCGATGCCGCACACAAACTCGCGATCCTCGCGCAGCTCGCATTTCGCCGCGGCCTCGTGACGAGTGAGATTCCGCGAAATGGCATTACGACGCTCGTACGCGAGGATCACTCGCTTGCCAAACGCGCGGGATGGCGCTTAAAACTCATCGCCGTTGCCCGCGCCGCATCGTCGATCGTGACGCCCGCGTACGTGTCCGCCGAGCACCCCTTCGCCCAGCCCATCGGGCCACAGAACTGCATTCGCGTGACCGGGCGAAGCTCGGGCTCGCTTACCTTTGCGGGCACGGGCGCGGGCAGCGATCCCACGGCCTCGTCCGTCGTCGGCGACGTCGTCGCGGTGTTGCGGCGCATTGCCGCGGGCCGCAACGCCGGTGTGACGACCGCCGATACACAGCTCGCGCCGCACGTGCGCTCCGGCGTCGTCGAACCCGCAATCATGCTGCGGCGCGTGCTGCGGCTCGCCTCCCTCGGCGACGTGCGCCCGGCGCGTGAAGCGTTGCTTGCGGGCGGGATCGCCGCCGAACCGATCGACGGTATGCCCGCCGTCATCACGACGCGCATCGATAAGTCAGGCGCGGCGCTCGTCGACGAACTTCTCGCCTCGCATCACGTCAAAGTCGGAAACGTCATCCCGATGTGGGAAGATATCGCTATCACCCCCGCTACCCCGCACGACATCGCCCCCTCTGAGATCATCGACGAATCGGGCTCGGCTATCTCAACGCCGGCCTAGGAGTATCATGGATCAATCCGAGTACCATTTCGACACGACCGCGATTCACGGCGGCCACGCGGGCGACCCGCACACCAAATCGCGCGCGGTGCCGATCTTCCAGACGACGTCGTATACGTTCGACGATGCCGAACACGCCGCGCGTCTTTTCGCGCTCCAAGAGTTCGGCAACATCTATACGCGGATCATGAATCCCACGAGCGACGTCCTCGAAAAACGCATCACCGCGCTCGAAGGCGGCGTGGGTGCGCTCGCACTCGCGAGCGGTCAAGCCGCGAACATGTTCTCGATTCTCAACATCGCGCGCGCGGGCGATCATATCGTCTCGAGCGCCTCGCTCTATGGCGGCACGCACAGCGCGTTCGTGCATACGATTCCGAAGTTCGGCATCGAAGTCACGCTCGTCGATCCGAATAAGTCCGATAATTTCAAGCGCGCGATCAGAGAAAATACGAAGGCGATCTTCGCGGAAACGATCGGCAATCCACGCGTCGACGTCCTCGATTTCGACGTCGTCGCAAAGATCGCACATGAAGCGAAAATTCCGCTCATCGTCGATAGCACGCTCGCGACGCCGTATCTCATTCGGCCCTTCGATTGGGGCGCGAACATCATCGTGCATAGCGCGACCAAGTTCATCGGCGGTCACGGCACCTCGATCGGTGGCCTCCTCGTCGACGGCGGCAACTTCGATTGGGCCGGCTCGGGCAAATTCCCCGATCTTACCGAGCCCGATCCGTCGTATCATGGCGTGCGCTACGTCGCCTCGTTCGGCAATCTCGCGTACATCATCAAAGCGCGCGTGCAACTCCTACGCGATCTCGGCGCGGCGATCTCGCCGTTTAATTCATGGCTGCTGATGCAGGGGCTCGAAACGCTCGGTCTGCGCATGGAACGCCATTCGCAAAACGCGCTCGCGGTGGCGGAATTCCTGAGCACGCATCCCGACGTTCCGTGGGTTTCGTATCCGAGCATCACGGATCATCACTCGCATGCGCGCGCGAAAAAATACTTGCCCAAAGGTGCGGGTGCGATCCTCACGTTCGGCGTGAAGGGCGGCGCACCGGCCGCGAAAGCGCTCATCGACCGCCTGAAGCTCTTCTCGCTCCTCGCCAACGTCGGCGATGCGAAATCGCTCGTCATCCATCCGTCGACCACGACGCACTCGCAACTCAATGTCGTGCAACAGATCGAGGCCGGCGTCACCGAAGACATGGTGCGGCTCTCGATCGGTATCGAAGACGTGCGCGACATCATCGCCGATCTCGCGCAGGCACTCGCGGGCGCGCGCGATACGGTCTATCCGAGCGACTCGGTCGCACATCCCGCGAGCGTCTAAGCACGGCTCGCGATAACATGACCGCGACCGCGCCGACACACGAGTTCGACGTCCCGATCGGCGACATCGGACTCGCGTGCGGCACGACGCTCGCGGGCGTCACACAGCGCGTTAGCGTGTACGGAACGCCGCGGCCCGATGGCAGCAATCTGGTCCTCGTCGCACACGCGCTCACCGGCACGTCGCGCGTGCTCGATTGGTGGGGAGGCCTTGCGGGTCCGGGCAAACTCATCGATACGGATGCGGTAGCGATCGTCTGCGTCAACGCGCTCGGGAGTTGCTACGGATCGACAGGCCCAGGTTCGCTCGCACCCGACGGTGCGCCGTATGGCGATCGTTTTCCACTCGTCACGGTCGCGGATATGGTGCGCGCGCAGCGTCGCGCACTCGCGGCGCTCGGCTACGAGCGATTCGCAGCTGTCGTCGGCGGTTCGCTCGGCGGGATGCAAGCGATCGGCTGGGCGTTCGAGGCGCCGGCGGCCGTCGACCGCGTCGTCGCGATCGGCGCGTACGATCACTTCGCGGCAATGGGCATCGCGCTCAACGCCATCGCGCGTGAAGCGATTCGCATCGCGCGCACACCCGCCGAGGGAATCGCTCTCGCGCGCAAGATCGCGATGCTTACGTACAAATCGGAACCCTTGCTCGCACAACGTTTCGCGCGTAAACCCGATCGCGCTGGTGGGGATCCGATGCGCGTTGCCAACGATCGATTCGACGTCGAAGGTTACCTCGATCATCAGGGCGCGATCTTTGCCAAACGCATGGAACCGGGAGCCTATCTCGCACTCACGCGCGCGATGGATCTTTTCGAGACGCGCGACCAAACGCTCGCGCCCTCACACGCGCAGTTCAGCTTCGTTGGAATTTCCAGCGACTGGCTTTTCTTGCCGCGCTACGTCCGCGAGACGGCCGAACGATTTGCGCGCAGCGGCGGGGATAGCCGCTATTTCGAACTCGTTTCCGACCACGGCCACGACGCGTTTTTAGCCGAACCAGAACGGCTGCACGCGTTGTTATCGTCTCGACTTCAATCGCTCTATTCCGCGGTCGTCGTCGACGAGACTTCACGCATCGTACGATAGCCACGTCGTAGAACGACGTCCGTTGCAATCACCCCGCGCGGGTGCAACGTACGCCATTCTTGGGCGGATCCGATTTAGCGGACGACGTGCCAGTCGACGATCGCGAACGTGGTAGCGTTCGCGAGGGTGAGGGTGCCGCTACCGAACGCATCGGTTGCGAAAGTCGCTACCGGCGCCCCCACATTCGCGATCGTGCCCCTAACGAAGAGTGACGACGACGGCGAGAGGCTCGTTCTCGTCGTAACGAGATCGCTGGCAGCCCGAAGCGCGGATCTCCTAATTTATCCGCAATCTCATATAGGGTTTGCGTGCTCGCAACCAAGATGACGTCTCGCATCGCAATCATGTTTAAGAGTTTTGCGGAGGGCGCACTTGGGTGTGTACGATAAATTTGGAGAGCCGCAGAAACCAGCACGTTTGCGTCGGTTACAATTCTCGGATTATTCGATTCGGAAGATTCCATCATTGGCTTTTGGCTACAATATGACTAATAGGGTCGGTCAACAAATTATGGAAGCGCGCTCCGCTAAATCTACTGGTAATGTCAAAAGCCTTGTCGAATCAATGGCTAATGCGTGGGTGTCGTCCTTTCATAGCGTAAATATCGGTCAAGAGAACAAGAACTATGAAAAAGCGATACAAGATAGTCTATTATAAAGTCTTGGCCGATGTGGTTAGCAAGATGACAAAGTGACTCGGGGTTCTCGCCCAAAAGGGCGGCACCGGGAAAAGCACCCTCACCATTCACTTGGCCGTTTAGGCCGAACGCAACGGGGACCGAGTTCTCGACCTCGACGCCGATCCCCAGGCGTCGTCTCTTGCATCGGGGACAGAATCGCCATGCGGAGACGCCGCGCGTCGAGCGATTACGGGACGACGTGAAGCGCGGAGCGGCTCGACTATGCGATCGTACCGCTTCAGCCGTCATCATTTGATATGGCTGGAGCAGCCGCCGTTTCGACCGGACACGTGGCATAGCTTGAGGGCCTAGGCATACGCCTAAGTTTATGAGTATGACGAACGAGAAACTCCAAGTGATCACGAGCGTACAGCGCCGCCGCCGGTTTACGGTCGAGTAGAAAATACGGCTCGTCGAAGAGTCCAACCGACCTGGCATGTCGGTTTCGCACGTAGCCCGAATTCACGGCGTAGCACCAAGCCAGCTTTTTAACTGGAGCCGCCGCATGGCCGAAGGAAGTCGCGAAGCAGTCGAGGCGGACGACGACGTCGTTAGCGCCGCCGAGGTACGCGATCTGCGCAAACAAGTTCGTGCACTGCAACGCGTGCTCGGCAAGAAAACGATGGAAGTCGAGATCTTGCGCGAGGCCGTAAGTCTGATGAACGAAAACAAACAGATATCGCGTTTGCCATCGCCTTCGGTGGACGATTCGCGATGAAAACCGTTGCCGACACATTTAAAGTCAGTAGATCGAATCTCATCAAGCGAATTGGCGGCAAGGCAAAGACTCGAAAGCCTTACTTTAAATCCGACGACGAGTTGCTCATGCCGGCGATTCGAGAATTGATTCACGAGCGCCCGACGTATGGTTATCGCCGAATCACTGCACTTTTAAATCGGCACAATCGTACTTCTGGCATGGCTTTGCTCAACCACAAACGGGTTTATCGCCTGATGCGTCCGGAGAGCCTACTTTTGCAAAAGTGCACTGGGCGGCGTATCGATCGCACACATGATGGGGTAATTCAGACGCTTCACTCCAACACGCGGTGGTGTTCCGATGGCTTCGAAATTCATTGTTGGAACGGCGAGATCGTTCGCATCGCATTTGCCCTCGACACGTGCGATCGCGAGGTTATGTCCTGGGCGGCGAGCACGAAAGGTGTCACTGCTGAAATGATTCGTGACATGATGCTCATCGCCGTCGAGCAACGTTTCGCATCGTATCGGGCCCCGCAGTACGTCGAGTGGTTATCCGATAACGGCAGCTGCTATACTGCAAACGAGACTATCGAATTCGCTCAACAGATCGGACTGACGCCGCGATTCACGCCGGTTCGCAGTCCGGAATCAAATGGAATGTCCGAATCGTTCGTCAAGACACTTAAGCGCGACTACGTTCGCTGCGACCCATGTCCTGACGCGCAAACCGTACTCAGTAGCCTTGCGATTTGGTTCGAGGATTACAACGAATCGCATCCCCATCGTGGTCTCCGAATGCTCTCACCTCACGAATATATCGGAAATAATTCATCACCCGCCGCGTGTCCGGCTTAATGGGGGCAACTCCAATGATGTATCCGGTGTCTGGAAAAAGCGATATCCAAGAAAAGGGTGTATCGTTGAACATTTCCGGTCCCCCGGAAATAGCACGTTCTCACAACTACTATATCAACACCAGGGGTGTATTCTATCCGGAAATCCCCGCGCTTCCGCGGTGGGGTCCTACGATCAGGGGTAAATACGTTCCCTCGCCATTACCTGGAAACTGGCTCGATTGCACTGCTGCCATGATGTTTACGGACCAATTGTATTGCCATGGATTGAGGCGGCGTCAACTCGTGACAAATTTGGTGAATGCAGGCTATGACAATCCTAGTATTGCGAACCCGGCGCTTCGACCACAGCGTTTCGAAGCACATCACATTCAACAGATAGGGTGGGGTGGGTCAAACGAGGCATTTAATGGGGTATGGCTTCCAAACGTTTCGCACCAAGAACTGACAAACTGGTTCAACAAGTCATCGTTTAAAATATGAAGAATTTTTAATGAATGATATTTTCGACGAGCTCGAACTGGCTATTTCTGGATTGCAGAAGATGTGTCACGAACGAGGCGAGTTAGTCACGGTTACCAAAGGGGAGCAAGCCTCCGCTGAATCATTTTTGGTTTGGAGGGAGTATTTTCAAAGAAATATCCCACTTGAAATGGCAACGTTGTGTAACAAATACGACGGCTTGACCGTTAGGATAACGTCTCCGGAGAGCCAGCGTGAGTATGATGACGGAGCTTATTTTCGACTGCGGTCATTATAAGAGATGGTTGAGTGGTCACGCGCGAAGGTGGACGATTTCTTTGCTTTAGTACGCGAAGAGCCTATCAATCGAGAATTATTTAGTTGTGAACGCGCCTTAGAGCTATGCTCGATCGCCGATTTTAAAGACGACGCGGAGCTTTGTTTAGTTGACCTTTCTTTATCGCAAGACCGTTGTGTGATCGTCGACACCGACTACGAGGACGAATTTTTCCCATCAGGGCTGCGCGTGATTTCCGACTCGTTGTTCGAATTCGTAACACGATGCATTAACACTCGGGCTTCTCTAAGTGAAGGTGCAGGGTTCCGGTACTATTGGCCACCAACCCTTGAAGAAATACTAGCGCGAGAGAAAGCCAATCGCGATCTTCCGCGCCGCCGGTAATTTTTCGTAAGTACTCGTGGAGCGGCCAGCTAGTTGGAGTACTACCCGGGTCTTCCCCCGATTGTTATCCCGCGGGGGGCTCTAGAAATGACGGCGATAGTGGATTACTTCTTCGATCGGCGCGCGAATTCTTCGGGCGTCAAATCGTCGAGGGAACTATGCAGGTGATTGGTGTTGTAGTCGTGCCGCCACGCAGCGGCATGTTAACGGGCATCATCGAGCGTGCGGAACCATGTTGGATTCAACATTTCCTGACGGATGCGCTTGTTGAACGATTCGCAGAAGCCGTTATCTGACGGCCTTCCAGGCCTCGAGAAGTCGAGTTCCACGTCGTTCCAATGAGCCCATTGATCGAGATGCAGTGATATGAATTCTGGCCCGTTGTCGCACCTCACTCTTTGGGGTTTTCCGCATTCGGCGACGACGCGATGGAGAACGTCGATGACTTGCGGTGCTTTGAACCCAAAACCGACCTCCAAAGCGACACTCCCGCGACTAAAGATGTCGACGATGGTTAAGAGCCGGATCTTCGTGCCGTCGGCGAGCACATCGTGCATGAAGTCCATTGCCCAACTCTGATTCGTTGCCGTCGGATGAGCCGGCGTTTCGCGCACTACAGCGGCGCGTCGGTGACGCGTTTTTTTGTGCGAATTGCTAGACCGGCTTCGCGATAAAGTCGAGCTACGCGCTTGATATTAACCGGCCATCCCTCGCGTCGAAGCAAGACATGGATTCGTCGTTGCCCGTAGCGAATCCGTACCGCAGCGATCGCCTTGATGCG
>JAYTXC010000031.1:0-2611 GCA_043743145.1 Rhodospirillales bacterium
GGCTTTTGGAGCGATGATCAGCATCGTCGCATCCCACTTGGAATGCGCGAAGAGTGCCGCATGAAAGATGCGACACCCCGATTTGCGCCCTGTCGCAACCTACGAAACGGTCGTGAGATTTTTCACGTTTGCGACGCCGGAGATCGAGTATGCGGCGATCGCCGCATCGTCATGTTCCGTCCATGAGTGGACCGCGCCGCGAAGCGTCACGTTGCCGGCCGAGGTTTCAATTTGAATGCGATCGGCATCGATCTCGGCGTTGCGCACGAATGAATCACGGATCTTCAATTTCACATCACTCGCTGCAACGCGTTGGCGCAGGGCGATGTCGTTCGAAACGCCGCATACGCCCGCGAGCGTTGCAACCGCGAGACGTGCCGCTTCGCGCTGATACTGCCAGTCGACCGTTCCGGTCAACGTGACCCAGCCGCCTTCTACTTTTACCAGGACGGAATTCGCTGGAAGATTCGCATTCCAACCCAAAACGTCGAGGGCGTGCTTCGCGAGATCGGCGTCGTTACGTTTGTGAAGCATCGGCAGCTCGATCGTGAGTTCTTCCGCGATACCGTGCACGCCGCGCACACGCTTCACCGCTTTTTCAACGGCCAGCTTCTGCGCGTAACTCTTCACGGTTCCGGTGAGTGTTACGACACCACCGCTAACCGCGACGGCAATATCCCGTTCATCGAAGCTCGGATCGAATGCGAGCTCGTCGATGACGTTCTTATGCAGGTCCGTGTTTGTTGTGATCATCGCGTGTGTCTCCTTATGGTTGGTTGACTCACGTGAGCGTAGGCGATCCTTGCGAAGATGCGGTGAAGTCTTCGGGAAGTGCTTCGCACCCTCCCCACGTGGTTCGTGTAGGCTTGTGGCATGGTGCAGATGGATGGAACACGTGACGACCAGCGCGCGACCTTCGCGTTCCTCGAGACGATCGCGACGTATGGCGAAGGCGTCTCAACGATCGAACGCATCGACACGCATGCGTCGGTCATTTTCCTTGCCGGAGAGCGCGCCTACAAACTCAAGCGCGCGGTACGCTTTTCGTATCTGGACTTCTCGACCGTCGCGTTGCGCGAGGCGAGCACTCGCGCGGAGCTCGCCCTTAACCGGAGAACCGCGCCCGAGCTCTATCTTGCGGTACGATCGATTAAGCGCGCCCCGGATGGAACGCTACGTTTTGATGGCGCCGGAGTAGCGATCGACTGGGTCGTCGAGATGGTGCGCTTCAACCAGGGATTACTCTTCGATCGAATGGCGGCAAACGACACGCTTGACGATCGGCTCATGGAGCGTTTGAGCCTGGAAATTGCAAGTTTCCATGCAGCGGCGGAGCGAACGCCACGGATCGCTGGGCGCGCGTCGATCGAAACGGAAATCTCGGGCAACGAATACAACCTCGCGCTCGCCCCGCCCCATATTTTCGCGCAGCACGTCGTGACGGCGCTCGTCGCGAGCTGGCGCATCGAACTCGAACGGTACGGTGCGCTCTTGAACCGGCGAAGCGCAAGCGGCAAGGTGCGGCGCTGTCATGGCGATCTGCACTTGCGCAACATTTGTCTTTGGCACGAGCGCCCAACCTTGTTCGATTGCATCGAATTCAGCGAGCATCTGTCGTGTATCGACGTCCTCTACGATCTCGCATTTCTCTTGATGGATCTGCGCTATCGCAAGCTCGATGGCTTCGCAAACGTGGTCTTCAACGCGTATCTCGATCGTAACGATGAGACCGATGGCATCGCGGCGCTTCCGCTCATGATGTCGCTGCGCGCCGCGATTCGCGCTCACACCGGCGTCGCCGCCGCGCAGTCCCAAGTCGACGCTGGCGAACGACAGCTAAAACTCGATGAGGCACGAGCGTATCTCGTTCTTTCCGAACGACTCATGCACGACGAACGACCGCGGTTGATCGCGATCGGCGGGGTGAGCGGTACGGGAAAATCGACGCTGTCGCGTGCGATTGCGCCCGAAGTCGGGTGCGAGCCGGGGGCACGGATTTTTCACACGGACGCGTTGCGCAAACGACTCTATGGCGTCGCGAAGGACGAGCGTCTCGGAGTCGAAGCGTACGAGCCCGCGGTCAGCGAGCGCGTGTATCACATCGCGCGCGAAGAAGCCGCAGCGACGTTACGGGCTGGGTGGAGCGTCATCGTCGACGGCGTCTTCGCGGGTGCGCAAGAACGCAATGCGATCGAAGCGACCGCGCGCGAATGCGGTGTTCCGTTTACGGGCCTTTGGCTGCGGGCATCCGACGAAATTTTACGCGGGCGGGTCGCGCGGCGACACGGCGACATGTCCGACGCCACCGTCGCGGTTCTCAATAAACAACTCCAATCGTCGTTCGGCACGAACGATTGGCTCGCGGTCGATGCTTCAGGCGAACCCGCAGCGTGCACGGTTTTGGTACGAAACGCGCTCATGTCATCGTAACGGGTGCCCGCTTCGTCGTTCTTCTCACTTTCTTCGCGCCTGAGACCTATGCTCGTGTGCGAGAAGCCACTCGCGTAAAGGACGTCAATTATGAAGAGCAATCTTCGTCATCTTTTGGTAGCGACCGATGGTTCCGCGACGGGCAATCGCGCGGTTTCGTTCGCGATTGCCCTGGCTCGGC
>JAYTXC010000032.1:0-1792 GCA_043743145.1 Rhodospirillales bacterium
AGACGATGACCCAACTTTTCACGATCGACGACCCCCGGACGCTCTACTGCAAAGCCCGTATGTCCGCCCACCGCGGCGTTTGGAACCCCGTTACGAAACTCTGGATGTTCGGCAACGTCGACGACTGCGCGAACGCGCTCTGCGAGCTCTATCATGCGACGCGCGCTTCGATCGCGATGCGCGAAACGCTTTACGAGATGATCGTGGATGGTACGTCCGTAGCGGCTTGGAACTTCGATCCGGCGAGCGATGTGCTCGACGTCGACGCTCTCGAATACGCCGAGGCACAACGGCTACTCGCCGCAGGATACGCGGCGCGGCGCGGCGCGTTCTCGGCATCCATCCTCTCGAAGATCGAGAGGCGGATCGCACGAGCGAAGACGACGAGTTGCAGAGCGCCGCATTCGACGAGCGTGTGCGCGCGAGTTCCGCTCGCAACCGCCGACCCGGCCACGTGGCCTAGCTAGCGTCTTCAACGCTCTGCTTTGAGGTAGACATGACACCAGCGCAAGAAACGCTCGTCGCCGGCATCATCGCGCAACTCGAGTGCGGGACCGCGCCGTGGATTCGGCCGTGGTCGACGAGCGGTATTTCCGAGATGCCGCACAACCTCGCAACGCCAACGCGCATACAACGGCGTGAACGTGCTCCAGTTATGGATCACGCAGAGCGTTTGTGGCTATGCGACCGCCGAATGGTGCACGTTCCAGCAAGCCAAGTCGCTCGGTGCAACCGCGCGCAAGGGCGAACACGGCACGCCCGTGTGGTTCATCGCACCACGCGTTGCGTCAAAGACGCTCGCGAACGACGACGATCGCACACCGAACGGCGTGACGTTCAAGCAATATACGGTCTTTAATCGCGATCAATGCGAAGGCGTTCCGCCGCTCGCAGCCGTTGAACCGGTATCGCCTTTCACGCCGATCGCGAACGCGGAAGCGTACGTCGCGGCGATCGGAGCGGAGATCCGCATCGGCGGCGATTCAGCATACTATGCTCCGGCGTCAGACTCCATCGCGTGCCCGCAGCCCGAGCGATTCCTAAACGCAAGTGCGTTTTGCGCCACGCTTTTGCACGAGCACATTCATTGGACCGGCGCTCCAAAGCGTCTCGATCGCACCTTCGGAAAACGCTTCGGCGACGACGCATACGCGTTCGAAGAACTCATCGCGGAGCTCGGTGCGGCGTTCCTTACGGCGCAGCTCGCGCTTCCCGGTGAACTTCGTCACATTGAGTATCTCGGTAACTGGGCGCGCTTGCTGCGCGCTGATCCGAAGGCGCTTTGGACCGCGGCCTCCGCGGCAACGCGAGCGACCACGATTCTTGATCGCGCTACCGGCGTCGTCGACGAACACGAGACGGCCGCATGAGTGACGAACAAATCGATATTTTTGCGCCCGAATCTCGTCACGTCGAGCCTGCGCGAGAACGTGTCATCCTCGATCCCGGCGGCGAGCCGTCCAAGGCGTTCGGCGTGGTGTCTCGCAACGAAGCATCCAATAATTTCGCCGCCGAGCGCCCGAGGGCATTTGCCTCAACGCGTGCCTTGGGCGACGAGATCGACATGTAGTGCGTGCCGCACCGGAAATAAGCGACTGCCCGCCTGGGAAGCGCGCATGCATGACGGTTACACTTTTAGGGTAGCGGTAGAAGATCTGCATCGGGGTCGATGGCTTCCTGCCATAATCGGTTCGGTTGCGTCGTATTGCGAAGGATCGGCTTGCCGCCGAGCATGGGACTGTCTTCTAGTTCGCTGCTATCAGTAATCATCGCTTGCGCTGACGGTTTGAAC
>JAYTXC010000033.1:0-3574 GCA_043743145.1 Rhodospirillales bacterium
GATCGGGTGCGACGCGTTTCGAGTCGTCGAGTCCCACGAGCATCAACGGCCCGTCGAGCACGACGCATGCGGCGACGACCGGACCCGCAAGTGGCCCGCGGCCGACTTCATCGACCCCGCCGACATAGACATGTCCGTCGGCGTGAGCCGCACGTTCATAGGCATGCAAACGCACCAGGCGACGACGTTCGCGCTGCGCGGCGAGTTTGCGTTTGTGCGCGGCGTCGGCTGGGGTCACGGCGCGATGGATGGCGTTTCGAGCGTCATGCGGCCGAATTTTCCGTCGCTCCAATCCTTCATGTAGGCCCACGCGGCATTGTGCGTGTTGAGGATCGTACCGCGACTATAGAAGCCACGAGATTGCGCGAACGTTTCCAAACTTTGCACGCGCGTCTCGGGGTCGGCCGCGAGCGCCCATCGGTGAAAGCGCGTAACGATGTCTTCGGCATCGAAACGCGCGCGCGGTACGGCGCCGATCATCGCGAGTTTCCACTGCGAATCTGGCGTGTCGATGCGCGGGACGAGGATCCCCGCGGTGTCCATGATCTCGAGCCCGGTGCCGACGCGAAACCACTGTCGCGAGCGCGTGACGCCCGCGCGATCCTCGGCGCGTGCCACGTTGCGGCCGACGATCGCGTTGATGATGGTGGACTTGCCCGCATTGGGAATGCCGAGCACGATCGCGCGCGCACTCCGGCGACCCTCGCCAAGCTTTTCAAACGCGGCACGCAAACGCGTCACGCCTGCGCGCTCTTTCGCATCGACGGCGATGGCAACACGACCGCGTCCGCCGAAGTCCGCGAGCCAGGCGGCTGTGAGCGCGGGATCGGCGACGTGTTCGCGCGAGAGCACGAGCAGGCGCGGTCGATTACCGATGATTTTTGCAAGGACGGGATTCGTGCCGGCTTCCGGCACGCGCGCATCGGCAACTTCCACGACGACATCGATGAGGTGCATGTCTTCCGACAAGCGGCGCATCGCCTTCGCCATGTGGCCGGGGTACCACTGAATCGTCGCCTCATCGGAGATCGCGCGACTCACTTACTCCAAGACCCCGAACCGCGAGAGCGGCCAAATCGCGACGGATGCGCGACCGATAACATCGCTTGCGGAAACGAAGCCCCACGCACGCGAGTCGTCGCTATTCCCACGATTGTCGCCGAGGACATAAAGCGAACCCGAGGGCACGACGACCGCGGCGAACGATCGTTGATCTGGATAGTGCACGTACGGTTCGTCGATCGCACGACCATCGACGGAGACGACGCCGCGATCGACGCTCACGCGTTCGCCGGGCAACCCGACGACGCGCTTGAGATAGACCGATGGCGCCGAACGCTCGTGCCGGAACGCGATGATCTCACCGCGGTGCGGCGGACCCATACGATATGCGAGCGCGTTGATGAGCACGTACTCATCGGACGCGATGCGCGGTGCCATCGAAAAACCGCTCACTTGTCCCGGGCGAATGCCGAGAACGCCGAACGCGATGAGTCCCAAAAGTGCGAGTTGCCACGCGAGATTCGCGACCGTTCGCACGCGCAACAACGAGGGCACGTTGCGGCGTTCGCGCCACGCGCGCGGCCTCCCCGCGCGCGCGATGCAAACATCTATCGAAGAATTCCGATGCGTCCCGGCGGCCAGAAGTTCAAGAACGCGTGACCGGTAAAGCCGGCCTTCTTCCCGGCCTCGGGACCGGTTGCAAATGTGCCGCCGAGTTGTGCGAAACCCCAGATGTGCGAGTCTTCCGAATTATTGCGATTATCGCCCATCATCCAATAACAGCCGGGCGGGATCGTATCGGGTGAGGTCCACATGCCTTTGGGTGGGATATTCGCCTGCGACGGATCCAGCGGCGTCCCGTCGACGTACACGCCGTAGTTCTTGACTTCCATCTCATACGCGGGCTTCTGCGCGATATATTTTTCATCGAGCGCTTTTCCGTTGCGATAGACGACGCCGTTATGGACCTTGAGCGTTTCGCCCGGGCTACCGATCATGCGTTTGATGAAATCGTTGGTCGTAACGATCGGTGGCGGAAAGACGACGATATCACCGTCGTGCGGCTTCGCGATCCGGTACTCGAACTCGTTGACGAGGAGCACGTCGTGGACCTGAAGAGTCGGTTCCATCGACCCGGATGGAATGAAGAACGTCCGAACCACGAACGTGATGAGGAAGAGCGCGACAAGACCCGCGACGATGAAGGCATCGAGATACTCGCGTATCACGACCCCGATCGACGGCGTGGCGACGGCCGAGCCGGATTCGCCAATGACCGAAACCGACGCCGCAGAGGAGGCGGCGACCGGCCGTAGCGACATCACCACCCGAACGACGGTGAGCACGCATATAAGTCCGAAAAGTTCGAGTGGGGTCACGTCGCCTCGCGAAGTCGCGCTAGCGCGCGACCTTCTTTTCTTTGATCCGGGCGG
Organism: Rhodospirillales bacterium; assembly: GCA_043743145.1. GTDB lineage: Bacteria > Vulcanimicrobiota > Vulcanimicrobiia > Vulcanimicrobiales > Vulcanimicrobiaceae > JANYGA01. Next base: position 2,436 of record JAYTXC010000033.1, read on the forward strand.
CCTTACCGATTTTATCTGCGAGATAATAGAGGCGGCTGCGACGGACGATACCGCGTTTACTTACTTCGACTTTTTCAACGCGGGGGCTGTGGAGCAGGAACGACTTCTCGACCCCGACGCCATGTGAAATGCGACGCACGGTAATGGTCTCGCCGATCGCCCCGCCCTTGCGAACGATGACGACGCCCTCGAACATCTGCGTGCGTTCTTTGCCGCCTTCGACGATTTTCGAGTAGACCTTTACCGTATCACCCGGACGAAAGTCGGGCACATCGGGCTTTAGCTGTTCGCGTTCGAGCAGATCGATGACGTTCATGGTTTCCTTACGCCCCACATAGTTCGGCGACCGCGAGAAGTTACGCTCGAGCCGCTGGGACAACCCGGGCATCATATCACGGCGCGGGCTTTGAATCAAGAAAGTCCGTCGGGTGGCGAGGCGTCGTTACTGCGGGAAAGTCGGCCGAGGGGAGCGAGTCGCAAAAGGTGTGTCCTCTGATTCGCGACGACAGCGGTCACCGCGTCGCGCGCGCGCTCTCGAGCAGCACGCCGGCGAGCGCGACGAGCGTCCAGAGTGTCGTGCTCGCGATTGCCGTTCCGCGCAGACGCTGCCAGATCGACTCGAGCCTCGCACGCGAATCGTCGGCGTCGGCGTCGGCGTCGGCCTCGGCCTCGGCGTCGCGGGCGTCGCGCTCGGTGACGCGCATCGCGAGACCCGTTGCGAGGAGCGCGACGAGCAACGCCATCTTCGTCCAAAAGATCCCCGACGTCACATAGCGCTCGACGTGAATCGCGAAAAGCACGCCCCCGCTTGCGAGCGATGCCCATAGCGCACGCGCGACGATCGGATGCACGCGCGCGATCGCGCCTAGATGCGCTTCGCGCATGCCTTCATCAGATGAACTCGCGGCGCCACGCGTCAGCCGATCGCTCGCAATGGCGAAGCCCCCGCCGTAGAGCAGCGCACCGACATGCACGACCAGGAGCGTCGTCGTCAGGAATGATTCGGTTACGAAGATACGACGCTACTCCCGGGCGCGGGTCGCCGCATCGTCGCGTAGATCCGGGCGGCGCGCGATCGTGCGTGCGATGGATTGTTCGCGCCGCCATGCGGCGATCTTCGCGTGATCGCCCGAGAGCAA
>JAYTXC010000034.1:0-33295 GCA_043743145.1 Rhodospirillales bacterium
CCGACCACCACGCCGTCCACGAGCCGCCGCCGCATGCGGAGAGGACGAGCGTTCCAAGGAGCGCCGCTGCTAGGGATTGCTTCAACCGATTACCTCGCAATGGTGAACGTCCACGTTTTCGTCGACGTATTGCCCGCGGTGTCGGCGACGCGCACGATCACGGTCACGAGACCGCTCGGGAGATCGACGCCGGGGCTGTAGGTGATGAAATTGTTCGTGCGCGTCGTCGTCGAGGTCACGTCGTGACCGTTGACTTCGAGGGCGACGCTCGAAATATTGATCGGAATCTCCGTCGGCGTCGAGAACATCGCAAAGATGCTCGGATGACGGTTGTTCACGCTCTGTCCCGGCGGCGGCGCGACTTCGCCGATCGTCGGTGGCGTCGAGGTTGCCGAGAGTGTCTGCGCGGCCTGCGTGCGTGGCGCCGCGCTCGTGCCGATCGCGAGGCGGCCATACACGGGCACCTGCGTCACGTTGAATCGCTCGGGGACCGTAAAGTGTCCGATGTAGGTTCCCGGCACCGTCTCGCGCATCGGTAAGCTCAACAACAAATCGCCGATATCGAAACTCGCGCGCCCGCCCGCCGTGCCTTTGATCGTGACGTCGAACGATTCGCCGACGCGGATCGGGTGCGTGACGGAGAGCGCGACCGTATCGATCTTCGTCGGACTCGGCGTGCCCGGCAGCGGCGTCGCCGTTTGCACGACGGCCGCGAGCGTGCGCGAGGCGACGATCTGCCGTAACTCGCCGCTCTCGGGATTACTACGCACCGTGACGTAATCGCCGACGCGCAACTCATCGAGTCGCGCGACCGCGCTATTGAGCATGATCTCCGTCGTCTTGCCGGCGGTTACGACGCGGCCGCTCTCGAGGACGAGCGCCGACGACGTTGCCGCCGCGACCGTGCCATTCGTCGATTTGTAGAAATCGAAGACCGAAACGACGCGGCCGTCCTTCGCTAAAATTGCATGGATCGCGTCGCCGACGCGGATGTCGGCGAGCGTGCCGCGCAATTGCGAGTGGATCGTGACGTCCTCCGTCCAGATCTTGGCATCGGAGGTAATCGAAATCGTCCGCGACGTGCCGCCGCGCACGACCGTAATCGTGGGAATCTGGCTATCGATATCGAGTGCCGAGACGACACCCTGGACATCCGTCCCACCACCCGTGCGCTGTTGCTCCGCGCGATTGGTACGGCCCACATACGCCGAGACGATCTCCACTTTCGCGCCACGGCGATCGTAGGTCGCCTGCGCGCCAAAGGCAGCCACGAGCACGCGCAACGGCGCGTAGGTGACGCCGTCGATGTCGGCGATCGTCGCCTCGAGCGAAAATGTCTTGTCGTTGACGACGACGACGCGCGAGCCGACGCGCATGCGCACGCTCCCCGTCGGCAATTTTGCCGTGATCGTATCGCCCTCACGCACGATCGAGATACCGAGCGCACCGAAGACATCGCGGACCGGAATGAGCAGACGGCCGTCGACCGTGATCGGCGGCGCGTCGGTCGCCAGCGGCTCGCCATTAACGGCAATCGCGATCGTACGGATCGGTTTCTCCGCCGAGTCGGCATGTGGTGTTGCGGCAATGGCGGCGGGCGAGACCCACATCACGGCGAGCGCAGCCAGAATCGGAGCGAACGGTTTCATCGACTGGGCCTGTCCTCCAAGACGGTCCGATACACCTCGGCGGTGCGCTCGGCGCAGCGATCCCACGTCAGCTCCCGCGCGATCGTCTGCGCCGCGCCGCGCGGCACGCGACCGTCGAGAACGGCGATCATATGAGCGCGCGCACCGGCCACATCGTGTGGCGCGAAGACGGCGACGCGATCCGCCAGTGCGCCAGGAATCGCGTCGCGGCAGGCGATCACGGGCGTGCCCATCGCGGCGGCCTCGACCAACGGCAAGCCGAATCCCTCGCACAGCGCGGGGTGCACGAGCGCGACCGCGCCCGCGTAGAGCGCGACGAGTTGCGGCACGTCGACATGCCCGACGAACGTGATCGTACCCCGCGATCGTTCCGGCCGCGGAATCTCGTGTCCAAGGTCGTCGCTGCCCGTCAGGCGCACGTCGACACGATACGCTTCGGGCAACGACGCCCACGCGGCGAGCAAAGTCGGCACGTCTTTGTGCGTACGATGATTTCCCACGAAGAGAAAATACGGTGCTTCGCCCACGGCGTCGGGAGCGACGACGGCGGCCGTAGCCCCGGATACGGCAGCTGTGAGAAAGCAATCGTCGACGCCGAGCGGGATAACGGCGACTTTCGTGGGCGGCACGCCGAGAAAACGTTCGAGATCCTCGATCGTGCGTTCGTCGTCGGTAATGATGCGCGCGGCACGGCGACAGAGCGCGCGCACGACCGTCGCGTAATAGGGTCCGACGCGACTCTTGAACATCTCGGGAAAGCGGAGATGGATGAGATCGTGAATCGTCACGATCGTCGGCGCGAATCCAACGATCGGTGCGTAGACCGAGAGATGGTGGACGAGTCGTGGCCGAGCGCGCGCGAGCCGCAGTGGGAGCGCGATCTGTTCGTTCGCATCGAGGTGTGACGTTCGGACGAACGTCGCGAATGCGAGGTCGGGTGCGATGCGCGGCAACCGCGCAACGAGTTCTTCCGCATATGCCATCATGCCGACCGACATGTGCCGCATGCGTGGCAGATCGAAGGCCACATCGGGTCGCGGTGCGAGCGCGATGTTCACGAGCGCAGCGCTTTCCACGCAACCGCGACGGGATAGCATGCCGATGCGCACGCAACGAACGCGCCGCGCCACCCATCACGCCACCCGCCGCGCGCGACGAGGAGCCACGGGAATCGTAAGGCCGCGATCGCGCAGGCGCGCGCGAAGCGTCCGCGCGAGGGCGTTACGCCACGTGCTTCGAGCGCCGTATAGCGCGCGAATTTTTCGCGATACGCAGCGATCGTCGGGTACGAGTCGTGGAGCAACGTTCCGCCGATTCGCTCCGTCGTGCCGGGGACGATCCAACGCTCGTGTAATTCCGCATCACCGCCCGCCGCGGGCTCCGCGACGACGCGCGCGCATGCGGTGCGAAAGAGCCGCACGGGCGCTTCGCCGCCCCATGCGCCGTGATGCATCGCGCGACCACAAAACGACGTCGCGCGCGCGACCCCGTACGCGTCGGTCGTCGCTTGCGGAACGAGCGCGCGCAGGGCCGCGGCGAGTTCGAGATCGAGCGACTCGTCGGCATCGAGCATGAACGTCCACGGTGTCGCGATCTGCGTGAGCGCGAACGCTCGCGTCGTCACGAATCCCGCCCACGGTCGCACGACCACGGTCGCCCCGTGCGCGCGCGCAATCTGCACCGTCGAATCGTGCGATTCGGCATCGATCACGAGCAGCGGCGACCCGATGGGAATGCTCACGACGGCCCGGGGGAGATTGCGCGCCTCGTTCTTCGTCAAGACGACGAACGTGATCTCCGCCGGATTCAGGAGGATGCAGCGATGGACGTCGCACTTTCACGTTCGCGATGGTGCGCGGCGTTTGCGAGCGACGCGATCACGAAATCGCGGTAGAGCGGCGATGGGCGCGTCGGACGGGATTTGAATTCGGGATGCGCTTGTGTGCCGACGAACCACGGATGGAGCGAGGGGTGCAGTTCCACGGTCTCGACGAGCGACGTGCCGCCCACGATGTGGTGTCCCGAGAAAATCATGCCGTGTTCGACGAAAAGCGCTTTGTAGCGGTTGTTGAATTCGTACCGATGCCGGTGACGTTCGCTAATCTCGAGCTCGCCGTACGCGCGCGCGGCGAGCGTCTCGGGTTCGAGCGTGCACGCATAGGCCCCGAGGCGCATCGTGCCGCCCATGAGCTTGATATCGCGTTGATCGGCCAAAAAGTGGATGACGGGGTGCGGCGTTGTCTCATCGACTTCCGACGACATCGCATCGGGCAGACCGCAGACGTTGCGCGCGAATTCGACGCATGCGAGTTGCATGCCGAAACAGATGCCGAGATACGGAATCTTCTTCTCGCGCGCGTATTGCACGGCGCGGAGCTTGCCCTTAACGCCGCGCGAACCGAAGCCCGGCGCGACCAAGATGCCATCGACTCCGTCGAGCACGCTCGTGCCGGAATCTTCGACCCTCTCGCTATCGATGCGTTTGATCTCAACGCGCGCGTCACTCGCGATGCCGGCGTGATAGAGCGCTTCGACGATGGAGATGTATGCATCTTTGAGTTCGACGTATTTGCCGACGAGTGCGATCTTCACGTGATTGCGCGGCGTCATCACACGATCGACGATCGCTTCCCACGCTTCGAGATCGAGTGGCTGCACGTCGAGTTTGAGTCGCGCGATGACGGCCTCGGCGAGGCCTTCTTTTTCGAGATTGATCGGGACTTTATAGATCGTCGGCGCGTCGCCGTTCTGCACGACGTTCTTCGCGGGAACATCGCAGAACAGACCGATCTTCTCTTTGAGTTCGATCGGGATCGCGATTTCGGAATTCGTGCGCACCACGATCGCATCGGGTGAGATCCCGATCGCACGCAATTCGCGCACGGAGTGTTGCGTGGGCTTCGTCTTGAGCTCGCCCGCGGCACCGAGATGCGGCATCAGCGTGAGATGCACGAACATCACATTCTCTTCGCCGACATCGTAGCGAACTTGCCGAATCGCTTCGAGAAACGGGAGCGATTCGATGTCGCCGACGGTCCCGCCAACCTCAACGATGCAAACCTCCGCGCCACTTTGTTCGGCGACGCGCTTGATCTGCGCTTTGATCTCGTTCGTGATGTGCGGGATCACTTGCACGGTCGCGCCGAGATAATCACCGCGGCGTTCTTTCTCGATCACCGATTGATAAATCTGGCCCGTCGTCACGTTATTGATCCGCGTGAGCGACTCGTCGATGAACCGCTCGTAGTGACCGAGATCGAGATCGGTCTCGGCACCATCTTCGGTGACAAAAACTTCGCCGTGCTGGTACGGGTTCATCGTCCCGGCGTCGACGTTGATGTACGGGTCGAGCTTTTGAATCGAGACGGAAACGCCTCGAGATTTGAGGAGCCGACCCAGCGACGCCGCCGTGATGCCCTTACCGAGCGAACTCACAACGCCACCGGTAAAGAAGATAAACTTCGCCACGATGGGAGTCTCGTTTTCGGCCTAGGCGGCGAACGTCCCCTGCCGCCGCTTGGCTATGTGCGAACCACGACGATCCGTTCATGGAGCGCGAGATCGCGATGGATTTCGATGATTGCGGGCGCGGCAAATGCGGCTTCCGCCAGGGTCGCGAGTCCAGGAACGGTATCGGGTCCGGCTTCCATGACCAGGACCCCTCCCAGGCGCAATCGTGCGGGTGCCTGCACCAAAAGTGCGCGGTACGGTTCGAGCCCATCGTCGCCGCCGTCGAGAGCGAGCACGGGTTCGAACGCGGTCGCGTCCGGCGCGGGCTTGAGATCGCCGCGGCGCACGTAGGGCAGATTCGCCACGATGCAATCGAACGTGACATCGGGCGCGATTTCGGCCCACATATCACTCGCGATGAAGTCGATACGCTCGCCGACATCGTGCGCGCGTGCGTTGCGTTCTGCGACGGCGAGGGCGGCGGGTGAGATATCGAGTGCCGTGACGCGGGCATTGCGCAACGAGCAGGCGATCGTGATCGCGATGATCCCGCTGCCCGTGCCGAGATCGCAGACCGCAAACGGTGCGTCGCGCGCATCATCACGTGTCGCGATGACGAGTTCCACCACGCCCTCGGTTTCGGGTCGCGGCACGAGGACGTCCGGCGTCACCGCGAACGTGCGCCCGAAAAATCCAGCCGACCCGACGATGTATGCGACGGACACGCCCGTCGCTCGCGTTGCCAGCGCCGCCGCATACCGCGTGGCGTCTCCTTGTGCGAGCCGCTCGTCGCCGTGCGCGAAGATCCACGCCGCATTGCGATCGAGAATTTCTTCGAGGAGTCGGAGCGCATCGAATCGTCCCTCATCTCCGAACGAGGCCAGCATCTCGCGACCATGGAGCAGCGCGTCTCCGACGATCGCCAACGGGTACGGACTCACGCGGAATTGTTTCGCGCATTTCAACGCTCGCACCCCGATGCTCGCTCCGATCGCCGTAAGAGCCAAACACGAAATAGCTATTTCCCGAGATTACCCGACGTTATCTCTAGGAGATGAGCGTTTGATGCTTAACTCCCTATACACCTAGCATCCCGTTGGGGAATACGTATGCGCAGTGGTCGGCTTATGCTTTCCATGCTCGCTCTTGTCGCCTGCGACTTTGCCGTCGCGTGTTCCTCGAGTGGGACCCCGGTCGCTCCAATCCGCGGAGGCTCGGAGCAAACCGCAAGTCCGACGCTGCCACCAACTCCGACTTCAACGCCGACACCGGCTCCTGCGGCGTCCCCGACGCCGGCTCCAACGGCGACCCCGACACTCGCTCCGACCCCGACCCCGACGCTAGCTCCGACCTCAACCCCGACCCCGGTGTCGAGTAGCGCGGCGCGCGTCTTTACGGAATACGCGCTTGCAGCCAATAGCGCACCGGTTCAGATCGCGGCCGGATCCGATAATGCGTTGTGGTTTACGGAGCGAGGCACGAGCAAGATCGGACGGATTACGACCGCCGGGAGCATCACCGAGTTTTCTTTGGCGGCCGGCCGACGACCGTATGCGATCGCCGCGGGCCCCGACGGTGCGCTGTGGTTTACAGAACCGGACACGGATGGTACCGGCGGGCGCATCGGCCGCATCACCGTTGGCGGCACGATAACCGAGAGCGCTGCGCTCGCGACCCAGTTCTTTACGTTCCTGGATTTCATCACGCCAGGGCCCGATGGTGCGTTGTGGTTCACCGAACGAAGCGGAACCGTCACCGCTGATGGAATCGGGCGCATAACGGCGACGACGGCGATGACAATTACCGAATACCCGATACCCTTTACGACGACCAGACCGAACCCGGTCGGCATCACCGCCGGATCCGATGGCGCCCTCTGGTTCAGTGAATCGGGTTCCGGCAAGATCGGCCGCGTCACAACCGGCGGCCTCTTTACCGACTACTCAACAGCACCGTACGTCGGCGCGCCGATCGGGATTACAAATGGCCCTGACAAGGCGCTCTGGTTCGCCTTTTCAGGCGGCGCCATTGGGCGCATAACGACCGCCGGCACCGTTACGGCTTTCCCTACCGTGAGCCATTCGGCCTCAAATCCGAGTTTGACCAGCATCACGACCGGTCCCGATGGCGCCCTCTGGTTCACCAACGGCGGCGACAACACGATCGGGCGCATAACGACGAGCGGCGTCGCGACCGATTACACGATCCCGACAACGAGCAGTAGGCCACTCGGAATCGTGACCGGCTCCGACAACGCACTTTGGTTTACGGAGAACTTCTCGAACAAGATCGGGCGCGTCATTTAGGTCGCAAAACCAAGCTCCGCGGAATCGATCCGATCGTCGCGGAGATTCACGTCGGTGGCCGTGTCCGCTTCGCCAATACGGCGTGCGCCGATCACGGTCAAAAAAATAGCGCGACTCGCGCTATAGAAGTTTAGCGTCCGAGCAACGCTCGGACGCTAGAATCCCGTGTAAAGAACGTCGTCTGCGCCAATGTCATTCGCGCGAATACCGCGTTCGACGAAATGCTCGATCGACATGAGCACGAGTACAATAAACGTCACGACGTCTTTGCGGAATGAGCGCCGACCGAACGTGACCCGGTGTGGATGACGAATCATACAAATTCACCTTTCGTCCGTCCATTGTGCGCTTCTCTTTGGAAAAAAGCTAGCGTCGTTTTTCTCGCCTACTCGTCATCCGTCAGCGATGCAAGAACGGCGGCGTGCTCCTCAAAGGCGACACCTTCGAACGAGAACCGCACGGACCAGCCAGCGCGACCGCTCACTTCGACCGTGCCCGTATCATCGTCATCCGCGTACGTTATCGCAATCCCGACGATCCGCGCGCTCTGCGGGAACGACGTCGCGGCGCCATCGATCGCAAGCGCGCTCGTTCCGAAAAACGTCAGCGTCGCGAGCACCGTGGTCGCATCGTCCGTCCGCAACACGCCGTACACCCGCAGCGTGAGTCGGCGCGTCTGCATGTCGAGATCGAGCGCGACGAGCGCGCAATCCACGAACGTCCGCGACCGCAGGAGATCGAGCGCTTCGCGATCGCGTGCGTCGGCTGCCACCCTACGCCGCCGTCGTTTCGCCCGCGAGTAACCGCGACTTCTCGTCCTGTTGCAAACGCGCGACGATACGCCCGAGATCGCCGTTCATGATGCCGGGGATATTCCCGAAATTCTCATTGATCCGGTGATCGGTGATCCGATCTTGCGGAAAATTATACGTCCGTATCTTTTCGCTTCGATCGCCCGTGCCGACTTGGCTGCGCCGTAAATTTCCGACCAGTTCCTCGGCCTCGCGGCGTTTGCGATCGGCGAGTACGCTGCGCAGCATCGTCATCGCGCGCTCGCGATTCTGCAACTGCGACCGTTCCTCACTACACGAGACGATCACGCCGCTCGGCACGTGCGTGATGCGAATTGCGGACTCCGTCTTATTGACGTGCTGCCCGCCCGCACCCGACGCTTTAAACGTATCGACTTGCAGATCGGTCGATTTGATCTCGATATCTTCGGTCTCTTCGACTTCCGGCAAGACCGCAACCGTCGCCGTCGACGTATGCACGCGGCCTTGCGATTCCGTTGCGGGCACGCGTTGCACGCGGTGCACGCCCGATTCGTATTTGAAAAATCGATACGGTTCGTTCGAGCGAATACCGAGCGTGATTTCCTTGACGCCACCCGCGTCGTTCTCGGTCTGCGAGAGGATCTCGGTCTTCATCTTGATCGATTCCGCATAGCGAACGTAGAGTCGCGCGAGTTCGGCTGCGAAGAGCCCCGCCTCATCGCCACCCGCACCCGCGCGAATTTCGACGAAGATATCCTTGGTGTCGTTGGGGTCGCGCGGCAGCATCAGCTCCGTAAGCTGCGCTTCGAGCTCGCGGCGACGTTCGCGCAAGCCCTTGGCCTCGTCTTCGGCCATCTCGTGCAGCTCGGGATCGCTTTTGTCGGCGAGCAACTCGTCGTTGCCGACCGTATCCGCGAGCGCTTTCCGGTACGCGCGATAGACCGCAACCGTCTCCTCATTCGCGGCGCGTTCTTTGACGAGCATCGTGAAGCGCGCTTGATCGAAGGCGCCGCCGGAATTGGCGAGCTCCATCTCGATTTCGTCGTAGCGTTTCGAGAGCGTCTCGAGCCGTTGGAGATTGAACACGGGTCGTCATCCTTCGCAGAGTACCGGGCCGCAAGCGATATGAAAAAGGACGAGCCGCATCGCTGCAACTCGTCCTCGGGATTCGGCGTGCCTCGCTAGACGGGAGCGGCGGCGGCTTCTGCCTCGGATTCGGCCTTCTTGCGCTTGCGCTCGCCCGCTTCGGCCTTCTTTTGCTCGGCTGCGGCCATGCGCTGATTGAACTTATCCACGCGACCGGCGGTATCGAGGAATTTCTGTTGGCCGGTGAACAACGGGTGGCACGCCGAGCACACCTCGATGCTAATCGACTTGACGGTCGATCCCGTCGTAAAGGTGTTGCCACACGCGCAATGCACGGCGGACTCGTTATGCCAGGTGGGGTGGATCTTCTCTTTCACAGCCTCGGCAGTATATCAGAGGGCGCAAGGCCTGTCGACCTACACGCCGACGACGGTCCGAATCAGATTCCGCGCGTACGGCACGCCGAGCCCCGTCACGAGATCGTACCCCGTTCCGGCGTCGAAGCCGCCATTGGGTGCGATACCCGTCATGCCTGGCGCAGGCGAGGCCCCCGGGAGCGCGTTGTTCCCAAAAAGCACATCGGCAAAGGTCGCGGCGTACATGGCCGGGTCCCGATACGCCGCGTAAAACGCGGCGTTGGGGTTGCCGAGGCGATACGATTTCGCGCTCGTTCCTTTATTCGTGCAAGCCACGGTTTGCTTGCAGGCTTGGAGCACGAGCGCCCACATCGCCGCCATCTCGGGCGCGCCGACGCTCGTCCCGCCGATTGCCGCGACGTTGCGACTCCCGAGTTCCGCCGCCGCATTAACCACGACCGCGACACCCGTATTCGTATCGGCAACGAGCGAGATATCGGGTTGCGCGCGCTTGCCCCCGCACGGAAAGCCCGTGATGCCCGTCTCGTACACGGGCGCGGGGAAGAACACGGAGCACCCGCCGCCCGAACCACCCGCCGGCTGACCCGGAATCTGCGTTTGGATACCCCAGCCCGTAAGTGGCCCCGTGAGGCGACCCGCGGCATCGAGCGGTGCGTTCACGCCGCCGACGCTCACCACGCTCGGATCCGTTGCGGGATACCCGACGCACGGATTGTTCGGCCGACTGCCCGCGTTCACGTCGCCCGCACAGCCTTCCGCGCCGGCATCGCCCGAGGACGCGAAGATCGCGATCCCCATCGACGCGAGCGCCGCGAGTTCTTTCGTACCGTAGTCATTCGAGCCGGTGCCGAAATAGATGCCATTGCTGGTGGGCTCGCTGCCCCCGAAGCTCATCGAGATGATATCGGCCCGGTTGTCCATGATGGCTTGTTGGATCTCGTCGTCGGAGAGCGAGAGTCCGATCTGGGGCGACGGAGCAGCGCTCCCTTTGGTCCCGCACGGGCCAAAGCACTCTGCGGGGTTGTACGCGATGTAAAAGAGCACGTTGGCATCGGGTGCGAGTGCGGCGGCTTGCTCGGTGTCGAGTTGCGCCTCGGCATCTTCTGGGTTGCACGTCGTGAGATCGGTGATGCTTGCCGCCGTTGCGGGGTTGTTCGGATTGTACCCCTGCTTCACACATCCCGCCGAACGTGGCGAGGTGACGGCTGGCGGGGCTGCGAGGCCCTTGGAATACGATGAACCGGGCGCTCCCGTCCCCAACGACACATATGCCGTATCGACGATTTGCGTCACGACGCCCGTGCCACCGAGGTTAAAAAGCCGTTTGAAATCGGCAACGTCGCCCGTCGTCACGCGGGAATCGCCGTCGGTGATCGGGCCCGTGCCGATGATGCCGATGTTGATCCCGAGACCGGTATACCCCGCGGCGTATGCGCCCGTAAAATCGAACGCGTTTGCGATCTGTTGCGGTGTGTAGCCTTGAATGAACGAGCCGGCGGCGCGCACGGGAACGAGGTTGCGCGAACGCGTCGTATAGCCGACCGCGTTGCCGAGCCCCGCGACACGCAGATTCGTCGGAACGCGTGGCGCCGATGCGGGTGCGAGAAACGTGTGCGTGCCGCTGCGAAAGACGCCGAACGAAAGCCCGAGCGCGCGCTCGACGTTCGGTTGCGGTCCGTTCACGCGTACCATTTGTCGCTGCGGATACGTCTTCACCGCGATGCCCTGCGCGACGAGCGATCGCACGAGGCCGTCGTAATCGCCGGGCGACGCGCCGAATCGATCGCCGATCTCTTGCGGCGTTAGCCAGTGCCGGTACGCAGCCGACGTCGGATCGTTTGCATCGCGCGCGTAGCGTTCGAGACCCGCTTCGTCGCGCATCGGCACGAACACGTCGAGCCCGACGGTTTTCACATGCGCGAGCCCGAGAAACGATGCGTTCGCGAGCAAACCCGCGCCGTAGGGGACGAAGGAGCCGCTTCCCGCCGCAACCGGCGCGGGCGAAGCCGCGATCGGTGCGACCGGGGTCGAACCGCCGCTCGAACACGCCGCGAGCAACGCGCACGCGACGACGGCTGCGAGCCTCCGCTTGATGCTGAGGTTCATCGGGCAATCCTTTCGCGAATCATCGTTTGCAGACGGTCGAACGCGCGGCGCTGCGCCGCGATGCGGCGATGCTCGACCAAGCTCAGAAAATTTGCGCGCGCGTTGGCGAGCCGCAGGCCGCTCTCGGCTTCGATCGACGAGCGACGCAACGCCATCGGCTGGATCATCGCCCCCGTCAGCCCGATCGTCGTCACGAGCGTCGCGGTTTCGAAAGGTGCATTACCGCCGGAATACGAGATGCCGGTCGGCGCGGAATTTCCCTGGCCCGAGTAGTCATAATAGGTCAGCGTCCGATCTTGCAATTGCACGCAGACGACACCCGTTGTCGGAACGACGTACGTGAGTTGATCGAGCGTATCGAGCGTGCCGAGGACGGGATCTACGCGAACCGATTTCTGCTCGATCTGATTCGCTTGCGTTCCGTACAACGACGGCACGTTACACGCCGCGGGAATCGCGACGGCGCCGTTGTCGCGGTCGAGTTCCTGATAGAGCCGCAGCGGTTGCTGATACCACGCGCCAACGGCCACCGATTGGAAGACGGCCGGTGTCGATTGCGGCGTCGGTCCGGGCTGGCTGAGCACGATTGAGATCGCTCCGTTGCTGCTCGCGGGCGCGCTGTACGACACGGTCACGTTGGGCGGTCCGAAGAGCGGCAAGTTGTACGTTGCGGAACCGTCGGCGTTGGTCGTAATCGTCGCGGCGAGCGGCGTTGCCGTCGGCCGCGCGGCGCTTGCTTGCGGATAGGACGCCGTGTCGGTGTAGCTGCCGTCGGCTGCGTAGGCGCGCGATGCGGAGAAGCCGCTCGCTTCGGATTGCGCGATCGTTTGTGCACCCGAGTTCGACCACGCCGTGCCGCTGATCTCGGGCAAAACGTCGATGAGCCCGTTCGTTGCGCCCGGATTGGTGTACGTCACGGTGAACTTCTCGCCGTTGGAATCACTCGACGCGTACCCGTAGTTTATGAGAAACGTCGTCCCCGTGCCCGCGGCGAGCGTTCCGTAATACGTATCCGTGGTGATCGAGGTGACTTGAAGCGCAGACGTGTCGGTCTCGGTCGTCTTAAAGTCGTAGAGTCCCGAGACACTGTTGAATGTCGCGTTGTTGGTCACGGCGACATTTTGCGTCACCGCATAGAGCGTGTTCGACGACGGTTTCGACGAAGCGCCCGTATAAACGAACGATTGCTGCGTCGATCCGCGATAGGTGTAACCATCGTTATTGTGCAGCGGCCGCGCAGTGATCGCGATCGCGGGCCCCGACGGCGGTTGCGTCGGCATCGGTGTGGGCGATGCGGTCACAATCGGCATCGGCGTCGGCGTCGGCGCGGTGGTCGCACCGCCACGTGGCGTTGGCGTCGCGGTGGGCGCCGGTGTCGGCGTCGACGTCGGCAACGATGTGGGTGCCCCGCCGCTGCCTCCACCGGAACACCCCGTGCTCAGGGCAAAGAGACTGCCGAGCAACGCAAAACGTGCACGCCGAACCATCATCGTCGCGGCGTTGTGTCGAGAGGGCCGACATTCCTACCGCATCGCAACGTGTGTCGCGATTCTCACTTCTTGGTTTACCGCTCGAAGCCAGTATTGCCATCATCACGGTCATCGTCTTCGTCTTGCTCGATGCGGCGATCTTCATCGCCCCGCTCTATCGCGCATATCTCGCGCCCGAATCGACCGCCGGCAGTTTCGAACGCGGGATCGCACGCGTCAACGCAACATCGCAGCACCCCGAACGCGACGTCCTCGTCCTCGGCGATTCGCGCATCTTCAACGGTCTCGACACCGCACGGGCGGATGCGGCAGCACCGCACCTACACTTCGTCAATGGTGCGCTGGCCGGAACGACGCCGCGCGTCTGGACGACCTTCGATCGCATCGTCGATCCGCGTGCCGATCGCTATCGCGCGATCGTCATTCCCGTCGATACGTACGCCGACGACGACAGCGCGATCGGAAGCATCGATGGAAACGATCGCGGCTACGATCTGCGCTATCTCGCCTTGCGTGCCGACGCCGCCGAGACGCTCGCGATTGCCGCGAGTTTCTCGACACCCGAGTCACGACTCGAAGCGCTCTTCGATTTAAGCTTCCGCGGGCCGCTCTTGCGCGAAGATATCCAGGCCTTCGCACGCGATCCGCGCGCGCGCCTCGCGATGATTCACGATGCCGCGCCGTACGACACCCCGACGTTCCGCAACGAGCATCTCACCATGATGCAGATCGATTTCACACACGACCGCATCGTCGCGCCACCGGATATGCCGGCGAGCGCGCTTGCCGAATTGCGACGTCAAGTCTTCTTCCGCCCATCGCCGAGCGCGTCGTATGCGGCGTATCGGCGCGAGTGGCTCGGCGCGATCGTCGCGCGGTATGCGCACGCGTCGGTGCCGGTATTCTTCGTACGCATCCCCACGCGTCCGGCGCATCGCGCGCCTCCGCCAGAACCATCGGGAACGCTGCTCGCGCTCGCACGCGAGCATGGCGTGCGGCTCTTACCGCAAGCGCCGTACGTCGCACTCGAACGGCTCGAAGACTTCGCCGATTTCGATCACGTCAACGCCGCCGGCGCGGCGAAATTGAGCGACCAACTCGGGCGCGATGTCGCACGCGCGCTCGCCGATCCTCATTTTGCAACGACGGCGTCTCGCACGTCGACGGGACGTTCGGAATCGGATCGCCATGAGGTGCGAGCGAGCGTGCCGCGATCGGCCGTCGTCTTCATCATCAACGCCGCGCACGCGCTACAGATCGGTGTTCCGCTCCGATTCCAGAGTTACGAATTCGCCGTCTTCTTCGCCATCATCGCCGGGCTCGTTACGCTCGTGCGCACGGCACGTGTGCGCACGATCGTGTTGCTCGCCGCGAGTTGGTACGTTTACGCGCGATGGAACGCGGCGTATGTGCTGGTGCTACTCGCGCTGAGCGTGACCGATTATGCCTTCGGGCTCGGCATCGCTCGCACGACCGGCGCGCGGCGAAAGCTTTTTCTCGTCACGGGGATCGCGTTCAATCTCGCCTTTCTCGGCACGATGAAATACGCGGATTTCGTGACGACATCGATCGCAAACGCGCTGCACCTCGGCTACGATCCGTGGGCTTTACACGTGCTCGTGCCGATCGGCATCAGTTTCCATACGTTTCAAAGCATCTCGTATCTCGTCGACGTTTCGCGCGGCAAAGCGCGCGTCGTGCGCGATCCGCTCGACTACGCGCTCTATCTCGCGTTCTTCCCACAATTACTTGCGGGACCGATCGTCCGCGCGCAGCGTTTTTTCGGCGAACTCTGGAACTGGCGTCGGCCGAACTCGCGCGCGATCGCGCGTGGCCTGGTCGAAATCGCGATCGGGCTCTTGAAAAAGAGCGCGCTCGCCGATCGCTTCGCGCCCGTTGCCGACGCATATTTTGGGAACGTCGGCGCGCATCCGGGATCGCCCGCAGCGTGGAGTGCCGCGATTGCCTTCGGACTCCAGATCTACTTCGATTTCTCGGGCTACAGCGATATCGCGATCGGATGCGCGCGCGTGCTCGGCTTCGATTTTCCTGAAAATTTCCGACGCCCGTATCTCGCGTGGAGCATCACGGAATTTTGGCGACGCTGGCACATGACGCTCTCTGCATGGCTCCGCGACTATCTGTATATTCCGCTTGGCGGCAATCGCGGAAGCCGATATGCAACGCTCCGGAACCTGATGATCACGATGCTCTTGGGCGGGCTCTGGCACGGCGCGAGTTGGACGTTCGTGGCGTGGGGCGGCTACCACGGCATCTTGCTCGCGGGCGAGCGACTCCTCGGGGTCGGGCGCGTCCGCGACGCTGCTCCACCGGGAATCGCATCACGCATCGTCCGCACGATCGTCACGTTCGTGCTCGTGCTCGTCGGCTGGATACTCTTCCGCGCACACTCGTTCGGCGATGCGGTGACCGCCGCAAGTGCCCTCGTGATGGGTGGCCCCGGCGCGTCGCTCCTCGATCTCGGGCAAGTCAGCCTCGCAGCCATCGCGATCGGCATCGAGATCGCCATCGAAACGCGTCGGAATCTTCCATGGGTCCACGCGCCGTTCGTGCGTATTGGAGCCGCGGTCGCGTTGCTCTTCGCGCTCGAGCTCGCAACATTTCCCGGAGCTGCGGCACCGTTCGTTTACTTTAAGTTTTGAGCGCGGGCAAGACAGTCCGGAACTTGGGCCGAACGCGTGACGTTGGCCTTTTGACCGGTCCTCGTTCCACACCCATGTGAGGCTCCTTGAAGCACGTTCGTCTCCCGCGCCCCGTTCCGTCGCTCGCACTCTTTGCATCGCTCGCCTGCGCGATTGGTCTCGGCCCAAGCGCCCGAGCGGCTGCACAAGGCGCACCGCCGGCGCCGCCGGCGCCAAACGCTACGACGCGCGTCGCCACGCCGCAACCGACCCTTGCGCCGACACCCGGCCCAACTGCCGCCGCCTCGATCGCACCGAGCCCCGCGCCGCGCGGCCGTAAAAGCAAGCGCTCCGACGATGCGACGAAGTCCACGCCCGCGCCGGCGCCCTCGGCAACGCCGACGTCGCCCGCGTTCGCAACCCTCGATGGTACGTGGGAAGTGCAGTTGCAGTACATCGATCGCACCGAGTATTCGTACTTGACGATCGCTCAGGGCGCTGCGGGCGCGATCACCGGCACCTGGAAAGTCAACGCAAAGACGTTCCCCTTCGAAGGCACCTACGACGGTCGGCTCATTCGCGTGCTCGTGAAAGAGCCCGCTGGAAACGTGACGATGAGCGGGTACGTCGAAGGAGCATCCGACATGGTTGGCAACGTGGATCTCGGCAACGGGAAGACGGAACCGACGGCATTCACCGCCGAGCACCGGCCAGGGTCGAAGGGCAGCATTTTCCGCAAGGGCATCTAGCATGAACGACCATAGTTTCGGATTTCGGACGCGCGCATTGCATGCGGGCACGCCGCCCGATCCGACCACGGGCGCGCGCGCGATGCCGATCTATCTCACGTCGAGCTTCGTCTTCGACTCAACCGAGCACGCAGCCGAACTCTTCGCGTTGCGCACGTACGGCAATATCTACAGTCGCATCGGCAACCCGACGGTCGCGGCGTTCGAAGAGCGCATCGCGAGCCTCGAGGGCGGGCTCGGCGCCGTCGCATTCGCAAGCGGCCTCGCAGCCCAACTCGCAGCCATCCTCTGCGTTGCCGAAGCGGGCGATCATATCGTCGCAACGGCGAGTCTTTACGGCGGTACCGTCACGCAATTTACGGTGACGCTCAAGCGGATGGGCATCGCCTGCACGCTCGTGCCCGGCGACGATCCGCGCGCGATTGAAGCCGCGATCTTACCGAACACGAAGCTGGTCTATACCGAGACGATCGGCAACCCCAGCGGCAACGTCGCCGATCTCGAAGCGCTCGCCACGATCGCACACGCGCACGGCCTCCCGCTCGTAGTCGACAACACGTTCGCATCGCCGGCACTCTGTCGGCCGATCGAATTCGGCGCCGATATCGTCACGCATTCGGCGACGAAGTTCATCGGCGGCCACGGTACCGTGATCGCGGGCGTGCTCGTCGAAAGCGGCAAGTTTCCGTGGGGCGCGGGAAAGCATCCGTTGCTCTCGCAGCCGAGCCCGGGCTACCACGACATGAATTTCGCGGAAACGTTCGGTGAGTATGCGTTGCTCATGCGGGCGCGCGTCGAGGTCTTGCGCGATGTGGGCGCGGCGCTCTCACCGATGAACGCATTCATGCTCCTCCAGGGTCTCGAGACATTGCCGCTGCGGATGGCGGCGCACGTGGAGAACGCGCGCATCGTCGCGAATTTTTTGCGCGGTCGTGACGAAGTTTCATGGGTAAAATATGCCGAGCTTGCGGATTCTCCGTACCGCGCGCTCGCGCAAAAATATCTGCCGCAGGGAGCGGGTGCGATCTTTACCTTCGGTTTACGCGGCGGCCGCGAAGCCGGTCGCGCCTTTATCGAAGCGCTCGAATTATGGAGCCATCTCGCAAACGTGGGTGACGGGAAATCGCTCGTCATCCATCCGGCATCGACGACACACCAACAACTCGGCGACGAAGAGATGCTCGTGAGTGGCGTCTCGCCCGATATGGTCCGCCTATCGGTCGGCCGCGAAGATCCGAGCGACTTGCTCTGGGATCTCGAGAATGGACTCCGCGCCGCGACCGCCGCGGCTGCGAAGTCGGGAGCGACGGCATGATCCTCGAGACGGTCGCGCAGCGACGCGCGCTTCTCGCACGTTCGCACACGCTCGCGATGGTCGGCGCTTCGCCGACCACGACACGCCCGAGCTACTTCGTCTTTTCGTATCTGCGCACCAAAGGCCGCATGCACATCGCCGCGATCAATCCCAACGCGCACGATATCGACGGCGTCATCGCATTTCCGACGCTCGCCGCGTATGCGGCCGTCCACGGCGCACCCGATATCGTCGACGTCTTTCGTCGCTCGAGCGAGGCCGCCGGCGTGACGCGCGAAGCGATCGCGATCGGCGCGAAAGCGATCTGGTTTCAGTACGGCGTGATCGACGATGTCGCAATCGCGCTCGCCGATGCCGCGGGCCTCGATGTCGTCGTCGATCGCTGCATCAAAGTCGAGACGGCGCGATTCGATGGCGGCCTCTCGATCGGCGGTCTCAATAGTGGACTCATCACCTCGAAACGGATCGCGCCGACCTCGCGCCTCAATTAGGGTGGCCTCGCACACCGATGCCGCGACGATCGCAGCGGATGCAGTCGCACACGCGCTCGACGAGCGATTTCTCTCGATCGTGCGCACGTATGCGGCGACGGGCGTCGGCCCGAGCGACGACGCGTTCGATACGCTCGCGCGCGAGATGTTCGCATATCAATTCGCGCAGAACGCGCCGTACCGTGCGTTTGCGATCTCACTTGGCGTGTCGGACCCGCATGCCATCACATCCTGGCGCGCGATTCCGGCCGTTCCCGCGAGTGCGTTCAAAGATGCGACGCTGGCGACGTTCGATACGGTGCGTCGCGAATTGGAATTCCATACGAGCGGTACGACGGCGACGCAAAGCGGCAAACATTGGATCGAACGTGCGGCACTCTACGATGCGGCGCTGCTCGCAGGCTTCGATCGCTTCATGTTGCCCGATGCGCCGAAGTTGCGCTATCTGCAACTCGTGCCGAACCCGCGGTTCAAGCAGTATTCCTCCCTCGGTTACATGATGGGCCACGTCGCGGTCTTACGTGGCGATGGCAAAGCGGCGTATTTTCTCGACGATGATGCCGTCGATATCGCAGGCTTCACCAAAGCGCTCGATCTCGCGATCGCGCAGAGCCAGCCGGTCTGCATCGCGGGCACGGCCTTCGCGCTCGTCGCGCTACTCGATGGGCTCACCGCGACCGGGCGTACGTTCGCCGCGCCCGCGGGTTCGCGCGTGATGGAGACCGGCGGTTTCAAGGGCCGTGCGCGCGTGGTGGAACGCGCCGACCTGTACGCGTCGCTCGAGGCCGCACTCGGTATCGCACAACACGACATCGTCGCCGAATACGGAATGACCGAACTCGTCTCACAATTCTACGATACGCCCGCATCGCGCACGTCGCTAGCGCGCGTAAAAGCGAGCGTCCCGTGGCTGCGAACGCTCGTCCTCGATGCGAACGGACGTGAAGTCGGGCCCGGCGAGACGGGATACTTGCGCCATGTCGATCTCGGCAATCGCTCGTCCGTCATCGCAATCGACACCGAAGACCGCGGGTATGCGACGCCGGATGGCATCGTGCTCCTCGGCCGCGATATCGACGCGCCGTTACGCGGCTGTTCGCTCGATGCGGAAGGCCTCGCGCCGCGCTCCTAGCTCGCGCGAGCGTTACGCGTCTGGGCGAGTTTTCGGGTATCCCTCAAACCCGCCGATCGCACCGCCCATCGTCAGATCCGGTACGGCGCTCCCGAATGCACCATGTTGCCGCAGCGCTCGTACACGAGCGCTTCCGATGTCGCGGATTGGACGTTGAGCACTTCGTAGCTGTCGGGCGTGCCGGAGACCGGCTTTTGCAAGAAGATCGCGAGGATCGGATCGCCCGCCTCGCCGCGCGGAAAGGCGTAACGCAGTTGCGCCCGGTGGTGCAGCGACGTGCGACCGTAGTAGCTCGCGATCTTGCCGCGCTGCTCCGCCGTCACCGCGCACACCTTCGCAACGTTCGCACGAATCGGTGTCGAACACGCCACCCCGTAATCCGCGGCACGTTTCGCCGCGCACGTTCCACCGAGCGCGACGACCGATGCCTGCACGAGTGCGAGCACGACGGAAACCAATGCGATCACGATGTCATCTCCAAATTCTTCTCAAACACCAACAACCGCGCGAATGAGCGCGCGCGCGAACGGCACGCCGATGCCGGTGATCTGATTGTAGCCACCGTTCGGATTGGCATTGTAGCCCGAATCGATCGGGATCGGCACGGGCCGTGGCGTCGCCGTCGAGCCCGGTGCGGGCGTCGGACAATTCGCCACGTCGCTGCCGTTGTAATAGCAGTAGAGTGCGACGGAATTATTCCCGTACGTCACGGGGAGAAACGTCTTCCCGTAGGCCGCCGCGTTCCGGTAGATTCCGTAAAAAAGTGCGTTGGGATTACCCAAGCGATACGGCCGCATGCCCGAGCCTTTTGCAACGCAACTCGAAGTCGATTTGCATGCCTGCAAAACGAGCGCCCACATTGCCGCCATCTCTGGCGCCGCAACGCTCGTGCCGCCGAACGGCCGTAAGGACGCGCCACCGAGTGCGGGATCGGCATTCGTAAGTGTTGCGACACCCGTCGATGGTGCCGCTTCGAGTGAAACGTCGGGCGAGTTACGCATCGAGCCAAGGATGCCCGGCGCGCCGATCTGATATGCCGGCTGCGTAAAATAGCCGCTCACGCCGCCACCCGAACCGCTCGCTCCCGAGCTGCTCTGCAACCCCCACGCCGAGATCGGCCCGACGAGTTGGCCCGCTGAATTGACGGGCGTCGTCACGCCACCGACGGCGACGACACTCGGATCTGAAGCGGGGTAGGAAACGCAGAGATTATCGACGCTGCCCGGCACGGGCGGACCCTGACACCCGCTCGCGCCGCTATCACCGCTGGAAACGAAGACCGCAATGCCTTGCGCTGCCAGAGCCGCAAATTGGTTCGGTGCTAAACCGGTTCCATTCGCCGCAAATTCATACGGCGGGCTCGCCTGGCCCGGCGGCGCGGCCGATCCCGTCTCGCTGCCGCCGTAGCTGAGCGAAAGAATGTCGGCAGTGTTGCGATCGATCGCGGTTTGGACCTCTTCATCGTTTTCTGCAAGGCCCTGTTGCGCGTGGCCGGCGCCCGCGGGGCACGGGCTCGCGATCCCGACGCCCGGGCATCCGTCGTTGGGATTATAAGCGAGAAAGTATTGAATCGCGGAATCGCGCGCGAGCGCACCCGTTTGTTCCGTATCGATCTGCGTTTCGAAATCCTCGGGGTTGCACGTCGCGGTCGGGAACTCCGATGGCGGTGCGCCCGGAAGACTCCCCGCCGTACACGGCGCCGTCACGGGCGGTGGCGAGGCAAAGCCGCTATTGGCATTCACGACGGGATCACGTGCGTCGGGCGACACGATGGTGACCGTACTCGTGCCCGCAACGTGATAGAGGCTCTTGTACGCTTCGAGATCGCCGATACGACCACCCGACGAGGTCTGGACGGGTCCCGTCCCGATGATGCCGATCGTGATTCCCGCACCCGTATATCCGGCCGCATACGCGCCCGTGAAATCGAAGGCCGCCGCGATCTGTTGCGGCGCGAGGCCCGTTCCGATACCGGTCGAGGGCACGAAGAGTGTCGTGTATGCCGTCGCGCGCGCGACGATATTCGGCGATCCCGATACGGGTATGCCTGCATCGACCGACGGCGGCGTCATCGGGGCGAAGAACGTCGCGCCGTTGCGATCGCGATACGTGCCGAAGTGGGTGTGGAACGCGCGCTCGAGTTGCGCTTGCGAACCCGCAACGCGCGCGAGCATGCGTTGCTTCCACGTTGCGACGGCGAGCCCGTTCGCATGGAAATACGCGATCGCACGCGCTTGATCGGCGCTCGTTGCAGAGAAGCGATCCGCGATCTCCGTCGGCTCGAGAAAATGGCGATACTCCGGTGCCTTTGGATCGCTCGCGGCGGCGGCATAGCGGCGTAAACCGTCGGCATCGTGCATCGGCAAGACGACATCGATCGCCGAACGCCCAAACGTCGCAGGGCCGATGAACGCGCTCGCGGCAATCGCGGCGGCATCATAGGCGAACGCCGTCGATATGGGACCGACGGCCGAAGCCGTTGCCGGTGCGAACGGCGCGACGGGCGTGCCGTGCGATCCCGCGCAGCCAACAGCGAGGGCGAGCGCGGCGAAGGCGGCGATCATTCGCGTGGAACGCATCTTAACGACCTCTCTCGCCCGTATGGGCGAAGACGGCATCGCGACGATTTGCTCGGCCTTGCGCGAGCACCGCGGCAAAACGCGCCCCACTCGCCGTGAGGAATGCTCGCTCGGTCGCGAGCGAACGCGTGCGCGCGGTCGTTCCAAAGACGGTCGCCTGCGTGATGCCAAGCGTTTCGAGCGTGGTCGTGATCTGATCGGGCGTGGACTGCGTGCGAATGAGTGACGACGTCTGTCGCGAGAAATCGTAGAACGTCGTCGCGACATCGCTGAACTGAACGCACGCGACCCCGACGCCGGGAACCGTGTACGACGTCGTCGTCTGCAAATCGAGTTCGCCAAGGATCGGATCGACACTCGAGCGCGTTTCGACGAGCTGGTTCCCGCTTCGCGCGAATTTGCCGACGTTGCACTCTGCGGGAATCGATGCCGACCCATTGTCGACCAGCGACGCCTGCGCGAGCACGAGCGGTTGCGGATACCACACCGCAACCGTGCGCGTCACGATCGTTGGTGTGGGCGTCGTGTTCGGCGTCGGGAAGAGACCGGCTGCGTACGTGATCGTGATCGGAATGAACGGCGTTCCCGCGGGGTTGGGCCGCGGCGCGCCGACGACGAACGTACTCGTTCTCGGAATGATCAGTGGTAAACTATAGGTTCCCGACCCGTCGGTTGCATACGAGCCGTTGGCGGTTGTCCCGTCGGGATAACTGATCGCGAGCGTTGCGGTGCCGTCGGCATTGGTCGTGCGTTGCGTGAATTGCGTCGTTGGATCCCGTTCCGAGAGCGTCACCGCCGCCGTATTGTTAGGCACGACCGGCCCAGTCGTCTCGGGGAGAATATCGATGAGGCCATTCCCCACGCCGAACGTCGTTTGAAACGTCGTGCCGTCACTCGAGGAACTCACCGAGCCAAGCGCGCGCACGATCGTCGACGTGCCCGATGCCGTCGACGTTTCGAACGCGTCGGTCGTGGTGGTGAGCGTCTTGAGCCCACCGAGCAAGAGGTCACTCTCGACCGTTCGGATATCGAAGGTCGCGCTTGCGAAAGCGCCCGAGGCGGGCGGGGCTGCGACGGTGACGCTCTGCGCGATCGTATACGACAGCGTCTGCGTATTCGCCGGATTGGGCGATGGGACGGGATCGCGCGTAATCGGTGGTCGCACGAACGTCTGCGAGAACGTGCCGGCATAGGTAAATGCATCGCCGATGGCAGCGGGCCGCGCCGAGCCGTTGGTCGGGACGGGCGTCGGTGTCGGCGGCGACCCAGGTCCACCCGAGCCGCCCCCACCACCGCCGCATGCGGCGAGCGACGCGGCGCCCGCGAAGACGATGACCATTGCGAGTGCGCGACGAGAGAGCACGAATGAAGCCTCGCTTCGAAAGGAGCAGAGAACACGCGCCATTTGGGGCGAAGTAGACGCATCCTTTTTCGGCGAACCGCAAAGGCAATGCCGAGTCCCATCGTCCGCGCGGCGCGCGCGATCGCCGACGCCGCGGCGCGATGGCGTGACGCCGATTTTCCGCCACGCGTTCGTGCGACGCGAGCACTCCGCGAACGGACCGGCTACACGGAACCCGTGATCGATTACGCTCTCGACGCGCTCTTCGCCGAGATCGATGCGGCGACGATCTGCGGGATCGTTGCAAACGAACTCGGAGGGCTCGATGCGCTCGAGCATTTCGTCGATCGCGCGAATCGCCCGGCGGTGACATTCGTACCGTTCGAACGCGTCACGATTGTCGCGAGCGATACGACGATCGGGGTCGCGCTCTTTCCGCTCGTTTTCGCCCTCGTTGCGGGCTCCCACGTCCGCGTGAAAGATCGCGACGATCGGCTCATCGGCGCGTTTCTCGAAACGCTCGCACAAGAATGGCCCGAACTCGCGGCACGCGCGACGGCCGAGCCTTGGCGCGGTGACGACGACGTAAGCGCACGCGCCGAGCTCGGTGATGCCGATGTCGTCGTCGCATTCGGCGGTGACGCGGCGCTCGTTGCGATCCGCGCGAACCTCGCTCCCGGCGCCCGTTTCGTTGGTTACGGTCATCGCACGAGCATCGGGTATGTGACGCGCACCGCACTCGCCGACGGGAGCCAAGCCCGCATCGCCGCGCTTGGGGCCGCGCGCGATGCGCTTCTCTACGACGGCGAAGGGTGTCTCTCGCTCCATGCGATCTTCGTCGAAGACGGCGCCGCGATTTCCCCGCTCGCATTTACGACGCTGCTCGCGAACGCATGCGACGAGATCGCAATCGAGTTTCCCGCCGCCGACACCACACACGATGCCAACGTCGCCGCGTACGTGCGCTCGGCGCGCTTTCGCGCCGCACAAGGCGGCGCAGCCGTCGTCGTGAGCGCGCTCGCGCCACACGTCGTCGCGCATGAGAGCGATCTTACGATCGCGCCCCCCTTCCTACGCCGCGTCGTCGCGTGCTACGCAATCGCATCTCCGGGCGACGCGCTCACATTCCTTCGGCGCCATAGTATCCCGCTCGAAGGCCTCGCGTTCTCAACCGACGCACGGGCGATGCCCCGCGGCGATCTCGATGCCTTCGCACGCACGAGCGGGGCTGCGCGAATCGCCACGCTCGGAACGCTACAAACCCCACCGCTCGCGGGCGACCACGGCGGTGTCGGGCGGATTCTGCCGTTCGTTCGGGCTATCTATCAGGCATGACGGCCGAGTTGGAAGCCATCGTCACCGAGGTGCCGGGGCCGCGATCGCTATCGCTCGCGGCTGACTTACGCGCGAGTGAAAACCGCGGCATCACCTATCTCTCGAGCGACTTTCCCGTGTTCTGGGATCATGCGAGCGGTGCGCTCGTCACCGACGTCGATGGCAACCGGTACATCGATGCGACCGCTGCGTTTGGTGTCGCAACGACCGGCCACGCGAATCCCGCTGTCGCCCGTGCGATTGCCGAGCAAGCCGCGCGCCTTCCGCACGGCATGGGCGACGTCCACCCGAGCGAGATGAAGGCGCGCCTCCTCGCGAAACTCGCCGCACTCGCGCCGATGCAAAACGCGAAAAGTTTTCTCTGCAGTGGCGGCGCCGAAGCGGTCGAGTTCGCACTCAAAACCGCGTTGCTCGCGACGAATGAACCGAACGTGCTCGCTTTCGCAGGCGGCTATCACGGACTCTCGTACGGCACGATCGAAGTCGGCGGCATCGCGAAATTTCGCGCGCCGTGGCGCAAACAGCTGCGCGAATCGACGAGCTTCGTGCGCTTCCCCGATCCACGCGATCCCAAGGCGCTCGAACGCGTCCTCGATACCGTGAAGAAGGCGCTGCGCAAAGATCGGAGCATCGGCGCCGTGATCGTCGAGCCGATTCAAGGTCGCGCCGGCGTCATCGTCCCACCCGACGGCTTTTTGCGCGGCTTACGCTCGCTCTGTACGCAATACGATGCGTTGCTCATTCTCGACGAAATCTACACCGCGTGGGGCCGCACGGGAGTGATGTTCGAATCGCAACGTGAGGACATCGCACCCGATATCGTTTGCGTCGGAAAAGCGCTCGGCGGTGGCTTCCCGATTTCGGCAGCGATTGCGAGTGACGAAATAGCGAATGCCTGGAAACCGAGTGCGGGCGAAGCGCTGCATACCTCGACGTATCTCGGCAATCCGATGGGATGCGCCGCAGCGCTCGCAAATCTTGCGGAGATCGAACGGCTCGATATCGCCGGGATCGCGCGCGAGCGCGAACCCGTCGTTGCAGCCGCACTCGGAACGATCGCACGCGACAATGCTGCAATCGCGCACGTCCGCGGCCGCGGCATGCTCTGGGCGATCGAATTCACCGATCCTGCGCTCGCGAATGCGAGCGTGATACGCGCACTGCGCGGAGGTCTTCTGCTCTTACAATCCGGCACGCGCGGCGAATCCATCACCTTCGCGCCACCACCCGTCATTACCGACGCGCAACTCGGTCGTGCGTTCGAATTACTCGCCGCTGCCGTCGCCGATCGGATCTTCGCATGAAAAAAGTACGCGTCGGAATCATCGGGTCGAGTTTCGGCGGCCTCGTCCACGCGCCGTCGTTCACCGCGCAAGGGAGCTTCGAGGTCGTCGCGATCGCATCGCCGACGCAAGCCGATGCCGTCGCCAAAGCGCGCAAAATTCCGCATGCATTCGCCTCGCTCGATGCGATGCTCGCGGGTGTGGAACTCGACGTGCTCTCGATTGCATCGCCACCTTTCGCCCATCGCGAACACGTGCTCGCCGGTCTCGCGCGTGGGCTCCACATCATGTGCGAGAAGCCCTTCGCGATGAACGTCGCAGACGCGCAAGAGATGCTCGAAGCGAGTGCACGCGCGGGCACCGTCTGCGCGCTCGCGCACGAGTTCCGATACACGCCATCGCGTATCGCCATTCACGAACTCATTGCAAACGAGCATCTCGGCGCGCTTCGAGCGATGGAAGTCGCGTGGAATGGAAGCATCCTTCGCGTGGAAGTCGAGCGACCCAATTCGTGGTGGTTCGAACGCAAGCGCGGCGGCGGCCTCACGGGCGCGATCCTCTCGCATCTCATCGATACGGCGACCTGGCTCGCGGGTCGGCCTCCGGTGCGTGCGACGGGCTACGAACGCACGGCAAATCCGCATCGCATGGCAGGCGGGATTGCGTTCACGAGCGACGTCGCCGATGGTGCGTTCGCCACGATCGACTACGGCGACGGTCTCATCGCAACCGTCACGGCGGATGCGACGCGCGCGATTGCGTCGTCGACACTCGCCGTCCACGGCGCGACGCGCACGGCCGTGTCGAGTGGCCCGGATCTGCTCGACGTCACGACGTTCGTCGTCGACGATGAGGAGACGTCGGAACTCGAACTCAAACCGCAGGCGCACAACCATCTCCGCGCCGCGCATCCGAACATCCCACCGTTCGTCGCGCTGCTCGACGCGTTCGCCGAAGCGATCGCGGGCAAGCCCGCCCAACTCCCGACGTTCGCCGACGGTCTCGCGACGCAACGTGTGCTCGCGGCGATCGGCTATGAGGCTTTAGCATCATCCGCGGGTCAGAAATAATCCTGACTGCCTAGGACTTTTGCACGCGATTGCGCTCAATTCAGCCTGGTATTCTCTTACCGAGAGGCGCGAGCTACCAATGTCTTCGGCAAAAACTCGAGCGCGTAATGATCGCGATCTTTCGGTATTTTTTATTGCAGGCAGCGCAATTATCAATCTCGTACTAAAGTAATTCGCTCTTCACGCGGAGAGCGAAACGCAAAATGAGCGTGTCCTAAGAACACCGGAGCTTGACGAAAACATCATGCCCTGCGAAAGCGAAGGAGTGACGTGAGCGGATCATTGGCAACGATTAGGCGTTATCGTTTTGGGGCCCGCTGGGTCGTGCGGCTCAGCCACTTCCCCGCGTTCTTAGCGCTTCTTCGATTCACGCGATCTCAGCGTATGACACGTTTTCTTTTCCGGAAGCTCGTCGGTCACTATCGCCCGTTTGCTTCGGTGAGTGATGCGCTCGACGCGATTGCCGCATTCCCACAAACCGAACATGAGAGCGTCGAGAATTCGCAAGCTCAGCTGGCACAAACGATTCACGCTCGACCGAGCGATTATGCTGCGTTGTTCCATCTATCGCGCATCCTCCCGGAGATACGGAGCGTCTTTGACGTCGGCGGGAACGTCGGGAATCTCTTTTACAGTTACTCGCAATATATCGATGTCCCAACGTCGCTCCAATGGCAGGTCTACGATTTACCCAAAGTGACCACGCGAGGAGACGAACTCCGATCGAAACGGGGCATCAGACAGCTCTCGTTTACGACCGCTTGGTCTGATGCGAGCGGAGCCGACCTCTTGTTCTTGTCCGGCTCGCTCCATTACTTACGTTCGCCCCTGCCGAAGATGATCGAAGAACTCCCCATTCGGCCACACTACATTTTAATCAATCGCACGCCGTTCACCGACGGCTCGGCGATCGCAACCATTCAAGCCGGACCGACGTCCGATGTCGCCTGCATGATTCACAATCGCGAGGACTTGATCTCGGCTCTTCAGGAGCTTGAGTACGATCTGGTCGATAGCTGGTCCGTCCCTGAACTCTCGTTGCTCATACCGGCATTTCCAGAATGCAGTGCGAGCAGTTATTCAGGCCTCTTCTTTCATAAGAGAATTTCCGATGCGACCACGACGCCAATTTACGCTAGTTCAACGTGAAGCCCGCAGGCACTGGACGAACGACGATTCCCGTTGCTGCTGACGTACACGTCGCGGCGGCACTACACGTCGTAGCAGTCGCACCGAAGTAATCGCCCGCGTCGACCTTGCCATCGCCATTGGCGTCGTACCAGATGCCGATTTTATAGTTCGGGGCATTCGCGGGGATATCGGCGATGCGGAACGTGCCATTGCTCGCCACCCGCACGCCCGTCGTGAACGTCACGTCGAGAATCTGCGGCGTGTTCGATCCGTTTGGCGCGTATGCGAAGGCAACGAAGTTTATGTTCGCTGGAAGCGACGGCGGGCTCGCGTCGCCCATCGCCACAGCGAGTGCGCGATATGCGCTCAGGCGCCCCGCGCCTTGATTGGGATCGCCGATATCGTCGGCGGTGTTCGAAAGAATCGTCTTGATCTGCGCGGGGGTGAGCCCCGAATTCGCCGCGAGCATGAGCGCAACGACGCCGGCCGCGTGCGGCGATGCTTGTGACGTCCCGGCAAAGAGCGCGCGACAATCGGTCGTGACCTTGCACTGGAATTTCGGATCGGCGGCGGTCGTCGAGTAGAGTCCCGCGATCCAATGTAAGAGATCGGTCGGCACAGTGGTGCCGTTGGTGTCGGCGGGTGTTGGATCGCCGCCGGGAGCAACGAGCGTGAGCCCGGGGCCGCTGTTGGAATACGACGCAACCGCTTCCGTATTGAGCAGCGATGCGACGCCGGGCGATTTCGTGTCGTCGAGCTTCGATGCTCCGACCGAGATCACGCCATCGTAGGCGGCCGGAAAATCGACCGTCGACGAACCTTTCGCGCAATTCGGGTCGCCACTCGTGCCACTGCGTTCGTTGCCCGCGGCCGCGACGACCGAGACGTTGTGCGCGAGGGCAAAAGCGACCGCATCGCGTTGCATCGGATCGGTGCCTTCGACTTGGCACGTTCCAAGACTCATGTTGATCACGCGCGCGCCATGCGAGACGGCGTCGTAGATCGCCTGGGTCACGTCGCCCGAATTCGCCGACGTCGCATAGTTATTCGCTGCCGTACCATCGGCAAAGACTTTGTAGATCTGCAAGCTCGTATCGAAGCCCACGCCCGCGTACCCAAAGTCATTATTCGTGTCCGCTGCGGCAATGCCGGCGACGTTGGTTCCATGGCCGTCGGTATCTTGCGCCGAGGCGTTCCCCGTCGTCGTCACGCCGTTCAGAATGCGCTCCGCATACGTGATTTTCGGTCCCGCGAAATCTTGGTGACTGAAATCGACGCCCGTATCGATGACCGCAATTGCGACGCTCGATAAACCGTGCGTGTATCCCCACGCATTGGGCGCACCAATCGCGAACATCGACCACTGCTGCGTATCATCGTAATGAGTATCTAGCGGTTTGACCGGCGTCGAGTTCTCGGTGTAATAGAGTCGCTCGGCAGCGGCCGATTCAACTTCCGGTTTCGCGCGCATCGCCGTCGCAAACTCGGTCATCGTGCGCCCGGTGGGGAGATCGAGAATACGCGTAACGACCGAGCCCGTCCGCGGACCGATATCGACGCCACCATTCGCGCCTTCGGCGCTCTCGATTTGGTGCGTTCGACCGAGGCCCGCGAGGCCGAGTGCGGAGGCGCGATAGCGCACGACGAGCCGCGTCGCACTCACCGCCGGCCGTCCGAGCGCGCCGCGCGAAAAACGACGCGGGAGCGCCGCCGCATCTGCCGCTGCGCGCATCGCTCCGGAAGCATCGAGACTACGGGCGGATGACGTCGAGGAGACCGCGCCAATCGAGCCGCTCGTATCCGCCGCTTGATTGTAGAGGAACGTCTTCAGGCCCGCGCCGTGTTGGTCGACGCCGAACGTATACGGAGCCCCATTATTACTCGGGGCAATCGAAATCAGCGTCTGAAAGTTCGAGACGCGCGGCGTCGTCGTAAATGGCGTCGTCGCGCTTTGCGATAACGCGCCGTTGTTGATCGTTACCCCGAGGCCGGCGGGCACCGATTGCACCGAAACGACGGTTGCATTCGGGCCGGCGGGCGGGGGGGTGCCGCCGGGGGGCAACGTTGCGATTGGCGTCGGGCTGCCGCCACCCGGTGCGGGCGGCGTTCCGCCACCACCGCCACCGCAGCCCGCGAGGACAAACGCGACGACGAGCGTGGTTGCGGAGACGAGCGAACGTTGCAAAACGAGGCCTTTCGGAACGGCGATTACGCCATACTAACGCGCGGAACCGGCATTTGGTCGCCTTCGAGACGGCGCCAAAGCAGATTGAGGGCGAACATGAGCGCGCGCCTGCGGACTTCGTCGCGCGAACCCGGGAGCGTGACGCGACGCACGTCGACGGGTCCGCCGCGCTCGGCAAGGGCGATGTAGACGAGCCCGACCGGCTTCTCTTCCGTCGCTCCCCCCGGGCCCGCGATGCCGGTCGTTGCGAGCCCGAATGTCGTGCCCAATCGCGCGCAAGCGCCGCGCGCCATCGCCGCGGCCACTTCTTCACTCACGGCGCCGTGCGCGAGCAACGTCGCGTGCGGCACGTCGAGCAGCGCCTCTTTTACCGCGTTGTCGTACGCGACGATCCCGCCGAGAAAACAGCGCGATGCCCCCGGCACGCGCACGATCGCATCGGCAATCGCGCCGCCCGTAATCGACTCCGCACATCCCAGCGTCTCGCCGCGTGCGGCGATGCGATCGACGATCGCGTGTGCGAGCGTCTCATCGTCCACGCCATAGATGCCCGCACCGATGCGCGCGCGGAGATCGGCCTCGATCGGCGCGATGAGGGCGCTCGCGGCGGCGCGATCCGCCGCTTTGGCCATGATCTTTACATCGACTTGCGCGGTATGCGCGAGCACGGCGATCTTGGGATTGACCAAATCGCGAAAGAGCGGCTCGATGCGGAGATCGACTTCGGATTCGGGAATGCCGATCGTGTGCAGCGTCCGCGTGAAAATCGCATCGCGCACGCCGAAGCGCTCGCGCAGCCACGGCACGAGCGAATCGGCAAGCATCGCCCGCATCTCACTCGGCACGCCCGGCATACACGCCACGAACTTGCCGTCGGCACGTAGCGCGATGAACCCCGGCGCCGTGCCGTTGGCGTTCGTCATGACAACGCTTCCGACGGGCAAGATCGCCTGGCGACGGTTGTTCTCGGTGAGCGGGCCTTTGCGACCAAAGGCCGCGAGGCGCTCTTCGATCGCCGTGATGGACGGTTCGTGCAACGCGAGCGTCGTGCCGACCACGGCGGCCACGGCGTCTTTGGTTAAGTCATCAACCGTCGGGCCGAGGCCGCCCGTCGTGATCACGCCATCCGCCCGTGAGAGCGCCCCTTCGAGCATCGATGCGAGTCGCGCCGTATTATCACCGACCGAATGTTTCGCGAAGACATCGATGCCGCCATCGGCGAGCGTTCGCGCGATATGCGTGCTGTTGGTATCGACGAGTTGCCCGAGCAGAATCTCCGTGCCGATCGTGACGATCTCGACGCTCGGCATCCTACACAACCTTCGGGGCGAAGCCCGCGAGTTCGTCGAGGAACCACTGCGGATAGGTAATCTTCACATCGATTTCGAGACCTTCGGATTTCGCGATCATCGCCGCACGGCGCTCGGCCGACGTCGTGACGCGCAGCTTGTTGCGTTCTTTCTGCGCGTTGTGACAGGCGATGAACCGTTCGAAGGTCGTATCCATCGCCGCTTGCAACGCGGCGCGCAATTTGCCGCCCACGCGTGGCGCGATTCCGCCCGTCGAGATCGCAACGCGACACGGCCCGGCCTTCACCGTTGCTTGCATCGCGACGAAGCCGTGCTTGGGTTGATCGATCGCACAGAGCAGAAATTTATATTTGTCGGCGAGCGCGCGGATGCGAATCGCCGGCGGTTCGATCTGCGGCGTGAAGATCACGAAGAACGCATCGGCGATATCTTCATCCGCGTAGTGTTCCCAATCTTTAATCCAGACGACGTCGGCGCCCACGTCGCGCAGCGCTTCGTCTTTCTCGATCGCTTCGCGGTCGTCGCCCGCGCCGATCACATAGCACTTGCGGCCCGAGAGATTGAGGCCGACGGGATAGAACACGAAGGGGTACTTCGTGACATCGAGAGCGGTTGGAGCGACGGTCGTCATCGTGTTAGAAATCCACCGGACGTAAGTAAAATTCGTTGATCGCGCTATTGGAGAGCATCGCCGTCGTGGGGAGATGGCGTTTCCAATGCGTGGAGTCGACGCGTTTGCGCACGAGCGCGATGTCGGAGGCAGCGATTCCCCGCGCGACGATCTTGCGATCGTCGTAGCCCTCAAGCATGAGTGCGAGGATGCGATCGGCCTCGAAGTACGTGATGCCGAGATCGCTTTCGTCGGTCTGGTTCGCTTCGAGATCGGCACTCGGCGCTTTTGCAACGATGCGTTCGGGCACGCCGAGATGGCGCGCGAGTTGCCAGACCTGCGTTTTGAAGAGGTCGCCGATCGGATTCACCGGCGGCGAATCGTCGGCGTGCCACGTGAAGTAGCCCATCAAACGTTCGGTCTTATTTCCCGTGCCGACCGGCAGCGCACCGAGTTTTGCCGACTGATCGAAGAGCACGAGCATCCGCGTTCGTGCCATGACGTTCCCGCGACGGCGCGCGTCGGCATCCGGTTCGAGGTGCAGGTAGCCGTCGACCGCGCCCGCGATCGGAATGGTGTGCGATTCGCACCCGAGATCGTCGATCACGGCTTGCGCGTCCGCGAGGCTATCGGGGCTCGACGATGAGTACGGCATGCGGATACAATGCACGTTCTTCGGGCCCAGCGCCCGCGCGGCGAGATACGCAACGACCGCCGAATCGACGCCACCCGAAAGCCCGAGAACGGCGCGCGTAATGTTGCGCCGCACGACGAGCTCATCGTAGAGAAACGCCTCGAGCCACGACGCCGCAAGCACGGGATCGAGCCCGAGTTCGGGCGCGCGTGGCGCGGGCGCATCGACGACCGGAAGTAGCGTCGTCATC